>DAHUZH010000001.1 GCA_027306695.1 Acidobacteriaceae bacterium
ACTGGCGATTCACAAAATGTCCCAGGGTTCGGGTGCCATTTTCTTCAATGCGCTCCAGCAAGCCGGGTTTCTGGGGATGCGGTTGATAGTGAGGAAACGGCTGACTCTGCAGATAGGCAGTCACGCGCTTTCGGCCTGTGGGCGTGTCCACCGATGCAAGGCAGGAAGAAAGAGGTTGAAGCGCCGCGCTGCGGCACAGCTTCAATACTTGCTGTCCTTCGAGCAACAACTCGACCGAACGGCCCAGCCGCGCCCAGAACTCCACCTGCCCGGCGATGGAACGTTCCACGGTCTCCCCGGCAAGCCGGGCATCCAGAACGAGTGCGTCAGAAAGTTTCACGGGTTGGCTCATGGTCTCTATGGTAGCATAACGCTACCTGGATTGAGGTCAACATGGCAGACGATGAGTTGACGGGTTTCCGGCAGCAAGCGGGTCTGCACGCCCAGCTTGCCGGTTAAGGAAATATCTATACTTCTGGCTACGCGACAACAGATTGTATTGGTTGCATACTGCGCACTTTTACTTTGATCGGCATTGCCGAATGCTTGTCGTCCCGCCGAATTCTTCGCCGAATTGTGCGCCGAAAAGACTCCATTTTGTCCTCTCGGCTCCTCTGTACTCCGTTGATACCATGCACACTCCAAGCCTTACGACTGCGCTGTTAATCCAATACTAATCTTTGGCGCACTGCTGCGAGGGCGCATGTTTCGTTTATGAAGGAAACACGATGGAGTAACTCGTACTCCCACCGCCCTCGTCATTGCGTTTCAAAATGCCTTGGTGGACGAGAGCCAGGATATCTCGTGTGATCGTGTCTTGGGAGCACTTCGCCAGCTTCGCCTATTTTGACGTGGTGAGCTTGCCTTCAAAGCCCTCCATCATTCGATGAAGCACAAGTCTCTGGCGTTTATTGAGGGATTGTGGCTCGTGGTCAGGCCAAGTACAGCTGTAATTTGATCTGCAAATGTTTGAATGACAGGTACCAGTTGCCTTTCTTTTCCGTGATTGAAACCGCCGGGCAGGAAGGGGACTCCCAGCGCGGCCAGAACGCC
Source organism: Acidobacteriaceae bacterium (assembly GCA_027306695.1). GTDB lineage: Bacteria > Acidobacteriota > Terriglobia > Terriglobales > Acidobacteriaceae > JAKAAZ01. The sequence goes on from DAHUZH010000001.1 coordinate 1,054, forward strand.
AATGCGCGGATTTCCGACGATGCAGGAAATATCGAGACCTGTGCGCCGACTGCTGTGCGCAACCAAGAACCCCTCCTCGCGGATTCGCTTGATTTCTGCCATAAGCTTGGTTCGGTCCGTTCTCCCCATTTCCTTATAAGTGGTATCCGCAGCAAGAAATCGAGATATTTTCTCCGCCTCTAAAAACGACATCAGCACGCGACCGGAAGCGGTTTTCAGCGGCAGCGCGCGATAGCCGACTTCAATGGACAGCCGGACGGGTTCGGGGCTCTCCGCCTGTGCAACGACGATCAGCATAGGGCCGCTGAGCACGCTAAGATGGCAGGATTCATGAATGGTTTCGGCCAGGTCTCGCATGGGTCCGGCAGATGCCTTTAATAACTGGTCGACAGGCGAGTGAGTATGCGCCAGTTCATACATTTTCAACGTAAGATGATAGCCGTCGGAAACGAGGTCGCGTGCAATGTAGGAACGTCTTTCCAGGGCGGCCACCATGCGAAATAATTCGCTCGATGTGCGGTCCAAGGTACGCGCGAGGGCGGTCAACGACTGCGGGACCTCCGCGACGGACAGGGCTTCCAGGATGTCCAACCCTTTTTCCAGTGCTGGAACAAAATACTTCGGTTCTGCTCTTTTCTTCATGGACGGACGCACACCTCAAGGAACGTAATTAATGTATTCGTGCCAGCGAAAGAATCTACAAGCAATCAAAATAACCTTACCGGATGAATGCCGTCTACGGTATTGGATTACACATTCAAGTGACTGGTTTTTTCATCCGCCCGACGCATGAGTTGTTCCACGGGTGTATCGGTCTCTAGAACACTCAGTACGAGTTCGTCGATGACCGATGCAATGCGCGGCCACGCTGGCGTCTGCGGAAGTTCCCGCACATTGCCATGCAATTGTTCCAGGCGATGGAAGAAGGGGACGGTCGTGTTTACCTGCGGGTCCGTCCAGGTTGATCGGCGGCAGCCTACACCACCTTCCGTAGTGAGCAACTTGTCCATCGCAGGCGAGGCGCAATGGCGCAAAAAGTCATACGCAAAGCGCGGATGAGGGCTTCCGGCAGCAATGGTCAGCAGCCAATAAATGTTTAACGAGGTACTGCACGCTCCATCCGCGTGCGGTATCGGGGCAATCTCCACCAGTCCCTTCACTTTGGAATCTACGGTGGTTTCAGCGAACGCGGCAAAACCAAACCAGTTGACCATCATGGCCACTTCGCCAACTGCGAAGGCGAGACTGGCCTGCACAGAATCCATGTCACGACTGCGCGGATGGACAAAGGAATCGTCCCGGAGCAACTCTTTATAAAATCTGAGCGCCGCGGCCATCTCTGACCCCGTGAAGCGAACTTTCCCGGAAGCATCGCTCAATTCCCCCCCGCGGGTCCAAAGTTGTAGAAGAAAGTCGTAGACGGTATTGTGTCCATCGGGAAATGCGGCGAATACCGTGCCATAAAGCCCCTGTGCCGGGCGCTGAAAGAATTGCGCGGTTTGCCGAAACGTATCCCAGTCCTGCGGCACATGTAAAGGTGCGCCGAATTGCTGTAGATAAGCCGCCTGTTCCTGGGGATTCTCAAACAGGTCTTTGCGGTAGATCAAACATTCCGGGCCATCGTGGTACGGAATGCCAAGAACTGCACCATCGATCGTATGCAGACGTAATAGGGAAGGGGTCCAACCGTGCGGATAATCTTCCGGCGGGTCCTCCGCGATCTGTGGCGCAAGATCGAGCACAGCCTGCGATGCATGCGCCGTTGCCACCCAATCGGTGTTGATGAATGCCACGTCCCAGTCGCCGTTGCACAGTCCTTCGTGGATAAAAAGAGTTTCGTAGAGCGAGGGAAGCTCCATCGGCACGATTTCCAGCGTTAATCCACTCCCTGTGGTCGCATTCCAGATGTTCCACTGGTGTCGAATCGCCGCTTCAAAGGGATCAAATTTTCGGACTGCGATGCGGAAGGTTCGCCGGGCGTTCATACATTTCCCTGGTTGGACGTCGATGAATTTTCCGTGCTCCCTGAAAGAGAAAATTCCCGCCTGAGCTGTTTTGTGTCCGCGCCCAGGCGAGGAGCGCCACGCTCACTGCGCAATATCGCTCCATCGATGCGAATAGGGCAACGTGTGGTCTGCATGCGAACATTGTCGCCTCGAGTTATTTCCTGCACCATGTCGAGCGTCTGAAAACCTTCATGCTCCAGCAACTGGGTCCAGGTGTAGACATCGGCGCACCATACGTCGGCTGGTTCCAGAATGGAGAGCCAATGTTCTGTAGTGTGTGTTTTGAGGTGCTCGACCAGCAACCGCTTAATTTCGTCCCGGCGATCAAAGAGCGATTTAGGGTCGGAGTAGGCGAGCAGTTCCGGGCAATTTAGTAATTCACCCAGTTGTGGAATAGACCCCATCGCCAATGTCAAATATCCGTCGGCGGTGGCATAGATACCATACGGCGCGCCAAGATAGGCATGTGCGTTATTAATAGTGCTTCGTTGCGGAAGTTGGCCTCCGTCGTTGAGGAACGTGGTTAGCACTTCAAACTGAAAGTCCATGATCGATTCCAGCAGGCTGACTTCGACTTTGCCGCCTTTGCCGGTTATTCCCCTTCGTACCAAACAAGCAAGGATCCCTTGCGCAAGATGAGCACCAGCGTAAAGATCCGCCACGGCGATACCGAAGGGGACCGGAGGCTGGTCTGCGTTGCCGCTCAACCAGGGCAGGCCGGAGAGCGACTGCACCAGCAAATCCTGTCCAGGTTTTTTTCGCCAGGGGCCGGTTTTTCCGTAACCGGAGATTTCTCCATACACGATGCGGGGATTCACTTCGCTCACCGATTCGTAATCGAAACCAAGTCTCTCGATGACGCCAGGCCGGAAGTTGTGAATCATGATGTCGGCATGCCGGAGCAATTTATTCAACTGCTCGCAATCCTGCTTATTCTTCAAGTCCGCAGCAAAGCTTTCTTTGTTTCGATTGATGGAATGAAACAGCGTGCTGTCGCCGTCTAATTCCAAGTTAGAGATATAAAGCTGGCGGCATAAGTCTCCCCCATCGGGACGCTCGATTTTAATTACCCGCGCTCCCAGGTCCGCCAAGCGCAGGGAAGCGGAAGGCCCAGATAGGAACTGGCTTAGATCGATGACCAGAAGCCCATCCAGAGGATTCATGATGCTCTCTCTTCCGCGTACGTTGTTGCAGCTAAAAGACGGTTCAATGCTTCGATTGCAATTCCTTCTTTACCACCATCGGTCAGATGGCGATGCACGATGCGCCCCGCTTCATCTTGAAAATCGAGATATCCGTCAAAGCGCGGCCGGACATAGGCCGCATCCAAAGTGGGCAGCGTGTTGACGAAAAAATTATTGCAGCGCCGGTTGGCTTCCGCATCCAGCCAGGCGGAACGGTGTCCTGGCTGGCCGCCGGAATCCAGATAAAGCGTGGACTGACATTCTGGACTGGCAACCAACTGCGCATATCTCGCAGCCACGTCTTTGTGTTGGCAAACGGTCGAAATGGCCAGCCCTGCTCCGCCTAGTGTGGATATCAACCTTGCATTGTTCTCCAAAGTCACCAGACCGCCGGTTTGCAGTGGGTGCCGGGCATAGCCTTTGCGGGAATAGTTGGAATATCCGTAAGCAAACGGGCAATACGCCACAGTCTCGCTGGTGGAAAGTTTTTCCCAGGTCGCGATTGGGTTGCGCGTGAAGCATTCCGGTCCGCACAGCAAAAGCAGTTGCCGCAGCCGGAACAGCGCCTCGGTCCCGACGGCCTCCGATACGACCTTGCCGGTATGTTGAAAAGGCCCTTCGCCCAGCGCGCCACATAGCATGTAGAAATTCATCAGGCTATCGATGGCGATTCCAGGCAGAATCACCAGGCCCTGCCTGGCAAGGTCCAATAATTCCTGCCACGTCTCTGGAACTTTTGCCTGGGCCCGCTCCAGCAGGTCAGGCCGCCAGCCGCTGATGGGCGCTGCGGCATCGATGGCAAGCGCGTATGGATGGCCCTCGTATCGATAGCTAGCATGGGAGGAGCCGACGGAGTTGGCCGCCTGGTCTGCAAGAAAATGGGATGCGATGTGTTCATCGAGCCGCAGCAGCGCGTTGCGATTTGCGGCTTTCGCTATGGATGGATGATCGACGACCAGCAGATCGTACTGCTTGGCGAGCACTTCAATGGGCGCATCGGCAAATGCCTGCAAAGAACGCACATCCCACTGAATTGTAGCTTCGGGGCACAATTCGCAAAAGCGTTGGGCAGTCGCCACCATCGGCAGGTGTCCGCGAGTGTGGTTCCAGGTAATTCCGCGCAGATGGACCGGTCCAGGATTACTCATTGGCGTCCGTGCTTACGAATGGTATGATATCTCAGATTGTTTCACCTGCAAAATATAGTTTTACATGCTGGTGAAAACCATCACTACAACTTTAATCGCGGCATATTCTTTGCAAATTACTTGAGAAATCCACGTATGCAGCACGAGCAGCACTTTGAAGACTACACGGCCGGAACCCGGCGTGAGACTACAGGTAGGACCATCACAGAGACGGACATCGTGCTCCATGCCGGTCAGACGGGAGACTTCTATCCTCATCACATGGATGAAGAGTGGTGCAAGACGCAGCCATTCGGAAGGCGTATCGCCCACGGCACGTTGATATTCAGCGTGGCGGTTGGAATGACTGCAGGGGAAATCAATCCTTGCGCCATGTCGTATGGTTATGACCGGCTTCGTTTCATTCGGCCAGTTTTTATTGGAGATACGATACGCGTGAGCGTCACGGTACGCGAAAAGCGCGATGACCCCAAGCGTCCCGGACATGGCATGGTGGTGGAGACTTGCGAGGTATTCAATCAAAAGCAGGAACTGGTGCTGGTCTGCGACCACTTGCTGCTGGTGGAGCGGAGAACACCGGCCGCGTAATGGAGCTTCTCGAGAAAGGTCTTTAGGTATGGCGAAAACACTGGCGCTGATTCACACCAGCCCCGTTTTGACACCTCTTTTCACGGCCCTTTGCAAACAGCATCTCGTCAACGTGCAGTGGTTTCACATGGTGGATGAATCTCTGATTCGTGACACGATTGCGAACCAGAGATTGCGAAAGCCGACGATTCGGCGGCTGATTTCCATGGTGGAGTCTGCACAAAACGCGGGCGCCGATGCCGTTCTGGTGACATGCTCTTCGATCGGCCCCGCCGTCGATATTGCCAAAGATATTTTTGATGTTCCTGTCATGCGTGTCGATGAGGCGATGGCAGAGCAGGCTGTGCAGCACGGCCCGCGCATCGGCGTGCTTGCCACCTTGCGCACCACACTGGAACCCACAATGGAATTGCTCCACCGCAAGGCTGAAGCTGCGAATGTCAAGGCGACGTTGGTAGAGGGGCTTTGCGACCAGGCGTTTGAAGCTGTGCTCGCAGGCGACACCGCATCCCACGATCGCATCGTCAGCGCGGCGCTCCTCGGTATGGCCCCCAACGTCGATGTTGTGGTCCTCGCGCAGGCGTCGATGGGCCGCGTGGTTGCGAACCTGCCAGCAGGCAGCACCGCAGTGCCGATCTTAGCCAGCCCCGAACTCGGCATCATGCGGATGAAGAAAATACTTGAGGCATAAGAAATAGTCGCCGTCGAGGAAGGTGCGCGATTGAAAAAACGATATATCGTGCTGTTTCTTCTCGTCGTGTTGTCGGTCCTGACCTTTCTCGATCGACTGGCGATTGCCGTTTCCGGTCCGCGTATTCAGGACCAACTGCATATTTCCTCCACGGCCTGGGGATGGATTCTAGGCGCGTTCGTGCTCTCCTGTGGCATCTTTGAAATTCCGTCTGGCGCGATGGGAGATCGCCGCGGACAGCACCTGGAGCTGACCCGCATCGTCGCCTGGTGGTCTCTTTTTACATCCTTGACCGGCGCATGCCGCTCTTTCTGGCAATTGCTGGCCGTCCGATTTTTATTTGGAGTGGGTGAAGCGGGCGCATATCCAAACGCTTCGGGAGTCATCTCTGGTTGGTTTCCAAAACAGGAGCGCGCGCGAGCGCAAAGTTTTGTCTGGGCCGCCAGTCGTCTTGGCGGAATGCTGGCGCCGCTGCTGCTGGTACCGATGGAAACCAAATTGGGCTGGCGGGCCATCTTCGCCGTGCTGGGGGTCTTGGGTGGTGTGGGCAGTCGTCTGGTGGAGATGGTTTCACGATCGGCCTTCGATGCAGCCTGGAATCCAGCCCCAGGAGCTGGCGGAGATTGGCGAACCACAACTGGTGGAAGATCGAGATGGAGTGCCGTGGCGGCGGCTATTGACGGCGCGGCCGCTGTGGCTGATCACGGGGGCCTACTGGTGTTATGCGTGGGGATCGTGGTTTTATTTCGCGTGGTTTCCAACCTGGCTGGTGCGTGGAGCTGGCTTCAGCGAAGCACAAATGGGAATCTTCGCGGCACTGCCGTTTGCCTGCGGCATCGTTGGAAATCTAGTGGGCGGTGTAGTGGGGGATGACCTGGTGCGCACCCGCGGAGTGAGTATGGCACGTCGCATCATGCTGACATCGACTTTGCTGCTCTCCGCCGTTCTGTTGCTATGTATGAGCGTGGTCCATGGTCACGCCGCCGTTGTGGTGGTGTCGTCAGTTGGCTTTGGCGTCATGGACCTGATGCTGCCTTCTGCCTGGGCCTTGTGTCTGGACATAGGTGGGCCATTTGCCGGCACCGTGACTGGCGTGATGAATACTGCCGGCCAGTTCGGCGGGCTATGTTCCACCATACTTTTTGGCTATGTGGTGCGGGTGATGGGGAACTATCACGCCGCATTGTGGGTGATTGCCGCAATGGTATGCACCAGTGGGCTATTGTTTTCGCAGGTGGATGCCAGCCAGCCACTGCTTCAGGATGTTCGAGAAGCATTTTAAGCGTGGCCGCGTAGGACGTTCTGGAAGAAGGATGCCGCACCAACCTGGCCGCCCTTCAGGACAAGCTCCAGCCCGTGGAATGCGGCATCGTCCGCATAGGTGCTACAGAGCGGTGCGCCAGGCTGCAGACTGGCCAGAAAACGCAATGCATAAAGACCAAGCTGCTGCACTGCATGGCTGGACGTGTCCCCACCGGCAACGACGACACGTCGCACCCCGCTCTGCTGGATCATGTTCCGTAAGAGCCGACCCATCCGCATGGACAGTTCTCTGCTGGATGTAAGCGGTGAAATATCCTGCGACCCCAGCGCGCTATAAAGTACGATGCTCAATCCGGCTGCGAGTTGCCGCACCGCTTCACGCAACAAATTCTCCTGGGTTTCGGCAGTGTCTTGGAGAAGCGCATGGGGGTCGATGGCGATACACGTAAATCCATTGGCCATGGCCCAGCGAATCTGTTTTTCTGTCGCCGGAGAACAGCTTCCAGAGAGGACGAGGAGCCGATCGGCGCGCGGCGCGGAGAATGCGGCGTGCTGTGGAGACAGCATGTCACTGGCGCGCCAGTGCTCGATCAGTGCGTAGGCCGCGCCGGAACTGCCAACGACAAATTGCGGCGACGATTGGCCCAGGGAGTCCAGCAAAGAACCTATGCTGCGTAAAGACTGCTGGTCCAGGCCATCGAATACGATGGCTCGATGCTCCTTCGACAGCCGCTGATATATCGCGGCGACATCGGGTTGCCGTAGAGAAAATACATCCAGAAGTCCGATGTCGCGGGGTGTCTGCTGGGCAAGGTGTAGACGCAGATCGCTTTCCGTCATCGGGGTAACTGGATGATGGCGCATGGTTGGATGATGGTCTATGCGATAAATCCGCTGGCCAGCCGCGGCGAACAAATTTCCGAAGAGCACGTAGCGTTGCAGGTGCGGCGCCGCAACCACGACGGGAACGCAGGCCCCGCCGAAGATGTCCTGTCCAATCTCCAAGGCCCTGCCGATGCTGCCGATTTTGGGCGAGCTGTCGAATGTCGAACAGACTTTATAGAGGCAGATGGGAGCGCCAAGGGTTTTCAGAAATGAAAAAACCTCCGGAAGATTTTCCGACATCCACTGCGGGTCGCGGCTGCGGCTTTCGCCTGCAATTCCAATGGCCTGACAGTCCGCAAAGGCGGCAAGATGGCGGGCCTCCGGCACGCAGGGGAAAAGCACGGTTGGGATTCCGTTACTGGCCAGGGCCTCCAGAACATCGGTCGAGCCGGTAAAGTCATCGCCATAATAGGAAAAGCGCAGATTGTGAATTTGCATCGCGGCTCAGTCGGGAAAAGTATTTAAGGACTCGCGCAATTCCTTGTGCGTTTGCGCATAGCTCTCCAGCGGAGTTCCCGACATGGCTGCGTCCCAAGCCTGATGCAGGCTCGCAACCCCGGCGGCTGGCCCGGAAGGATGCGCCAGGATGCCGCCGCCGCAGGCAAAGATCAGATCCGTCGAACCGAGCGCGCGGTACGTATCCGGCGCTTGCCGGGCTGACTGGCCGGAAGAAAAGACAGGCATGATTTCGCAGCCGAATGCGGGCGGCGCAAACATCGGTGTGAGGCATGCACGCGCCGACGCGATGACAGAATCGTCCGCTTCGCAGAATTTATTCCTGAGTCCGTTGACGTGAGTGTGGTCGATTCCCGCCAACCTCCAGAATTTTTGATACGCCACAAAGCTCATCCCGATTGCAGGGCTGCGACTGAGCATGCCCCACCCGTTGCGATGCCCGTGGATGGCAACCTTCGCATGTTTGCGAAGCAGCGTAAGCGCAGGCAGTCCGATGCTGTTCATACTGGCCATGGCGCAGGTCCCGCCTGCCGCGTAGACCCATTCCAGGCGCTCCAGCATCTCCTCCATTTCGCCCGTGATGTTGATGGCGTACATTACATTTTTTCCAGTGGAGGCGGCGTGTGCGGTGAGCGTTTCCATCACGGCATGGAGCCGGTCGCGAAATGGAGAATGAGGGCCGTTCGATTGCAATTCATCATCTTTAATGAAATCGATGCCAGCTTCGGCAAGACTGCGCGCCTGCTGTGCCGTCGCCTTGGGCGTCAGCCCCAGGCTCGGCTTCAGAATCGTTCCGATCACAGGGCGTCCATACACTCCGCACAATCGGCGCGTACCCGGCACGCCAAACTGCGGACCCTGGTAGCGTTCGAGAAACCGAGAAGGCAGTTGCACGTCGAGAAGCTTCAACCCGGAGAATGGTTTAAGCTCGGAAAGGTTCCCGGCCACCGCCGCGAGCAGGTTCGGCAGCGAGGGGCCCATATTTTCCAGGGGCCAGGAGATCTCGACCTCGGCGCTGCGACGCACTGGCGATTCCGAAACAGACTTTGGCACGCCCGACCCAGGCAGGGAGGGCCGATCGACAATTTCCAGTTCGGCGATTTCCTCCACGCGTGCGGCGTAACGCTCGCGCAGTTCGTCCGTCTCGCCGGGCACGCGAACGAAGGTGCCGGTCGACTGTTCCCCGGCCATCATCTCCGCAGCCTGCTGCAAGGGGAACGCCGTCTCGATCCAGTAGCGCGCGCGAATTCTGCTATCCACAATTTTGCCCGTCAAGTATCGGTTGCTCGTTAGGCATCGGTTTTCTGCAGATGGAAATAGGTGTTGTACCGCTCATTCTGAATTGTGTACCACGGTCGAAACTGCAAATTTGTCTGCGCCATTGGATACTCGAAAATACTCGATGAGCCAAGGAGCGGACGCAGTCCCTGCGGCAGACGGAGTGGCGTGCTGTACAGGTCAGCAGGAGGAGTTGCGGCGACATACATCAGTGGGCCGCGCATCAACGCTGCTGTCTCGGGATGCAGATCGTCGACCGGCTCGGTGCGGAATGCGAAGGGCAATGTCACCTCCAGGACATCGTTGTTCTTCCATGTGCGATGGACAGCGGCAAACGTTCCTTTTTCCGCTCGAATGGAAATCGGCCCTCCATTCACAAAAATTTGCGGCGCCGCAGAGATCCATGCCGGGATGCGCACATAGAGCGTGAACTCGATTGGAGTGGGCGCAACGACGCGAAGCGCTGTCGAATCCCTATAAGGATACTCGGTCTGCTGGACTAGATGGATCGACGTCCCATTCATATTCCATCGCACTTCCGATGGAGTGAACAGGTTCACGTAGAGACCGTCCGCATCGTGGAAATAGATGTTCCGCGGATAATCGGCAACGCCCTGCACCAGCGTGCCGGAGCAGCACGGCCACTTCTGCGGGTAATATCCCTTCTGCGCCAGCGCGTGATAGTTGGAATAGTAAAAATAGTTTCCGTTGCCGTCGGTATCTTTTGCGCCCAGCAGCGTGTTGTAGAGCACGCGCTCCAATCCATCGCCATAGCGCGACTCGCCAGTAAAGCGCAATAGATAACGGGCCAGCTTCATCTGCGCATAGCATCCGCACGGAGTTTCAAAATGGTCGGTGGTCGCGTTCAGGCTGTCATAGAGTTGGCCGGTATGGGGCTGCACGAATTTTTCTTTCGGCCCCCATCCGCCCGAAGCGTACTGCTGCGTGGCCACCAGCATGTCCCACGCATGCTGGATGGCCTCCAGATGTTGCGAATCACCCAACACAAGATAGGCCTTGGCGGCCGAGCTGAGCGCGATGACATGGCTGTACGCGTGTTCTCCGGGCAGTACATTCTGGCTCTGCGCCAAGGGTGCAAAAAACTCGGCATTCAGTAAGTATTTACGGGCCAGATCCAGATATTGCCGGTTGCCGGTCAGTGCGTAGGAATTGAACAGATTCTCCGGCAGGATATAAGTTTCGTCATAAGGGGCCTGCTTCGGACTCTTTGGGCCGCGATCATATCCGTGGTCTGGGATGTAAGGCAGAGCACCCTCGATGACGCGCGGTAAAAGCTCGCGCGCCTCCCGGACCCCGGCAAGGTTGTAGGCGTCGAGCAGGCCAATTTCGTATTTGTCCAGGATGTAGCACGGCCAGGTGGTCGAGGCAACTTTGCTGGCATACGGATAATTCTCCGGCCCGAGCGTCGCAGAGTATCCGCGAACCAGGGCGCGGACCTTCGCTGTAGCCGCCGGATCTCCCGTGCTGCGCGCATAACGCGACAGCCCAGAGATGTACTGTCCCAGCGAATGGCCCGGCACAAAACCGTTGGCGTCGTACCATCCGCCCATGTCCTGGCCCGGTGCGGGCAGTCCCGCGCGCTGCCGATAGACTTTCAATAGACGATCGTTGTCCAAGGCGAGATAGCTGGCATGCACCCGGTCGAACTGGTCCTTCAAGGGTCCGCCGGTGAGTTGTACATCGGCATAGTCGAAGGTGTGCAAACGCTCACGAGAGGAAGCTGTCTGGGCAGGAGACCCGAAGGCGCGAGAGATTTGTGCGGAAGCCGCCGTCGCCCCTGCTCCCAGGATGAAGTTGCGTCGGGAAATGCTCGCGAAACTGTATGTCCGTTTCACAAATTGGCCTGCGACAGAAACTATTTCAAATATAAAAAACTATTTTATATTATGGATGGGTCATAATGGATGACGATCTAAGATCATTGCGAAACCCATCGGAGTGTATGCAAAAAAGAATGTTCCTCGCACTCTTTCTGTTGCTCGGCTGGATGCCTGGCCCCCTGCGTGCGCAAAATGGCTTTCCAGACGGTCATCTGGACCCCACCCGTAACATTCCACAAACGGAGGCGCACAGTCCGCATGCTGGCCTGCCAGAAGAATATATATGGACGGCGGGAGATGCGGCTGCGCTGCATCCCCAGAATCATTATTCGTTCGCCCATCAGAATGAAAAGGCCGGGCCGCATTATTTTCGGGCGACATTTAAGGTCAAGGACGTTCCATCGGTCGCCACTTTATATGTAGCCGGGCCGCGCTCCGCCATCATGTTTGTGAACGGACGCAAGGTGGGTGAAGTGAGTAGCGACCTCACCTCGCCGCTCGGCATCCATGTGTATACGACGGATGTAACGAAGGCCTTACGCGCGGGAAACAACACGATCGCATTGCAAGTGGTCCGAGGGACCGGAATTGTGAGCGTCGATCCGTCGCCTGTCGTTAAGCAGCAGACCTTCGGAGAAATTTTGGCGGTCAAGATTGTTCCAGCGGCAGCGGGAGTGTTTACCGCCCCGATTCTAATCAGCGATGGCAGTTGGAAGAGTCAGCTTGCTGCGCCCATGGGATGGGAACAGCCGTCCTTTGATGACAGTGCGTGGGACCCGGTGCAGACGTTAGGCCCGGTGGAAAGCTCCATCGATATGTTTCAGTGGAACGCGGATGCCGGCATGTATGACTGGCCCGGCTATGACGGCGCCTCATCTTTTCTGCGGCATTATTCGCTGCAACCGGAAACAGTGACGCACATCTTCCTAGGACGCAGTCATTTTGAAAACCTCGCCGCTCTGACAACGCCACGCAACTCGACAATGGAAATATCGGCGGAATTTACCGTGAAGCCTGCTACAAAACTTTTACCGGATGAGGAAGCTCCGAGCCTGCTGCTCGATTTTGGCCGGGAAGTTGCGGGCCGTGTGGAGCTGCAATTGGATTGCGATTGCGATGCGCTGGTCACGATCCAGTACGGCGAGTCGGAAGAAGAGGCGATTCTAGGCGGCGATTATCTGGGCATCAATCTGCTGCGCGTGCCCGCGTACGGGGTTGCGTATGGACCGAAAAGCGGCTTTCGCTATGTCAAGATTCGTTTTGTCGGCGGCGCGCCCCAGACCCGCTTCAAGGCCATTCAACTCGATGGTATTGAATATCCCGTCGATTATGAGGGGTCATTCCAGTCTTCAGATCCACTGTTGAACAGAATCTGGGAGACCGGCGCGTACACCATGCATCTGTGCATGCAGGATGATATTTGGGACGCCGTCAAACGAGACCGCGGGCGTTGGATTGGCGACCTGGATGTTGGCGGGCATGTCGTCAATGCAGTCTTCGCAGACCATTTTCTGATGGAAGACACCATGACGCGCCTGATCGGGAAGGCCCCGGTCACGGACGATGTGAATGGGATACCCGGGTATTCCGCGCTTTGGGTCACTTCGCTGGCCGACTATTATCGCCATACGGGAAGCAAGAATTATCTGAGAAGAATGCATCCGCGTCTGGTTGAGCTATTGCGGTTTATGGATTCCGGCTTTGACAGCAAAAATCTTTTTGTCAATCCTGGAAAGAAGTGGCTCTTCGTCGATTGGTCGCCGGGGCTGTATGCGGACACTCCGGCAGCAAGACGTGCCACGGAAATCGAATTCTATCGCGCCTATCGTGAAGGAGCGTATCTGCTGCGTGAAGTTGGCGACAATAGCACGGCGGAACACTATGAGCAGCGTGCAACGGCGTTGAAAACCGCGACCGACAAATATCTCCTGGATCCAGCGACGCAGACGTATGGCATGCGCTGGCAGACCAATGCCATGGCGATTCTTTCCGGATTGGCAACGCCGGCACAGTATCCAGCGATCTGGAGCAAGGTTCTCTTCAGTGTAGGGCAGGAAGACCCTGACGCGCCCATCATTAGCCCCTATTACAACTACTATGTCGTGACCGCGTTGGCGGAATCTGGTCACAGGCAGCAAGCACTGGATTGGATTCGGAAATACTGGGGCGGCATGCTGGCCGAAGGGGCCACGTCATTTTGGGAATCGTACGACCTGCGATGGCCAAAGAACCATTTCCATGAGTCGCTGCAGGCGGACGGCACCAGCGGATTTTATGTGAGCCTGGCGCATGGCTGGTCCAGCGGGCCAACCGCATGGCTGATGGAACAGGTGCTTGGCATTCAGCCGACGGGAGCAGGCTTCAGTAGTGTCACCATCCGCCCGGATCTGATCGATCTACAATGGGTGAAGGGAGCAGAGCCAACGCCGCATGGATTGATTGTGTTGGAGTTGAAGAAGCAGCAGGGAACCGCGATCATACTGGATATACCCGCTGGCGTGGATGCGCAAGTGCTGGTTCCCATCATGCAGTCATCGGCAAAGGTTTATGTGAACGGCGCGACGATGCGCTCGACTCTTGCGGAAAAGAACCAGCGCGCCAGCATTCACTTGGACCGCGCAGGGCATTACACCATCGAAGCACACTGACGGAACGGCGAGACGCCATTCTTACGTCCATGGCGTCGACCGTGCCACGGAGATGCCGCGCACTTCATGCGGCCATTTTCCAGAGACCGCGCAGTAGAAGTGATAGAGGCTGTCCTGGTGATAGACCAGCGATGGCTTGTGTGCAAAGGTTTCATCGACGCTTCCATGCTGCCCAACGTCAATTATGATTTTGGCTACTTTGGTGAAGTGAAATGGATCCTTCCCAAGCGCTAACAGATCGCGCGCTTTGCCCTGGAAGTTGAAGCCGTAATAGAACATGGCCCACTGCTTTCCATTTCTATATACAGCCGGATCGCTGGCGAAGCGATCGTCCCAGCTACTGTTTCCTGGGCCATTCTGTAGGATTGGGTTTTTAGCATAGCGCTTCCAGGTTTTTAAGTCGGTGGACGTGGCGACGCCAGTCTGCTCATGCCAACCGCCTCCTTCCGCTTTAGGAAGGTTGTGTGTCTTTGCGTTGTAGAACAGATAGTAGGTGCCTCCGTCTTCGACAAGGCACGGTTTGTAAAGTCCGCCCTGCTCCCAGGCTGTTGCGTTCGGATCGTTCGGGCGAAGGACCGGTTCGGCCAATTCCCAGTGCATTAGGTCCTTGCTCCAGCATAAGCCAATGACTGCAGGGCCAGCTTCGTATCCCGCGCTGGGATATGCGTGGTAAGCGCCGAGATAACGTCCGTGAATTTTCTTCAGGTTTCCCGGGGACTTCAGTTGGTTTTCGCGGACGATCCAGTTCATTGCTACGTTGTAGCGCGTGATGGAGGACTTGGGATCGCGATGCAGAATGCATCCTAGTTTTTTCCAATCCACCAGATTTTCTGAAGAAGCCAAGCCTGTCTGGTATCCCGTACTGTCATATCCCATATACGTCATATAAAATCGACCATTGGCGTGGAAGACAAACGGGCCATCCACAGACCGGCTATCGAATGCAGATGGATCTGTAGAGGCGGACAATACGAGTTTGCCGAATTTGTAAGGTGTCTCGTACGGCGAGGCATCTGTGGCAGGAAGGTCCTCCCCCAACATAGATGGCGGGTAGGACAAGGCAGTTCCAGCCAAAGAACAGGCCGCTGCTGCAAGAAAATCTCTGCGTGTGTGGTTCCGTACTTGCATAGGTTCGGTTCCTCCGTTCGGTCCAATCCATCACTTCATGTAAAACAATTGCCACGCGCTGCATTGCGGGCGGTTCCTTCTGGCTATGGTTGCGCCGTCAAGAATTCGCGGTGCGCATCGATAGGCTCCTATCCAGACAAACAAAGTTTTGCAAGCTTGCGTCAATCCGCAGATTCAATGAGTGACGCTTGCCTGTTCCGATACTACGGCGACCCCTTCCGGGTCGAGATAAAGTGCTTCGACAGGTGGTCCAGCCACCAGCCAGTTCCGCATAGGTGAAGGAAGCGGAATTGTTACCGGTAGTTCTCCGTGATTGATAAAAATGAAGACCTGCGTGTTGCCTCGCTCACGCCGGCATACTTCAACATTGGCCGGCACAGCTCCAAATGCGGGCCGTACATGCGCTCCGGCGACCATCCATTGCACGGCATCGTGCATCAGAGACGCATCGAGAATAGTTCCCAGATAAGCGATTTTTCCTTTGCCAAAATTTTGAACAACCATTGCCGGATGACCATCTAGCCAGCCATTACTCTTTTCGTAACTCAGTAGGACGCGCACATCCTTTGCGTGAATGGACAGTGGCTCGGCCCAGATACTGGCGCGTCCTTGCCCCCAAATCCCGCGGACCGGTACGCTATTTTCCAGAGCATAGTATTGCGAAACACGCCCCCCCAGGTCGGCGGCCAGCGGTCCGGGCTGACGTTCTATGTTGAGCGCGTCGTAGCCATTCTTCATGCCGGATCGGGGACCCAATACAAGATGACCGCCGTGGCGCACGTAATTTCGCAGGTGGTTCGCGAGATCCTGCGAAATGACATTCAGGCTGGGAGCAACCACCAGCTTGTATTGGTCCAGCGGCGCGTCTGCGCTGATGATATCGACGGATTGCGTGAGGTCACGGAGCGGACGATAGTAGTCGAGCAGCACCTGGAGTTGATCGTAGTCGCGAGTGTGACGTTGGAAATCGATTGCCCAACGGCTGTCATACGTGTAAAGAATGGCAACCTGAGAGACAGGCCGCGTTCCTTGCAATACAGGCGCAGCAAGCGCAAATTCGCGACCTATCTGTTGAATCTCGGAATAGATCGGCAATGGGCCGCCATCGGGGCCGACGATTGCGCCGTGGTATTCCTCTTGTCCGTTGAGTGCGTCGCGCCATTGCCAGTACAACACTGCGTCGGCCCCATGCCCGATGGCCTCCCAGGCCATGGCCCGCGTTTCTCCTTTGTCCAAGCTGTTATTGACCGGCGCCCAATTGACTGAGCCGGGCTGCATCTCCATGACCCAGAAATTCTTGCGTTTCCATCCACGCACAAAGTCATGCATGGCGCCGTTTCTATAAGGATGAAGATGGCCTTCTCCCACGTAATCGTCCCAGGATGCGAGGTCGAGGTCTTCTGAGATCTTGTAATGGTCGAAATTCGCGGACCATCCCAGTCCGCCGAGATTGGTCGTGATGAACTGCTGCGGGTCGGCATACTGCCGTATCGCATCGATCTGGTTGCGTTGGAAAGAGCGCCATGTGTCGCTGACGAAATGGCGATGCTCCAACATCAGTCCTGGATTCTCCGGGCCTGCGGAAAGTGGAATCTGGTTCCAGTTCGTATACATTTGGCTCCAGTAGGCCGTGGTCCAGTTGGCATTCAGTGCATCGAGTGTTTTGTAACGCTGCTGGAGCCATTGCTGGAACATCCGCTGCGTCTCTGCGTCGAAGGACTCGTCCGTATATTCATTGCCAATTTGCCATCCGATTACATCTGGATCGTGGCCGAATCGCAGTGCAAGCTGGCGAACAATCCGCCGGCTGAGTTCGCGGTACTTGGGATTGCTATAGGAAAACTGCCGTCGTCCACCATGCTGGGCGCGTATGCCTTGCGCATCCACGCGTAGAGTCTCGGGGTATTTTTGCGTCAACCAGGCGGGAGGCGCATCCGTAGGCGTGCCGATCACAATCAAGATATGGTGTCGTTCTGCATCGCGGATGGCGCGCTCCATCCAGTCCAGGTGGTATTGTCCTTCGGCTGGCTCCAGTCTGCTCCATGCAAATTCCCCGATGCGGGCCACACGAATGTTGGCGGCTTCCATCAACGCGAGATCTCGATTCCATCGCCGCTCCGGCCACTGTTCGGGATACCATGCCGCTCCCAGCAATAACGGAGGCACAGGGTTGGCACTCGATGGCTTGCTGGCGACACAAAAATTCCAGGAGAGCAACAGCACCGATGCAAATAGCGCCAAGGCCCGGCGATGTCGAGACCACTTCCGCATTTTCCTGGAAACCTCCAAAGCAGCGAACACCTTTTCAGCTATGCAACTCAAAACTGATTTTGGCTGGCGCTCGGGTTTGTGTCCGCATCCTGCGGTTGAATCTTGAATACATACGCAATTTCATTGGGCTTTTGCGGTGGAAGCTGAATTGTCAGAGCATCCGGTCCCTGCTCCCAGTGCAAGGCCTGCTTGGTGCCGAGGAGATGGATACTCTGAATTTTTCCTGAGAGGTAAGGAGTGCCCGACCATAGGGTTTGCATCTCGATTTTTCCGTTCGCGGGCCAGTCGAGAGCGATTGCGTATAACGCTTTTCCTTTCGTGGTATAGCGGATATCTTGGGCGGTAAAACTTTTGCTGGCGTTGTCATTGAATGTCCCGGTTACGACCGTTGTTGGCCCTTCGCCGTAGAGTTTCCACGGACGCGTTCCGTAAATGGCCTCGCCGTTCACTGCGAGCCACTGGCCCATTTGTAGCAGCACAGTCCGCACCTCGGGGGGAATCGTACCGTCGGATTCCGGGCCGACGTTAAGCAGGAGATTTCCATTCTTACTGACGACATCGATCAGTTCATCGACTAGGGACTTGGCGTCTTTGTAGTTATCGTTGCGGACGTATCCCCAGGACTTGATGCTGACGGATGTGTCCGTTTGCCATGGCAACAACCGCAGTGTGTCCAGGCGTCCTCGCTCGATATCCAATACGGCGGTATTGGCGGGGAATGCCTCATCTTTGTAGGTGAGGACGACACCCTTGTTCCAAGAAGCAGCGCGATCGTAATAATAGGCTGCCATCTGCTTGAGATAAGGCCGGAAGGCAGGCTGCCATATCCACCAATCGAAATACATCAGGTCAGGATGGTATTTATCGACAAGCTCCGTACTGCGCGCCAGCCAATCGTTCAAGAAGGCGTGGTCCGGCGGCAACCATCGTTCGAGATGGTTGGGGTTGGGATATTTTGTGGATTTTTCCGCTGGCAATGTCGTGGGTTTTGCGGGCCCGTAGAGTCCGGAATACTTAGCGTTTTTTACATCGGAATCGAAGGTCATTCCACCGTCATACCACCACCAATGCTCGGCGCGATGAGAAGAAACTCCGAAATACATTCCATGGTCGCGAACGGATTTTTCCAGTTCTCCAATCACATCGCGCTTGGGCCCCATCTTTGCCGCGTCCCAGTTCGTGAAGTCGGAGTTGTACATGGGAAAACCATCGCAATGCTCCGCGACCGGGACGACATAGCGCGCACCCGCTCGGTGGAACAGATCAGCCCATGCATCTGGATCAAATTTCTGTGCCTTGAACATAGGGATGAAGTCTTTGTATCCGAATTTCGACTGCGGGCCGTAGGTCTCCACTTGATGGCGAAAAGCGGGGGTGCCTTGCAGATACATGTTGCGGGGATACCATTCGTTGCCAAACGCAGGTACGGAGTACACGCCCCAATGGATAAATATCCCAAATTTCGCATCGCGGAACCAGTCTGGAACGCGATAGTTCGCAAGGGAATTCCAATTGGCCGTAAAAGGTCCGTGCGTCACCTCCGTATTGACTAGCGCGAGTCTATTCTGCAATTTTTTTTGATAATTCTGACCGTCCGCATGATGGGAGAAAATTCCCAGGGCCGCGAGGAGGCCCATCGGAAGCGCGAGCGATTTCGAGATAGAACGCATGTTTCCAGCCTTTCATTGCAGATACTATACGTCCCAGCCTTTGAACATCTCGCGGAACTGGTTCTTTCTCACTGGCGTTCGGAATGCAAGCAAGACAACGTGGGACGCGAGTCGGCATCTGCTACCCGGACGAACCAGAAACAAAATCTTCGACAGCAAACGTTGCCAATGTATTTATATATGAAATATATTTTTGTTGACAAACTATGCTGGCATT
Organism: Acidobacteriaceae bacterium; assembly: GCA_027306695.1. Classification (GTDB taxonomy): domain Bacteria; phylum Acidobacteriota; class Terriglobia; order Terriglobales; family Acidobacteriaceae; genus JAKAAZ01. The sequence continues at coordinate 20,328 of DAHUZH010000001.1, forward strand.
CTTAAAGCTTCCATGCAATGTAATTTATACGCTCGAAAAGCCCCTTCCTTAACTGGGCTGCGCGACGATGATCCGTCTGGGGTAAAACAGTCTTAGACATTTCCGCGTGCATGTGGGATGGCAGCCGCATGCAAACAAGGGAGTTGCATTCCACCGTAAGGAGATTGAGATTTCTTACCCACCAAATTCCATCCCTCCCGTGGATTCCCGAAATCCAGTCCGGATCGCAGTGGGTGTTGGACCCCTGGCAGACAAGCTTCGCATGCTGGCGGCCATTCTTGGGGGCGAATGCATTTGCGTCTGTGAATCTCCTGCCCATGGGCCGGAGAAGCCGTCTGCCAACGACGTTGCAAAAAGGGAAACCCCGTGACATTCAGAAGAACCTGTGGTCTCATCCTGCTTGGGGTTTTTGCGGCCGCAACGCTCGGTAGCATGCGCGCGGCATCGCTACTCTCTTCTTTGGCGGCGCCTTCCCACCTACAGTGTGAATCACAGCATGGGCCGCTGGCGATCCAAACGCTACAGCCGCGTTTTTCCTGGCTGCTCGCTCCCGTAAAGCCAGGGGCGCGGTCTATCGCGCAGTCCAGCTACCGCATTCTGGTTGCTTCCTCTCCTACTCAGTTGGCGCAAAATCGCGCGGATGTCTGGGACAGCGGCATGGTGCGTTCCGCGCAAACCTTTCAGATTTCGTATGCTGGAAAGCCGCTGGAAAGTAGGAAGACTTATTTCTGGAAGGTAAGAGTATGGGACCAAAACGATCATGCCACTGGGTGGAGCCAAGCTGCCAAGTGGAGCATGGGCCTTCTTCAAGCTGAGGATTGGCGCGCGACATGGATCGCCGCTATGCCCGACGGCACTGTGGCTTCGCCGCAGATGCCCGTGTTCCGGCACTCCTTTTCGTTGCGGAAGCCTGTTCGGCGAGCAGTCGTCTACATCGCGGGTCTCGGGCAGTACGAATTGCGCATCAATGGAGCCAAGGCTGGCCATAGTGAGTTGAATCCTGGATGGACGGATTATCGCAAGACAGTTTTCTATAACACGTACGATGTCACTGCACAGTTGCTGCAAGGGCAGAATACGTTGGCCGTTCTGCTCGGCAATGGGATGTATAACGTGGCCAAAACCCCCGGCCGATACACGAAATTTATAGGTTCCTTTGGCCAGCCAAAACTAATTCTCCAACTCATGATCGAATACGTCGACGGTTCCACGGATACCATCGGCAGTGGCCCGGCATGGAAAACGGCGCTGGGTCCAGTTACCTTTTCTTCCACCTACGGCGGTGAGGATGAGGATGCGCGCATACTGCCTTCCGGATGGGACCGCGCGGGCTTCAAAGATGCTGGATGGGAGAACGCGCTCGCAGTTGCAGGACCTGGCGGAAAACTTACAGCGCAGGAAAACCCGCCCGTCCGTGTTCAGCATGTCTTTCATCCTGTTGCCGTGCATGAACCGAAGCCAGGCATTCTGGTGTATGATCTGGGCCAGAATTTTTCTGGATGGCCGCAAATCCGCGTCGAAGGGACTGCGGGAAGCATGCTGAAACTTGTCCCAGGCGAACTGCTGGACGCGCATGGACTTGTAACGCAGGCGAGCTCAGGTGGTCCGCAGTGGTTTGCATATACGCTGCGGGGGCATGGGCAGGAGGTCTGGCATCCACGCTTCAGCTATTACGGTTTTCGCTACGTGCAGGTGGAGGGCGCCTCAACCCCGCAGCTTCCAGATGCGCACAAGCCTAAGGTCTTCGCGCTGGAGGGTCAGTTCCTATATTCTTCTTCTCCGCAGACAGGAAGTTTTGCGACCTCGGATGTTTTGCTCCAACGGATCCATGTATTGATTGTTGCGGCGATTCGCAGCAACATGCAGAGCGTTCTGACCGATTGTCCGCACCGGGAAAAATTAGGCTGGCTGGAACAAACCCACTTGCTGGGGTCCGCGCTGATGGACAATTTCAATCTGGAGAGACTGTACGAAAAGATTGCCAACGACATCCAAGACGCGCAGCATGCGGATGGCATGGTGCCGGAGATTGCTCCGGAATATGTCAAGTTTCCTGCACCCTTCAACGATTCTCCTGAGTGGGGCAGCGCGGTCGTCCTGGACCCATGGATCGCCTATCGATACTATGGCAATCGGCGCAATCTCGCACTTCACTATAGCGATATGCAGCGCTACGTCGACTATCTTGGCACGCGCGCCAACGGCAATCTTATAAATTATGGGTTAGGGGACTGGTATGACATTGGGCCGCAGCGTTCCGGCTATTCTCAACTTACTTCGCAAAGTTTGACTGCTACAGCAATGTACTATCAGGACCTTACAACGATGGTTCAGATCGCAGGCGTTCTAGGAGATGCGGAAGATGCCGCACGATATACCCGGCTTAGCACGGAGGTCCGCGATGCCTTTAACGCCTCACTGTGGCGTCCTGATAGCGGGATTTATGACCGCAACAGTCAGACCGCCAGCGCGATGCCGCTCGTTGTAGGCTTAGTTGCTCCGGAAAATCGCCAGTGTGTACTCGATAATCTAGTCGAGGATATTCGCGCCCACCACAATCATGTGACGGCGGGGGATGTCGGATTTCATTACGTCGTGGATGCGCTGTTGGAAGGCGGCCGCTCCGACGTGCTATATGACATGATGTCGCGCACCGATCCGCCGAGTTACGGAGCGCAACTGAAGCAGGGGGCGACCTCTCTCACGGAGGCGTGGGACGCCAACCCGCATTCTTCGCAGGACCACTTCATGCTGGGAGATGGCGAGGAGTGGCTCTTTCGCGGACTGGCTGGAATCGATTTAGATATGACGCGCTCGCGGGATGAGCGGATCACCATCCGTCCGAACCCTGTAGCGAATGTAACGTGGACCCGTTGCACGGAACATTCCGTACTCGGCGATATTGTGGACAACTGGAGCCGTCAGCGGGGAAAGTTCGTGCTGGACGTTACCGTACCGGCAAACGCAACAGCCACTATTTACGTGCCTTCGCGGGCAGGCACAAAGATCGAAGAGAGCGGTCGTCCAGCGGATCGCGCACCGGGAGTGACCCAAATTTCTGTCGATAACAACGGAGCAGTTTTTCGCGTCGCCTCTGGCAGGTATCATTTTGCTTCGCGTCTGGAGTTCGTACCTTCCGCTCATTAATTCTGTCGTAGGAGCCTCGCGATGAAAAAATCTCCGCATATCCTATGGGCTGGTGCATTGGGGCTTCTTACCGTGCTTCCAGCGATTGCTCAATTAGCCATTGCTCCACAGCCCTTGACGAAGCAGGGTCGCCAGCAGTTTGCCGATCTTGGCACATGCCAGTTGGAGAGCGGACGCACCATCGAACATTGTCGTCTTGGCTATCGCACCTTTGGTATACGGAATGCAAATAGCAGCAACGTAATTCTGTTTCCAACTTGGTACAACGGCGTATCCGGCGATTTGAAGCCGTTCTTTGGTGCTGACAAAATGATTGAAACAGGCCATTTTTATGGGGTCGCCATCGATGCGTTCGGCGATGGCGTTTCCTCGTCTCCATCGAACAGCAAAACGCAGCCCGGTGCGGACTTCCCGGCATTCACCATTCGCGACATGGTGCGCGCTGAGTATCGGCTGGCCACGGAAGTGCTGCATCTTCAGCATGTCTACGCAGTGGCCGGTATCTCGATGGGCGGTATGCAGACGTTCGAGTGGGTCGTGGATTATCCCACTTTCATGAATAAGGCGGTAACGATCGTCGGTACTCCACAGCAGACATCGTACGACTTATTGAACTGGCACGTTCTTGGGGACGCTATCGAAGCCGATCCGGCGTATATGCATGGCCACTATCAAACCGGGCCGCCGCTGGTTCTGGCCAATGAAATTGGCGCGCTGACGAGCGGCTCGCCGGGATACATTGCACGCACCGTAACACGCGCGCAGTTCCCGGACTTCTATGACGATAGCAAGAAGGACTGGCGCCCGCTGGACGCGAACAATCGAATGTGGCAGTTGAATGCGATGCTGGGTCAGGATGTGACGCACGGACAGGGAACCCTGGCGGACGCATCGCATCGCATTCATGCCAAGATGTTCGTTGCCGTTTCTGAAAACGACCATCTGGTGAATCCAGCACCGGGTCTGGCATGGGCCACAGCCAGCCACGCACAAAGCTTTCTGGCCCACGGAGATTGTGGCCACCACATTTTTGCCTGTGGCGGAGGACTGACGCAGCAAGTACGGCAGTTTTTGGCCCAACCTTAACAGGATTTGATTTTGATAATTTTATGGATGACTGCCGTTTGATCGATTCGCAATGGCCTACGCAGCCGTCCATCCGCCGTCGATGGGCAACACAGCGCCATTGATAAATTCTGCTTCCTTGGAACAGAGATACCGCGCGAGAGAAGCCACGTCTTCCGGCGTGCCGAGCCTCCCGATCGGTTGCCGCGCAATCAGTTCAGCACGCACCTTGTCCTTTTCGTGCGCATGGTATTTTTCCAGATAGCCCTCAACAAATGGCGTGTCTACTGTGCCGGGCGCAATACAGTTCACGCGCAATTCCTTCGGATAATCGACAGCAAGCTGGCGCGTCATGGCGATTACTGCGCCTTTACTGGCGCAATACGCAAACCGCTGCTTCACGCCGACATACCCTGCAACGGAACCAATGTTTATGATGCTGCCTCGACTGGCCAGCAGTAAAGGAAGTGCCGCACGAGTCACTAGATATACGGACCGTGCGTTGACATTCATGATGCGGTCGAAATCTTCTTCATTCGTCTTTGCAATGTCGCCGACCAGGCCGATACCGGCATTGTTCACGAGGATGTCCAGCACTTTCAGTTTGGACACCACGGCCTGAATGGAAGCGTTGTCGGTCACGTCCATCGAGATAGCTTCTGAGGATGCAAGCGTCGATGCGAGTTGAGAGGCTGTTTCAAAGTGAATGTCCGAGATCGTGACCCGTGCGCCCGCGGCATGCAGTGTGCGGCAGATTGCAGCGCCGATTCCACTCGCTCCGCCAGTGACGAGGGCCACTTTTCCATCTAAACGATATGGGCAGGGTTTCTCTTGGCTCATTGGAAATACTCCTTTTCCTATTTATCTGCTCTCGGTACGATCTCTTCGCCGCCGTGTTCGCTGGAACGGTAGGCCGCTTCGACGATGCGCATTGTCTGGATGGCGTCTGCCACTCTCGTCGGCAGTTTCTGCGATAGTCCACCAACATAAGCTTGCAATGACCCCATCGAGCCGGCAAAAGCATCGGGGAACCAGTTGCCAACAAGGGGAATATTTTTCGGATCCTGACCGCGTTCGGAAAGTATCAACGAATCAGGCTTGCCGATGGGGTAATCCAGGATTGCGCCCATACAAGCCTGCATGGCGGCTATGGTCCCTTCCCACTTTACATAACTGTGTTGTAAGGTAGGGCCGAAATCGTGACTGTGGTTGGTGGCAATGTAGGCGCGGATTGAATCTCCATAGTCAAGAATAATGACACTCTTAGTAGCGGCAAGGTTAGGCGTTCTGGGGCTACGAACGGTTTTTGCGTATACGCTTTTCGGTTCGCCCAGCCACGCGCGGACAAGGTCGATGTAATGAATGCTGTGGTAGAGAATTTCCAGTCTCGGCGCAGCAGCCAGGAAACTCCATAGTTCCCATGGAGTATGGGTGTTGACTTGCACCTCCATATCATGGATCGGCCCGACAGCGCCCGTTTCGCAAAGAGCGCCAGCCGCCAGCATATTCGGTGCCCAGCGCAATTGGAAATTGACCGCGGCGACAAGACCTTTCTTGTGGCACAAGGCAAGTATCGCTTCTGCTTCTTCGAGAGATTCCCCCATCGGTTTCTGTAGCAGTACAGCCGCTCCGTCTGGCAATTCTGGCAGTATGCGCAGAAATGCTGACGCAGGTACGGCAATATCGAAGATGCAATCTTTTGGTGTGCGGCGGATGGCCTCTGCCAAATTTTGCGTGGCGAAAGGAACACCGTGAAGCACGGCTAGTTCCTGCGCCCTCTCAAGGTTGGAATCGACGAGGGCCATGATCGGAAAAGCGGCCTGACGATAGGCTGGGAGATGCGCCTCGCGCACAATGCCGCCGGAACCAATGATTATGATGGGACGGGCGATTTCGGGCTTGGGTGGCCTCAAGCGGCCCAACATGGCCGCTGTCGCAGGACTTGCGGGATCTCCGAGCATCTAGCCTCAACCTCAATTCCCCAGTCAGCCGCTTCGACCTTCATCGGAACAACCTCTTGAGCCTTCACAGCTAAATCATCAGGTAATCGTCCAGAAGATGAGTTTTATATCTGTATTTACGCAGGCGATTGAATTTGAAATCCGGGGCAAGTATGTTGCACCTTGTGTCTAAAGGGCACGTCTCACTTTCGGGTACTGTTCCGTCTTCCGATTCTCCACGAGCTCTCTATCTCGATGCTGAGTTTGCGCATACTTTGTATTGTGGCCTCGAGGCCGTATTGTACATGCGCGCGCATGGCAGCATCCGCAGCCGTCTGGTCCGTAGCAGAAATGGCAGCAATCAAGTCACGATGAAAATGCGGCGGAATTGGCGGTTGTTCCCCAATCAGGTCGAACAGCCAGTTGAAGATCAGGACAGCATTGGTCTCGATCATCTGGCACAAAGCAATCGTCCCAGAGCATTCAGATATGCGCGTATGCAGCCGCAGGTGATGGCTGTTCACCTGAAATACCAGGGAAGAATTATCCGGGTTAGAGTCGCGCTGTAAGTACAGCGCATCCAACTCTTCCGCCGACTCTCGCAACTCCCGCCGTTCCGCCATACTGGCCCGCTCTGAAAAAAGTCGTGCTGACTGGCTCTCCAGCGCTTCTCGAATCACAAAACGATCGCGGATGTCCGTCTCTGTAGGTATCCGTATACGAGTCCCCACTTGCGGCTTACTTTCGATTAGACCTTCTTGGGTCAATCGCTGGAAAGCTTCGGAGACCGGGACCATGCTCATGCCCAACTCAGCGGCCAGTTGTCGACGTGAAATTGGCGCACCCATGCGAAACCTTCCGGAAAGGATCTGCTCTCGAATGGCCCGATATGCCAGTTCAGGCAAAGCCTGCATGGATGATTTGCTGCCGTCTTTCAAACGTCGCGCCATGAAGGTAATCTCCGGGTCAGCTTCTTACAAATCTACTGACCTCTTGATCTACTCGATAATTCGTCCAATAGCTGTATTGGGGTTATAACTGTGAAAGCCTGCCCCGCTAGAAACAATTGATATCTGAATAGTTTTGGCAGCAGCAGGCGAGGCTTTCATGGGATCGGTTTTATCGTGATTGCCTTCATAAATCATGCAGGTTAGCCGCGTCCGATAAAGGGCATCTTTGTCGCCATCACGGTCATGAACTGTACGTTTGCGTCCAGCGGCAAGCTGGCCATATAGAGAACGGCTTCTGCGACGTGCCGCAGATCGAACGTCGGCTCCGCCGCAGTGCTTCCATTTGCTTGTAGAGCTCCGGCCGCCCACTTCTCAGTCATCTCCGTGGCCGCGTTGCCGATATCGATCTGGCCGCAGGCAATGTCGTGCTGACGGCCATCGAGTGAGATGCATTTGGTCAGGCCGGTGATGGCATGTTTGGTGGCAGTGTAAGGCGCGGAATAGGGCCTCGGCACATGCGCCGAAATCGAGCCATTGTTGATAATCCGTCCCCCGCGTGGCTGCTGCGACTTCATCAGGCGGATCGCTTCCTGAGCGCACAGGAAAGCGCCGGTCAGGTTCGCGCCTACCACCTGGGACCATTGTTCGTAACTCAGATCTTCCATTGGGATTCCCGGAGCGCCCATGCCAGCATTGTTAAAGAGGACATCCAGGCGGCCGAACATGTTGCGAGTTTTGGCAAACAGCGCCTTCACCGAATTGGGTTGACTGACATCGGTAGGGACGGGGTACATTTTTGCGCCGTCAAGATTAGCCATGGCCGCAGTCCGTTCAAGCTCCGCAAGTCGGCGTCCGGCCAACACTACGGTATATCCGGCAGACTGCATGGCCAGGGCCACTGCTCGTCCGATGCCGCTGCCTGCTCCGGTAATGATCACTACTTTGCCATCGTCGGAACGCTTGTCTGAAAGCTCGAAGTTCATTGCTTCACCGTCATCATTTCTGAGATTTCTACGCATCGGCGCGAGGAGATACTTTGATAGGCTGCCTCGACTACGGCAAACGTTTTTTCCATGTACTCGCGGGCCTCAGACTCAAAAGCCCGGCCAGTTTCCAGGGAGTCGATGAAGTGCGCCTGCGTAGCATAGACGCTGTCTCCACGATATCCATTGGCAAAGTCATCAGTCCAGATATTCTTGTCCCCACGCCAGATTTCACCCAGCCCAGTGATGCGGATCGATCCCGACTCTCCCTCGAAAGTAGCCGTGTCGAGACTGGGACCGCACTCCTCCTGATCGGTAAAGCTATGGCCGTCAATCCATCCTATCAACTCGTTACTATGCCGGACCGTCAGGATTGCATGGTCTTCTCCAACGATGCGAGCGTTTCGCCTCGCGGCTTCGGCATAGATTGAAAGAATGTCGCCAAATAGGAAACGCGCCGTATCAATGTGATGTACCAGGGTCTCATCGATCATAAAACGCCGGAGTTGGCGGAAATACGCTTGTTTCGGATAAGGTTCATCGCCTTGACCGTCCTTCCACCGGCATCGAAACCCAAAGCCCACGGGAGTTCCGATGTCGCCACGGGCAATCATCGCATGGGCTGCCCGATACCACGGCTGCCATCGCCAGTTGTCGTGAATCATGAATCGGACACCGTGGTTTTCTGCTTTCTCAACCATGCGGCAGGCAGTGGGCCAGTCGGGAGCCATGGGTTTTTGGCAGATAATCGCCAGACCGTTCTCCGCTGCCATCGAGATTAGTTCCAGGTGCTCGGTAGAGCGAGTAATGATGTCGACAAAATCCAGGTCTTCGGCGTTCAGCATTTCTTCTGCTGAGGAATAGGCCCGTTGCGCTGTGGCCCTGGCCCTTTCGATGGAAGGGTCGCATGCGGCTACGATCTGGACGTTCGGCATGCGGCGCCAGGCTTCCAGATGATGCTGGGAGAAGAATCCACATCCAATCAATCCACCCTTGAATATCTTCACAATTGTCCTGTTCCTTTTTCAAACAGCAGGCGAGCTGGGTTGGTGCACATCATTTGTCGAATGTGTTCGCGAGAGAAACCGGAGCTGCGCAGCCGCTCCGCGTACAGCCGTAGTCCCTCAGCTGGCGGAGGTGTTTGTGGCTGGCCCAGGTCTGTAGACAGCACCGTAGTTTCCACTCCGGTTTCAATAATCGCCTGCTCAATTACCTGAAAGGGCACGCATCCGCAAAGGTGCGTCGTAGAGACAAAGCATCGCTCGAACCAGACGTTGCCAAACTGCGCGAGGTTTTTCTGCTCTTCGACAGAATAGAAAGTCGGCGACCATTCTGGATGGGTCACAAGTACCTTGCGGATTCCGCGTTGGCGCGCCTGATGAATCAAGACTGAGGACTCGCGTGGGCTCAAATGACCGGTACTGAGGATGCAATCACTCTGGGCAATCGCTTCCAGAATGGCCATTGCTTCTGGAACAAGGTCTCCGCTCGCGTCAAGAATGGAAATGCCGCCAGACTGGTCATGCTGCAGACGGTGATTCAGCGCGGACCTGGTTGGCATCCAGATTTCTTTCGCCCCCATTGCGAGCGCAAGTTTGACGGCTTCAACATTCAGTCCGCCTACCGTGTCGTTCAAAACCAAACCGCCAAAAACCTGGATGCCGGACACTACCTTTGCAACCAGCCATGCACGCTCGACCGTGGAGTTCTGGTGAGATTTGATGAGGATGGCGCCCATTCCCACACGCTGCGCTTCCCGCGCAAGCTCCAAATCGTTGAAGCGCCGGGCGTCCACGTCCGGCGCGCTGTGGACGTGGAGATCGATGGCGCCTTCCAGGCAGTCAGGCAAAATGCTCATCGAGTGGCGGCTTCCTGAAAAATCCGTTGGGCCGTTACTACAGCAGCAACGGCCGACGAGGATTGATATTTTTTGCTCATCTTTGCGACTCAAATCAGCTTTCCAGCGTGAATGTTTCTTCTACTCGCCCACCACGTACTCCGAACATCCGGCGATGAAGATTGACCGTTGCGTCGCTATAGTGGACCCAGATTTCTACCTGGTCGCCCACGCGCACAGCCAGATTGGGGTCGATAATATCGACGATGGTATGCTCGGCATTGAGCTTGCGAAGGTGCGCGCCATCTAGGTTCTTCAATATGGGCACGCCGTGCTCCCCGCTGATCGCCTTCAGTCCCACGTCAAGGATCAGCCATTTGTTGGGAGTTATGCTGATGATCGTCCCTAGAACGCTGGGCACGAGTTGAAAATCTGTACAGACTGCACGGTAATCGGTATCCATCATGAGGTACGACCCGGCCTGAATTTCGGTCACGCCAGGAAACCTGCCGGACGTGGAATAGGTTCCAGTTCCGCCGCCGCTCACGATTTCCACGGGCAGGCCGTGTGATTGGATGAGCTTCGCCGTGGCGACCAGTTTCTCCATGGCCTGATGTGCGGCGTTGGCCTTGTCTGGCCCTGGTTGCATGTGGCCGCAATGGCCTTCATAGCCCATGACGCCGCGGAACCGGAGGCCTTGCGCAGATGCCAGTTTCGCCAGTGCGAGGGCTGGTTCCCCCGGCGCCGCTCCACAACGGGCCATGCCCGTGTTTACATCGACGACGACACTCAGCGGTACATTCATCCGGGTGGATGCCGCTGCAAGGGCCGTGATGGTAACTTCGTTGTCAACGGCAACGATGAGGTTGGCATGCTGCGAGAGATGTGCAAACTGCTCGATCGCGACTTCGCCTGCGATTTCATTGGCCAACAGGATACTTTGAATGCCACCCTTCACCAGCGCTTCCGCTTCGCCAAGCGTCGCGCAGCTCATTCCGATCGCGCCACACGCCACCTGCTTTTTTGCAAGGGCCACGCACTTGTGGTTCTTGTAGTGGGGACGCAAACGGGTCGGCCCTTCACTGAAGAATGCCGCCATTTTCTTTAAGTTCGATTCCATGGCATCCATATCGAGCAGAAGCGCAGGCGTTTTGATCTCGGACAGTAACATGTGGTTAGTCTACTTTCCAGTTGCAATTGTTGCGTGAGAGCCGACCTGGCCCGCCGTGTCCACCAGGTAAAGAACAGCATCCCCACGGAATGGAGGAATAAATGCTCGGGCATTCGACCCAGCGGAGATGAGGCTGGCGTGCATCGTAGTCCCCGTCGCAGGGTTGAACCATTCCACAGAGAGCTTTCGTGATCTTGGCATGGCAGAGAGGTCCATGGTGAATGGGCCGCCAGAAGGCGCATAGACCAGATACTCCGCACCAGCGGATGGAGTCTGAGCAAGACAATACTTCGTCGAACTCAGAGAGCTACGTGGAGTGACACTGCCAAGATTGAGCTTTCGAGAGTATCTCAAAATGTAACCCAGATTGTTTCTGAAGTTGTCCCAGCGCGGGTCCGGCGCGCTACAGATCATGTCCGTTGGGGACACACACATGTTACGGTGCTCACGCGGGTAGTACACCAGGTAAGGGTCCATGAACAACACCTGGTTGCCATTCATGAAATTTTCCCATGCATAGTTGCGGTTCTGTTGTGCCGTCTCATTCCACATCCCAAAGTAAGAGTGGTCGCTGTCATTGATGTTTACTTTGCAGGCGGGATGGCCTTGCCCACACGTACGGACCGGAGAAATTCTAACAGCCGGCGCCACCCAGTCCGCATTGGAGTTGTAAATCGTCGCGTCTGGAGTGCCTGTCAGAGCGGCGTAGCCGATGGGGTGTTGATAACGCTTCTTCGATTCATACTCTCTAACACGAGAAATCAGATGATTGTTCCACCAGACGGAATTTGCAGGAGCTTCCTCGGAAACCATCCAGAGTACATTCGGCAGATCGTTTAACGTGTCGATGGTTTTTTCGACATACGCATCCTGAAACCTGGTGATTGCGTTCGGGGCCGTCATGGTGACAGATCCAATTCCGCGCTTCCCGCCGACGTAACCATCATCGATGCCATTGATATTGTTGGCTCCAGTGAAAGGATAGCCATCGCTGGAGCAGCGAAAGACATTGAGCCATTCTCCGATGAACAGATCGACGCCCACGTAAATGCCGGCCTTGTTCAGGGCCAGCGCCCTCGTTCGCAGGCGGTCGAAATAGTTTTGATTGAACTTTGCAAGGTCGAATTTCAGGCCGCCGTCCGTTGCTCTTCCTGGACCGGTCCTCAGCCATGGCTGCGGGCTGACAGTCATGTCCGGTGGAGAACTTACTGTAGTTGGAAGAGAGCAAAAATGCGGTAATTCCACCCGCCATAACAAAGTGAAATTATGTCCATGTGTAGTAAGGAAATGGACATAAGCGTTGAAATCTAAAGCTTGCGGAGAGCCATTACTACCCCAATCTTGAAGAGTATTCCAAGTCTGCGACCCACTCAGAATCAGTACCGAGCCGTCAGCGTCCTGGAAGTAGTTGGGATTGGAGGAGGCAACCAGCGGCCCGGCAGTCCGGGTGACAACTTGTGACGGCGCAAGGCGGGCGAGTAGCAGGAGCACGAAAGGGAGCAGTGCAAGCCGTGGCCGAAGATGCAGCATGTGTGTCCTCCAGGTGCGGCCCGTCATTTTATTTCAGAAACGGCTGCGAAAGCCATACGGGTTTTTGATGCAAGTTGCAATAGCACTGTTATTACAGAACTTTTCCCAGCTTCTCTTATCCCTCCGCCAGTTGTCAATAAATATTGCGGGCCGGAATGGCTGCAGCCTTGCGTCGCAAGGATCATGGGCCGTGTGAATGTTACCTTCTAAAATATTTCTTGACAGGGAAGATTCTCTGGGCTTATTACTGATATGCCAGTTAGAACATGCGGTGCGACCCTTATGGCGCGTTCCCCGTGTTGCAAAGCTATGGACGGATCGTCCGGCTCGACGACCAGGGTTTAGGGCATATCTGGAGGAGCGGTGAAGCTTGCGAAGTCTGAAAACGCGACGCAGAGATTATGTCGCCTCTCCATGAATTTCAGCTGTTGGATTTGTGACGTATTCCTGCCGGTTGTTCCAGCTTTATGCAAGATGTCTTTGACGCCTTGCAGGACTAACTTTTCGATTCTGTCGCTGCGTTAGGAGGATTTTTAAAGCTCATAGGATTTCACTAGAAAATTATAGGATTTCACGAGACAGTTTCTACATGTATGACCCAAACTGATCGACAGTCCATATACCGACTCAATATGGAGGCAGCAGTTGAACTTTCGATCCAGCGCGGCTAGGTGCATCGGAACAATTCCCTCCATCGGAAAGCAACCACAATTGCATGTGGCATTTTACGAAAATGAAAACCTGAATAACAACACGAAGAGCCAAGCGATAGAACTCGGCCGGAAGCTAAACACAGTGCTATCCAGGACTTTGAATAACCACCAAATTTTATGAAGTTTGATTTTCAGGAGGCTTAATGAAACATACATCCAGACTCAACCAAATGTTCTGGTTTGCGCTGATCGCGTTTCTGCTCTGTAGGCCAGGACAAGCCCAGAACGGAAATGCGGGCGACATCCGCGGCACAGTGACGGACAAAGCCGGCGCTGTCGTTCCCGGCGCGAAAGTCACTTTGCTGGAAACCACCAGAGGAATCAGCAAGGTAGTCACCACGGATGGTTCCGGGATATATGATTCCGGTTCGATTCTTCCAGGGAAATATACAATCACCTTTGAAAACCCTGGTTTTGAGACATTTGTCCGGACGGGAATCATTCTCGATGTCGGCGCCACTACTGTTAATGCAAAACTCAGTGTGGGTGCAGTCACACAGCAGGTAGTTGTGAATGGCGAAGGCACGCTTCTTCAGACGGACACAGCGGAGCAGACCACAACGCTGGGTTTTAAGACGATGAACGACCTGACGAACATGAATGGCAACGGCCCCGATTGGGTTGGCCTGATACAGACCCTTCCGGGAGTCAATGGGTTCTTCAATCCCGGCCCCAGCCAGGTTGTAGCTGCCATTAACGGTTCCATGCCGGAGGAGCAGGGCGTCCTTTCTGATGGCGGCCTAATCACGCAGCAACAAAGCTCAAACTTCGACGAAAACGTCTTTGAAAACGTAGCGGAAGTCAAAGTCGACACCTCCAACTTCTCTGCTGAATATGGTGTTGGAGGGGTCGTCATCAATCAGATCAGCAAAGGCGGCACCAACGATTTCCATGGGGCCGCTTATGAATACATCCAGAACGATATATTCAATGCCGCTGGTTATTTCAGCCCCAACAGTACAGTTCCATTCGAGCGGTTTAACAATTGGGGTGGGGCGATCGGTGGCCCAGTTATCAAAAACAAGCTCTTCTTCTATTTCAACTACGACCATTTGCACAACAGCAATGAGACGTTTCCCTTCGCCACATTTCCAACAGTAGCCATGCGGGCCGGTGATTTCTCGGATACAACAGTATTTGCTCCGATTTACAACCCATACACTGCAAACGCCAGCGGTACCAGACAGCCCCTGTCTGGCAACAAAGTTCCACAGGGTCTGATGGATACAGTAGCGCAAAATATCCAACAGTATTTTCCTCTGCCAACCCTTCCTGGGACGTATAACAACTGGCAAGGTAAAGTGATCAATACCAATCCGTGGACGAGATACTTTGGGCGCGGAGATTATGACATCACCCAGAACAACCGTGTGATGATGACGGTCACAGAGCAAACCAACCCAAGTTTCAATGGCAGTCCTGACGTGATCGATGATTTGATCGGAAATGGTGTGGTTTGGCAGGGGCTCATCGATGACACATGGACTTTCAGTTCAACGACGAACAACGAATTTCGCATGTTTTTCAATCGTCAGGTAGCGGGGTATTCATCCAATACTTTTGACCAGGGATATCCACAGAAACTCGGCATAAAATACGCCCTGGCAAACATCTTTCCAAATGTCACGATCGGCGGGTCACAGGGTTTTGGAGGGGCGAATATCGGCGGCGGCCAGACGGAAGCCCTATACGCTCAAAACACATTTGAACCTTCCGACGTTGTAACTTTGGTTCGCGGGAAACATATCCTCAAGTTTGGTGGAGAGCTGTTGGATTTCCAGGCCAACACAACCCCATGGGGATATATACAGTCTGGAAACCTGGGATTCACCGGCTACTACACGCAGCAAGCGCCTTTTTCCTCAACCACTGGTGAGGGATACGCAGACTTTCTGATGGGACAACTGAATTCCTGGAGTGTCAATAACGGAGTCATGACAGGAATGCGCAGTAAGCTTCCGCAAGCTTTTGTGCAGGATGATATCAAACTGAAACCTAATCTCACGATCAATCTAGGTCTACGTTTTGAACATCAAGGTTCCTGGACTGAGGTACTAAACCGGCTGGGTTCCTTCGATCCGAACCTGATAAATCCTGCTACTCAGACTTTAGGTGCAATGTGGTTTGCGCCAAACGCTGGCAGGAAAGGGATAGAAGACTCAGTGAACAATTTCCTGCCACGCGTTGGCTTCTCCTGGCAGCCAACACCGGCATTGGCGGTTCGTGGAGGATTTGGATTATTCACCTATCTCTGGACGGGAGACAGATACTTTAACGGCGCGCCTGGAGTGGGTACATCCAGCAGCGGGAGCCTTACCGATTTTGCGCAGATTTCTCCAGTTTTTCTACTCAACGACCCAAACCCTCCATTGAATTATGTTCAGGCGAGCCGAGCGCCAGACGGATATAACGGGCAGAATGTCTCCTATGCTCCTGTACATACGCCTGTGGCAATTCAAGAACAATACACCTTTAGCGTTCAACGGCAGCTCAATTCAATCACAGTTGCGGAAGTTGCTTATGTTGGCAATGTAGTCCATCACCTTTCGTTTCCTGTGGATTATAACCAAATACCTGCGAGCCAGCTAGGTCCCAATGGCACTCCACCTTATCCTCAATTTTTGAGCATCAGCGGCGATAAATACAATGGAAACTCCAACTACAATTCTCTTCAGGCCTCGGTGCAAAGGCAGTATCGAAACGACCTGACCTATAACTTTAACTATACTTGGTCGAGGATGCTGGACGACCAGGACATGGCGGGAGGAGGCGGAAACGCCGGTGCACAGCCATACCAGCATGCTTATCACCCAAGCTTGAACTACGGTCCTTCAAACTACGACATAACCAATGCGTTCAAGGCCAGCCTTGTCTATCAACTTCCTGTAGGAGTTGGCCATCGCTGGCTAAACCATCAAGGAGTACTGAACAGTGTCCTTGGAGGATGGCAGGCTTCCACAATCATTGTGAAGCAATCGGGAATGCCTTACACCGTTACTGTCGGCAGTGCAAACGAGACAGGCGCACAGGGTGGAAGCTGGTATCCGAATGTCGTTGGAAATCCTCATTTGTCGCATCCGACAATCCAGGAGTGGTTTAATCCGGCGGCCTTCGCAATTCCCGCTCCTTATACTTTCGGAAACTCCAGCCGAAATAGCCTGCGTGGACCAGGGTTGACGGGCGTGGACATGACGGTCGCAAAGAACATTCCCTTCACGGTGATGGGCGACCCAATGAACATGATGTTGCGAATCGACGCGCTGAACGTGTTCAATCACACCGTATTTGGCAATCCCGACGCACAGATCGGAACATCTGGAGTAGGTCAAATCTCGGGCACGCAGATCGGCCCTCGTACGATTCAAGTGGGAGCGCGTTTCTCATTCTGAATAATGGATTAACCGCCTTACGAAGAGATTGAACCTCTTCGTAAGGCGACTCCTACTGTGTCCGATCCCACCTCCATTGCGCCGTTATTCTTGATCCAATCGACATCTCTGCACACTATAGGCTGTCTATAGTGACGATAGTTTGTGCTATTTCGCATATGCTCGGGAGAAATGAATGAAAAATTTGCAAGTACAGACCTTTGCTCATTTTCTGTTGCAACTACAGCGTGCAGCTACGATTGCGCTCCTGGGATTGTCAAGCATTGGGGTTGGTTATGCAGCCAATAAGAATACTCCTGCAGCCACGGGTCGTACTGACTCAGTTGTGACCGGAGATGCTCGAGTAGACAAGCTGCTCCTAGAAATGACGCTGGACGAAAAGATCGGCATGATTCATGGGATGCATGAAGATCCATCTACCTTTCAGGGGCAGGCTGGATATCTGCCAGGCATTCCCCGCCTGGGGATTCCTTCGCTGCGTCTCGCCGATGGCCCTCCTGGCATACTTACCCGCGTGCCTTCGACTGGCATGACCGCAACAATGGGATTGGCTGCGACCTTTAGCCGCGAGGACGCTCGACAGAACGGCATTGTCATCGCTCGAGATGCGCACTCGCTCGGCATCGACGTTGTTCTCCAGCCTTTCATCAACATGGATCGTGACCCGACGTTTGCGCGTGCCTACAATACGTTCGGTGAAGATCCATTATTGACAGGATTGATCGGCGCGGCAGAGATTCGCGGTATTCAAAGCCAGGGCATTATGGCCCAGGCGAAACACTATGTGGGCTATGACGGAGGAGGAGACGTCACCATAGGTCAGCAGACGCTTCATGAAATCTATGTTGCGCCGTTTGCTGCTGCTGTAGAGGCCGGTGTGTCGTCCATCATGTGTTCGTATAACAAGATCAACGGACTCTCTGCATGCGGAAATCCGGACACTCTTACAACGATCCTTCGCGACCAGATCGGTTTTCGTGGCTTTGTGACCTCCGATTGGGGAGCGACACATGCCACAGACTTTATCAATGCTGGGATGGATCTAGAGATGCCCGGTCCAATTCTTCCATCTCTGACCCATCAGACGCCTTCGTACTTTGCGTCTGATCTGCCAGAAAAAGATACAGCGAGAACTATGCGGCTTGCCGTACAGTCGGGCCAGGTGAGTGAAGCAACCATCACGCGGGCTGTAGGACGCATACTTTATGAAATGGATCGGTTCGGGCTGCTGAATGGAAAATCGAAGCATGACATTACGTCGCTCGATACAGCCGCCGATGCGCCGGTCGTCGAAAAAACCGCCGAAGACGCGGCTGTATTATTGAAGAACGATCACGCCGCTCTACCGCTCACTAAACAGGATATTCACTCCCTCGCCTTCATCGGGCCGGGAGCAGGCCAGACGATTGCAATCGGAATTGCAGGAGAAAAGGCGGTGGGAATTCCTGCGCGAGAAGTTGGCACACTATATGCATTGAAGCGGGATACGGCAGGCAATCCAGATGCGCACATTACCTATGCTGTGGCCGATGACATGACTGGTGTTCCAATTCCAGCAAAATTTCTTACCCACAATGGTATGCCCGGACTACAGCGCAACTCGCCGTCGGGAAATCCGATGCAGACAGACGCAGAACTCAACTTCACGCAATCCAATGGCAAGTCACTGCCCGCAAACTCCACATGGACATGGGATGGAACTCTGACCATACCTTCGGATGGAAAGTACAGCTTGTATCTACAGAATCTCGGCTCCTATGCGACGTTGAAGCTGGATGGAAAAAGATTGACTGGCAACGCGCAAATGGTGATCCACGGAGATGTCACACAGGCTGGTCAGAACAATGTGCTTCCCACCAAGGACGGTCTGGATGATTTACGCGTCGAGATGGGATTGAAGGCTGGCCCACATACGATTGAAGTCTCGGTTGTGCCAGATACATCCAACCAGCCCACGCAGATACGGTTGAACTGGATGACGCCCGAGCAGTGCAAGGCCGACTATGACTCCGCGATCGAGGCAGCCCGACATGCAACGATGGCAGTCGTCTTTGCGTGGAGCGCCGACAAACCTGTATTTCATCTACCCGGAGATCAGGACAAACTCATCGCGGACGTTAGCGTCGTCAACCCGAACACTGTTGTCGTGTTGAACGTCACGCAACCCATTGCCATGCCATGGCTATCGAAGGTCAAAGCTGTGCTGCTGACGTGGTATCCCGGAGATGAAGGTGGATGGGCAACTGCAAATCTGCTGCTCGGTAAGACGAGTCCTGCGGGCCGACTACCCTTCACCTGGCCGCTGCACTTGCAGCAGGGTGTCGCGAATGACCCTGCCCATCCTGACCGGTCCTCGCACCATGAAGGCAAAACCACTTATTCCGAAGGCATCTTCATGGGCTATCGCTGGTACGACCAGCAGAAAATCCAGCCACGGTATGCCTTTGGCTATGGCTTGTCTTACAGTTACTTTCAGTACTCCCAAATGAAAGTAGCGCGTGCTGACGACGGTGGACTGAACGTAAGCTTCAGCTTACGCAATGTGGGGCAGACCGCAAGCGATGAGGTTCCGCAAGTATATCTGGATGCACCGGGCCGGGAGCCTGGCAGAGATGCGCAGTTTGCGGTCCATGCATTGGCTGCCTTCGATCGCGTCCACCTGGATGCCGGCCAGTCTCGGGAGATCGCCCTGCATGTGCAGTTGCGCGCATTACAGTATTGGTCTACCACCGCCAATCGATGGACGCTGGCCACCGGACAGCGCATCGTCCATGTTGGTGCGTCTTCACGCGACTTCCGACTGCAAGCTGCGACAGTTATCGCTCCTTGAGAGATGCAGGTTGGGCCTAGCGTTGTTCCATCATGTTCTCGATGGAACGCAGATACTCGCGATTCCTTCCAGCGCTTTCCTTCGGAGTGCCCATACCTGGCAGAACATCCTGCTCGGCAAGGACATACCCGTCGTAATGATTGGATTTCAGCCACCGCAGCATTGCGGGAAAGTCCACCGAGCCGTTGCCAAGCTCGCAGAAGACCCCGCAGCGCAATGCCTGAAAATAGTCCCATTGCTCCGCTCGTGCCCGGTTTGCCACCTGCGGCTGATGGTCCTTGCAATGGATGTACCACACACGCTCCTTAAAGCGTTCCAATCCTTGAACCACATCGCAGTTGGCCGCCCCGTAAGCGTAATGTGCACTGTCAAATACCAGGCCGATCAGTTCCGGGTCAGTCAACTCTAGGAATCGCGTGATCTCTTCCGGCGTCTCGACATATCCGGCGCAGTGGTGGTGAAAAGCAGCCCGCAGTCCAGTCTCCTCCCAGACCGCGTGGGCGATTTGGTTGGCACCTTCGGTAAATGTCCGCCATTGCAGCGGAGTGAGGCCCAACTCAGGAGTGATCCTTCCGGCATTGGCGATTCGTTCTGGAACGGTGGCATTGTTATCCAACAGCACCAGATAGGGTTTGGGATCGGTAGCAACGGCCGCCAGCAGGCGCGCTGTGGTGAGTGCGTTAGAGACGCCCGCTGTATGGGCATCTCGGTCCTTCAAGGCCACGCACGCTATGCCCGCAAGCATGACCAGACTGCGCTTGCCGAGTTCGGCTTTCAGCCGCTCTGGATCGGTGGGCATATATCCCCACGCGCCCAGCTCAGTGCCGGTGTAGCCTGTCTCGACCAGTTCATCGAGCATGTATCCGTACTCGATTTGCGATTTGCTGCTTTCATCAAATTCCAGTATGCTCCATGAGCAAGGAGCATTACCAACGCGCAGGCTTGTCATATCTCCTTGCCTCCATCCGATCCAGAATTGTCCAGCCTTACACTCTACTGTGATCGTAAGAATCTATCTGGCTTGCAAAAGAATGGCCCAATCGTGACCATCCGGCGCGTCCAGGGAGGTCCATGAAGGACCCTCCACCGATGGGAGCGGAATTTTCTGGCCGCTCAGTGCACTGAACCAATAGCCCTGGTAGTGGCCGGATTGAAGCTGTACGGTGACTTTGTCTGCATGTGGAAGATAGATGGCGTAAATCTTGCCTGGTTCCGCAAGACAGTAGTTCCCGTTGTTTACCAGCTCATCGTGAGGGTTTGTCTTCCACCAATCGAAACTGGTGAAGAAGTCCACCATGTGGCCGTAACCAAGGAACATCGTCATGGTGTCATCGCCGCGGCCATTCATCCAGCCGCCGCCGGTGTCGGGCCAGATGTTCGTGCCTCGTTTTGCTGTTTCCCCGGAGGTCTGATAGCCACCCGCCATCACAATGTCCCATGCGGTGCGACGCAGTACATCGGCGGAATCGGACCTAGGAGCCGCCCAAGAGGGATAGTGGTTTTCATATCCATATTCCTCGTTGGTCTGAGGAATAATGCGGCCTGCTTTTTTCTGTAGCTTGCGCGATTCCAACATCAGGTTGTGCTGGTCGCGCGACCAGTCCTGATAAGAAGTGAATCCAAACCAGCTCGAAGCTCGATCCTGATAAATAATTTTTGTCGGATGGCTGGTCGCCAGGTGATGATATGGGTCCCATTGCTCCAGCAGCATGCCAGTCTTATGCGTCCAGGCCTCATCGCGGTAGCTGTTCAGGTCATCACCCAGGTCCCAGGTAATGTTGGAGAAGCCGCCAAAGCGCGCAACGGCATACTGGATGTAACGATATTCATCCTCGCTGCCGGCTGCCGGATGGATTTTGCCGTCGTTCATATCGAGAACAACAGAGATAATCATGTTCCTGTCGCGCGCATAGCGAAGCATACGGTCGAACTTCTGCCAATACGACACATTGAAGCGGCTGTAATCGAAGCCTGGATGGGTAAAGTCTTCTGTATCGACGGCTGGCCACGGTGTTAGAAAGACGGTCCAGTTAGCGCCGATCATGACCGGTTCGCCATAGAAGACATTGGTCCTTCCCGCTAACGCCACGCGGATGCGATTGACCTTCAGCCGGTGAAGACGGTCGATGCTGTATTGAATCGTGCGTTCATCGCGCCAGCCCATCAGCCAGAAAGCGGTTGTTCCATTGAAGAAATAGTGCTGGCCTGTGCCTTCCCAGATAAAGTGCCACGGATATTTTGGATCGTCGCGCAATATACCCAAGCGATGCGCATCGACCGCGCGCAAAGTTCCCGTGGAGGTTCTTTGAAATTTTCCTTGGCGATAAATGACGGAGTATTTGTACTCTCCGGCGCGGGGCGGCATAAAACGAATCCTGAATATACTGCCGTCCGTGGAGTCGCAAAATCCGACGATGTTCCAGTGCCCACTGCCATCGGCAGCGTCGAACGAACCAGTCAGTGTGGCGTCTTCAAATGGATTGGCTGCGTCGGGAGAAAGCACGGTCGCTGTGATTTCCGTGTAGTCGTAGACTTCCACCTGGGCAGGAGGTGTGGAATACGCGACTGCCTTCGGAGATGCCATGCAGTTTGTGGCGATGGCGAACGCCGCAACTGTCAGCGAAATTCCGAGAGGATATGCGAAGCGAGAGTGGATGCGTTCGATTGAAGGAATTCTCATTCTTCCTGTTCCAGAAAAAATATGCGCACAGAAGTAAATGCCGCCAGCTTAAACTGCCGTGCTCCCACAATCTATAGCAATCGGACGATTTTCTCTTGTAGACCTACGAGAGCTTGCAGGAAGCGAGCCGATTATATGACCCTGCTCCGTCCAGGATGCATCTCAATTTGACCTGCAATGTCGGTGTGGGGAAGCGCGAGGCCGCCTTTTTCCCATGGCGACTGGTCTCGAAAACGTCTCCGGTAAGCTGCCGGAGTCATTCCAACCAGCTTTTGAAACACAGTCCCGAAGTAGCTCTGGTCGCAGAACCCAACCTCCTGGCTGATGCCGG
Source organism: Acidobacteriaceae bacterium (assembly GCA_027306695.1). Lineage (GTDB taxonomy): Bacteria > Acidobacteriota > Terriglobia > Terriglobales > Acidobacteriaceae > JAKAAZ01. The sequence continues at coordinate 42,894 of DAHUZH010000001.1, forward strand.
ACATGGTTTCGTCGGTCGTGGCCAGCAGTACCTGCGAACGCTCCACACGGAAATGGTTCAAGTATTTGATGAACGACTGGCCGGTCACGCGCTTGAAGAAACTCATAAAATGCGACTCGCTCATTCCGCAGATGCGTGCGGCTTCGCGCACCTGGATCGGATTGCCGCAGTTGTTCCCTAGGAACTGAAAGAGCGGATGCAGTCGGTCGATGTCACGCTGCTGACGCTGGAAAGTTTCGATCGTTCCGGCGTAGGAAGAGTACTGGTTCACCAGCAGGACCAGCGCCATTTTGAGATAGGTCCTGATCGTCAACCGGGCACGAGGCGACGAGGCCGGTGTTTCTGCGCGAATGCGTCGCATCCATTCAAATACCTGCGCCGGCACACCAGTTTCCGCCGGCACAATATGAGGGAACTTTGCATCCTGAAGTAAAAATGGAGTTAGATATTCGGCGCTATCGCTGCTGCCATCGCAACGAATCAAGTCTGGCTCAAAGAAAAGCGCGGTCATCGTAACAGGAGAATGCGAGCGGCATTCCAGACGATGATAGACAGTGCTGCCGATGATTGCCAGATCGCCCTCGTGGAAAGGAAGCAGTCTGTCCTGAATATGATATTCCGCCGAACCTGAACATAAATACAGCACCTCAAAATAACTGTGACGGTTCATACGGACGTTGCGTCGCCGATCGCCTGACAAAAACAATACATCCAGGGGGAAGGACGTATCGAAGGGCCACGCATGAATTCCCTCGGCGTTGATCTGAGGCTCAACGAGAAGAAACTCGTCTTCGCAAGACTTCTTCGGCACATGTACCCGGTTTGTCTTGCCCGGGCGACGGCGCACGACAGACGCATGGGTATGCAGCCGTTCGACGCTTATACTGGAGATCGATTCAAAAGATTGCTTCCACATGTCCATTACACACCCCATATAAATTTGTGCAGGTTCACTACGCCATTCCGACGGCAAACCAACACTGCGAGGTCAAGGCCAGCACTAGGGAAGGACCTCTTCATAGAGCTTCACCTCAAAGGATTCCACCAGTACAGGGCGGACTTCGTCGAAAAAATGCTTGATGTAAGGCATGGCGCAATGCTTCTGAAAGATTTCATTGTCCTGCCACTTTTCAATAAAGCTGATTCGTCGCGGGTCATCGGTCCGCTGGTTCAGTTCATAGCGAATACAACCTGGCTCCTGGTGCGTCGGGCGAATCAAAGAATGCAGCGCCGCCATCAGGGCATCGGTCTCACCTTCAATCGCGAAGAATTCCGCGATACAGACGACTTGCGTAGTATTTTTCCTGACCATATTTACCTGCCCACTGGAATGTTTTTGAGAGAAAGATAGAGGTCGTAGGCCTTTTCAGGCTTTTCGTCTTCGTGGACGACTGCGCGCACTGCCTGGATCATTGCCTGCGGAGCATTGCTCTGGAAGATGTTGCGCCCCATGTCCACGCCGGCAGCACCTTCCTGGATCGCGGAGTAGGCCATCTTCAGCGCGTCCAACTCCTCCAGTTTTTTTCCGCCTGCAATCACCAGTGGTACCGGACAGGCCGCAGCCACGCGAGCAAAGCCCTTTTCGCAATAGTAGGTTTTTACGAAGTGCGCACCCATTTCCGCACAAATCCGCGTGGCCAGGCCAAGATATTTGGCGTCTCGAACCAGTTCTTTTCCCACACCTGTAACGCCCATGGTGGGAATGCCGTGACGGTTTCCGGCATCGACAACTTTGGCCAGATTGCCGATCGACTGATGTTCATGTACACCGCCCACGTAGACCTGCACAGCAAGCGCGGAGGCATTCAGTCGTACCGCATCTTCTATATCGACGGCGACCAACTCGTTGGACAGTTCCTTCAAAATGCTTTGGCCTCCGGTTGCGCGAAGCACGACAGGCCGGGACATTTCGGGCGGAATCGAACTGCGCAACGCTCCCCGCGTAATCATCAGAGCGTCCGCGTAGGCTACTAGAGGAACGACGGTAATGTCGATGCGTTCCAGGCCTGTGGTTGGCCCCTGGAAGTAGCCGTGATCGACCGCCAGCATCACAGTCCTGTTGTCGTGCGGGATGAAGATTCGCGCCAGGCGGTTCTTCATCCCCCAGTCCAGCGCATTGCTGCCTTTCAGCCCATAAGCTGCGTTGCGATGCGGCGTGTCGAGGTGATAGTTTTTACCATCCTGAATGTCGTCGAGATCTGCCATGATTAAGTTCGCCTTTCTTGTAAGAGTCCTTCATGAAATCCACGGAACAGCAATGCGATGGAAACCGCGCCCGGGTCTGGAGAACCAAGGGTCTTTTCTCCAACGAATTTCGCGCGTCCAAAACGTGCGACAAGATTTTTTGTAGAGTCCGCTCCAGCCTGGGCCGCCGTGGCCGCCTCTTCCATCGCTTGCATTACATTTTTATCGAGCGAAGCCATCGTGCGAAAGGCGCTTACTGCCGGATCGAGCGCATCCATCATGGTTTTGTCTCCTGGCTTTGCGCGACTCACTTTCGCAATCGCACGCAGGCCCCCCTCGAACGCACGGGCCAGTTCGCGGCAATCTATGGATTTCTTGTCCGCAGCCGCATCGCCCATGCCGCTAAAAAAAGTGCCGAGCAGGGCGCTGGACGCGCCGCCATCTACTCCCATTACACTCCAGCCGAGATCGCGCAGCAGGGAACCCAAATTCTCTGTCGAGTCAGAATGTGAAGCCTCCTCCATACATTGCACCACACGCAGCATGGTCGAGCCATGATCGCCATCCCCTGCCACTGAATCCAACTGCGAAAGATACTCGTGCTGCTCGCGAATCTTTCTCGCGGCTGCGGCGAACATCTGCGTCAGCTCGAATTTTCCGATCTCCTCAGTCATCTGGTCACAAAGTAAGGCGCATTCGACGGTGCATCCCACAGGCGGACCAACTCAGTATCCATGCGGGCGATCATAATTTGAAAGCCGGCCTGCTCCTGGGTCGTGATAAATTCGCCGACGGCACTACGGACAAGATTGATATTTCTTGCTTTCAAAATTTTGGACACAGCCCGGAAGACGATCCACAGTTCCATCAGCGTTGTGGCCCCGGAGCCATTGAGAACGACCAGCAGGTTTTCGCCTGCGGCCACGCCTAGATTTTCCAGCAGCATGTCCAGCATGATGCCGGCAGTCTCGTCCGCCGACTTCATCTTCATGCGGCCGGTTCCGGCCTCGCCGTGCTGGCCCATGCCAATTTCCATTTCGTCGTCGCCCAGCTCGAAGATGGTGTGGCCCGTGGAAGGATGCGTCGCGGTGCGCAATGCGACCGCCAGCGAGCGCGTGTTCTCCTCCATTTTTTGCGCGATGCGCAGGCATTCATCGAGCGAGTCGCCTTGTTCCGCCACTGCTCCAGCAACCTTATAAACCGCCATGCACCCGACCAGTCCGCGGCGGTCATTCGCGCTGTCCGAATTCTGTCCGTAGGAAATTCCGTCTCGGGTCAGCACCATCTGCACCGGGATATTGTTTTTTTTGGCGGCTTGCATCGTGATGTTTGCAGAGAGTACATCTCCCGCGTGGTTCAGCACGACGAGCAGCACTCCGGGCGAGTCTTTCGCAGCCATTTGAATCGCTTCGATACATCGAGGTGCGCCCGGGGCCGCAAAAATTTCTCCCGTCACGCTGTAGTCGAGCATTCCTTCGCCGACGAAACCGCTCAGGCCAGGTTCATGCCCGCTGCCGCCAAGCGTAACCAGCCGCACTTTGCCTGCGGCCTTCGGCACGGCGCGCGCGACGATATTGGTTCCGACAAGCCGCACCTGACGCGGAAAAGCGAGCGCCAGACCCTCCAGCAGTTCGGGCAACAGATGGTGCGGATCGTTGATAAATTTCTTCATTTGCATCGTTAAAGCCATCCTTCATTCTAGTGATTCGAGTATGGCGGGGTCCGGCAGAACGATCGGCTGCCGGAACCAGCGCGTGTGGGTTGCCAGAATCACGAACCCAACAACAAACCAGATGCCGCCCGCGATTTTTGCTGGGCTGCCCAGTCCCAACCAGATGACCGCACAGAACAGAAAGCCGAGCGTTGGCAGTGCAATGTCGAGAACAACGCTCCTCGATCTTCCTTCCGGGCAGCGGACCCAGAACCTCCAGAGGACTGCGGCATTGACGCCCATGAATCCAAGAAATGCGCCAAAGTTGAGGATTTCGGCGGTCAGCTCATAGCTGAGCAACTGAGAGCCGATAAAGGCCAGCACTCCAAGGAAAATCACGTTGATGTCCGGTGTGTTGCGAGTCGGATGCAGGCGGCCAAAGAAGCGGCGGGGAATGACGTTTTCACGCCCCATGCCGAACATCAACCTCGCGCCACCTACCTGCGACGTCAGGCCCGAACCGATGTTCGCCACCACCAGCAGAATGGCTGTGGCCTGCAATAAAGCATAGCCGCCGACCCGGCCCGTCACATCGATAAAAGCAGTGTCGACGTTGACGAAGGAGTGGTAATTTGGCCATGCAAGCTGCGCCAGGTACACGAGCAGGCCGCCGAACATCCCAGTAAAAATGCAGACCGTCACCGCGGCAACCAGTACATTTTTGCGTGGATTCTCCACTTCCTCCGCCAGCGTGGTGACGGAATCGAAGCCGAGATAGGTGAGCGCCGCGAATGAAGTAGCGCCTGCAACGCGGCGCAGGTTGAAGGTTGCCGGATTATAAAAGGGCGCGATAGAAAACAGTCCGGTCATGCCATGACGTACGACCAGATATTTGATGGCGAGCACGATAAAACTGCCCAGCACCAGGAACATAAAGAGCAACAAGACCTGGTTGGTGCGGGCCGTGGAACGGATGCCGCGCAGGTTCAGGATTGTGATTCCTCCAGCAAACAATAGAGCGCCTGCAGAAAATGGCAGCGCGGGAATTGCCCGCTCTAAAGAAAGCGTTCCATAGATGACGCAGAACAACGGAATCAGCATGTAATCGAGCAGCATGGCCCATCCCGCTACAAAGCCGAGATATGGATGAATGCCGCGCCCGACATAGGTATAGGCCGATCCTGCACTGGGATAGAGCGAAGCCATTCTGCCATAGCTGATCGCCGTCAGAACCATGGCGGCCATCGCCGCGAGAATTGTGAGCGCGACATGGCCTCGCGAGCGGACATCCGCCAGCCCGAAGATGGTGGATGGCGCGCTGGGTGTGACCGCAACGATGCCGTAGAAGATCAAGTCCCACAGCGTCAGTACGCGACGCAGGTGGGGAGTATTGCCGCCTGGAACCGAAATGACAGCGGGAGCGCTCACGAACGCCTCGTGTTGTTCGATTCGCTGCCGTCCCAAAGAGGCAGGCCATCGCAGTCGACTGGAAATGTTTCCAACCGGCCATGTTCGTACTCTGTCACCAGGATGCGATGCTCGCCGGGCAGAGCAAATGCCACGTTCGTCGGTAACTGGCCTTGCGTGGGAATTCGTTGAACGACTTCGCCCCTGCTTCCCAGCACTGTGACGTCGCCCTGCCCAAACACCGCGACATACAGCAGGCCGTTCCGATCGAAGGCCATGCCGTCCGGGCCTTTCCATCCCGCAGGAGCATCGGGACGGATGACATTTCCGAAGAACTCCCGCTCCGGTAAAACCGGTCCAGCGCCGAGCCGATAGCGATACACATTTCCGGTGAGGGTTTCATTCACGTATAGAAGCCCATCGGGACCAAAGGCGATTCCGTTGGTAAACCGGAGGCCGCCATCGAGCTGGATGACCTCACTATTGTTTGGATCGACGCGATACACTCGACCGTCGTAATCGACATCCATGTAGTCGGCACGAATTTGCCCTCCTGGCGAAAAGTTGTCGGTCAGAATGCCGGAGTCGGTCAGATAAATCGCGCCGTCCGGTCCAAAGCAAAGATCGTTGGGGAACAGAAACGGTTCGCCATCGCAAGCGGTCGCAATGGTTTGCATCTGCCCATCCATGGTCAACCGGAGCAGGGAAGGGAACTTGGATTCGGCGACCCAGATAGTTCCATCGTTATCGATGGCCAGCCCGTTGGGACGGCCAGTCCGCTGGATGATTTTCTTTGTCCGGCCATCCGCGCCGATCTGGGTCACACAGCCGCGCTCCGGCCCGCTCTCAACCACGAGCCAGCTACCGTCCGGCAGGGCGACAGGGCCTTCGGGAGAATGGAGTCCGGCTGCGAAAATCATAGAATTCTCCAGGGGAGTATCCCTATCAGGGTAAACCTCAATGTCATACCTCCGCCGTCTGGCCTCCATCGACATACAAGCATGATCCAGTGATAAACGAAGCGTCCTCGGAGGCAAGAAACAATGCGGCTTTGGCAATTTCATCCGGGCGGCCCAGCCGCCCCATGGGGAACGTATTTGCAAACGCCTGCAGTTGCTCCGGTGTCATGGCTCTACGCAGCATGGGCGTGTCTGTGGGGCCAGGGCAGATTGCGTTGACGCGAATGCCCTGCCTGGCGTGGTCGATGGCCATGGCCCGCGTCAGCAATGTAACACCGCCCTTGGAACTCACATACGCCGCTGCGCGGGCACAAGCGTCGTGCGCTCCTGTCGTGGAGGCGACATTGATGATCGATCCACGGCCCTGTTGGACCATGCTGGGAATCACAGCCCGGCAGCAGAGATACGTCCCAGTTAGATTGACGGTAAGGATGCGGTTCCAGTCCGCCGGTTCCGTTTCAAGGACCGTTCCATACTGTAAAATGCCCGCTGCATTCAGCAAAATGTCGATTCGTCCATAGGCTTCCAGCGCGGTTTGAACCATCCCGTCCACCTGCAATGGTTGCGATATATCGACCTCAGTAAACACGGCGGTTCCGCCACTCGCGCGGATCGAATCGACGGTTTGAGTGCCCAGGGTTGGGTTGCCGTCGGCAACGACAACGCGGGAGCCTTCGCGAGCAAACATTTCTGCGGATGCGCGGCCAATGCCCGAGGCCGCACCGGTAATAAGCGCTACTGTTCCTTCGAGTCTCGTAGAGATTTCCCGCCTCGGATGGCGCAGCGAATGAGGACTGGCTACTGGATGATTCAAGAGTCCTACGAGATTGGACGGCTGGCTATAAGAAAACTACGAAATTGTATTGAAATCCGCCTATAGATCGCGGCAGTCGCCAATCGTGTTAGTTCAACAAAAACTTGGATAATTCTCAGAGACGTAAGCAGTTGCATCGCATAATCTGCTGGCGAGGAGATCCCCTGACCAATGAGCTGCAGACACCGCAAGCCAGCCGCGCAAAGTAGAGCACATAGTTCTTCCTGGAGTCTTATGGGCACTGGAGCCCTCCGATTCCGCACACACGACGGACAATTGGCAAGGCGCGAGTTGGCACGTTTGCGGGTTTCTCTTTTGATTATTGCAATGGATGGGCGGGGCCGATGAGACTGCGTGGAAAAGTTGCCATTGTGACCGGGGCGGCGGCTGGTTTAGGCCGCGCCGTGGCTGTCCGCTTTGCATGTGAAGGAGCGATCGTCGTGGCGGCAGACATCAATACGGCGGGGGGCGCCACTGTCATGAAACAGATTCATGCATCGGGAGGGGAGGGTCTGTTTGTACCAACCGATGTCTCGCAGGAACGCGATGTCGCGGCATTGGTGGAAGAGACCATCCGACGCTATGACCGGATCGATGTGCTCTACAACAACGCGGCTGTGCTGTTCCACGACCGCGACGCGCGCGCCCATCAATTAAGCCTGGAGACATGGGAGCAGACCATGTCGGTGAACTTGCGAGGAGCGTTCCTATGCGCCAAGCACGCCATTCCGCCAATGCTGCAACAGGGTGGGGGGTCCATCATCAATCTAGGCTCGCCCACTGGCATGACGGGCTGTGCTCCCAATCTGACGGCCTATAGCACCAGTAAAGCAGGGATATTCGGACTGACGCGGATGATGGCTGCCGGTTATGCGAGGGACCAGATTCGCGTGAACGCCATTGTTCCGGGGACCATGGACACGCCCATGAACGATGGTTTGCTGATCGATGAAGCCGCGCGCGAGCAGTACCGCGAAGCCGTGCCCATGGGCCGCCTGGGATTACCGTCAGACATTGAAGGTCTGGCGGTCTTTCTTGCCTCTGACGAGTCGGCCTACTGTACCGGCGGTCTGTATACCTGTGACGGCGGACTCACCACGGTTTGAAGAATTCCGCTGCTCATTCTTTCTTTACTCCACACTGTGGGGCTAAATACTGCGAAAGGGCCATTCTTTTCGGGTGATTGCGCGCAATCCGTAAATTACCAGGCCGGTCAGCAACAGCAATCCGGCGAATTGAAGTTCCTTCGAGAGATTTTTTCCGTGGAAGAGGACGAAGAGAAAGCCAGCAATCGCAAGCAGCGCTGGGATGGGGTAGAACGGCATCCGAAAAGGGTTCGGCTGACCTCCCAAACGCTTGCGAAACGCGACCAGACCAATTCCCTGCAATAAGAACTGAAAGACGATGCGGGTGATGATGAGCGCGGAGATCAGGTCGGGCAGGCGAAACAGGCAAAAGAAAATAGAGATCGCGCCCAGCACCAGCAGGGACACTTTTGGAAAGTGCTTCGTCTTATGCAGAGTGGCGAAGCTCGCGAAATAATTTTTATCGAGCGCGGCGGCGTAGGGAACGCGCGAATAGCCAAGGAGCACCGCGAAGACCGAGGCGAACGCGGTCCACACGATCAGCACGGCCATGGCCTTGCCGGCCCATGGGCCGTACAGGCGCTGCATCAGTACGGCAATCACGGACATCCTGGTGGCGGTCGCTCCCGGTTGCATAAATTCGCGCACGGGGATGACGTTCAGCACGCTGATGTTCATAAAGACGTAGAGCGCGGCCACTAGAAGAATGGACCAGAAGATGGCGCGCGGGATGATGCGGCGCGGGTCCTTCACTTCTCCGGCGAGAAAGCAGATGTTGTAATAACCGCCGTAGTTATAGATTGCAATCAGCAGTCCGGCGCTGAAGCCTCCCATGCCGCGTTTTGGAACAGACGCTAAAACATGTATCGGTGCGCCGTGCATGTGCGACAGTCCAGAAACAATCACCCAGAGGACGGCCATCAATACGCCGATCGACAGGACGCGCGAGATTCGTCCAATGGTTTGGATTCCGGTATAGATGAGAAAAGTCGCTACGCCACACGCGAGCATGGCCACGAGCGTGGCCAGCGTGATGGCAACAGAAACATGCAGCGCGCCAAGAGAAATGTTGCGCGTCCAAAGGGAAGCGGTCAGCCTGGGCCACAGGTAAGCTGCATATTGCGACAGGCCGACCGCCCCCGATGCCGTAGAGAGCGGAGCGCTGAAGGTGAGCTGCCAGATATAAAGAAATGAGAGCAGCCGCCCCCAGTTTTGCGCGCCGTAAAGGCGATTGAGATAAAGATAGCTGCCGCCCGCTTCTGGAAAGCGTGTGCCCAGTTCCGCCCACACCATGCCGTCGCAAAGCGCAAGTACCGCGCCGAAAATCCAGCCGAGGATGGCGCGATGCCCCAGGGCCGCGACCATAAGCGGCAACGTGATGAATGGGCCCACACCGATCATGTTCAGTACATTTAGATTGATGGCCGTGGTGAGGCCGATGCCGCGGACGAGCGCAGGCTGGCTTGCGGCGGGCGTTGCAGCTACAGTCGGATTAGATTGCAAATCCATTTTTTATGATGCCGCGTGGAGTCTGAGATCATCAAAAGGCGAGTACGGATTGAGTTCCTCGCGGTCCAGATGTCAGACTATTACTCAAGAGCTTACGAGAAAGACTGCCGTAATTCCGCATTGGCGAAGGAAAATGAATGACTCGAAATAAAAGAAAAAGGTCCGTCGTGAGCACGCTTCTGTTGTTTCTCGCCTGGAATACACTACCAGCTTTCGCGCAGACATCGATAAAACCTGACCCGAATGCCCATGCGATGCAGATCGATCGCGGGGCTGCCGGTCTTTGGCAGAGTCTGCGCGCGCTGCATACGCGGGCCAGTCTGATCCAATTTACCGCGCATCCCGACGATGAGGACGGCGGCATGCTGACCTATGAGAGCCGCTACGTCGGCGCGGACACGTCTTTATTAACGCTGAACCGCGGCGAGGGCGGCCAGGACGTGATGTCCGCCGATTTCTGGGACCAGCTCGGTGTGCTGCGTACGCAGGAGCTACTGGCCGCCGACCGCTATTACGGCGTGCATCAATACTGGTCGCGCGCCGCCGATTTCGGATTTACCAAAACAAAAGAAGAAGCGATGCAGAAATGGGGCTACGACCGGGTCCTCTATGACTCGGTGCGTGTGGTGCGGATGACGCGCCCGCTGGTGGTCACGTCGGTTTTTACCGGCAATGTTTCCGACGGCCACGGGCAGCACCAGGTGGCTGGGCAGATGGCGCAGGAGGTCTACAAAGCCGCAGGCGACCCCAAAATGTTTCCCGATCAGATTCGAGCGGGTCTGCGGCCCTGGACGCCGCTCAAAGTTTACGAGCGCCTGCCCTTTGCCCCGGTCACGAGCAAGGGAATGTACGACTACGCCACCGGTCATTGGGCGCCCGCGCGTTTTCGCGACTACGTGAACGACACCTGGATTGAAGGCAAGCCATCGCTCACCTTGGATGTTCCAGAGGGCCAATACGATCCTGCTATAGGGCTGGCTTACATCCAGATTTCCCGCAGCGGGCTGGGCCAGCAAAAATCGCAGAATGGCGGCATCGGCATGCCTGCTGCTGGGCCGGATTTTTCCGGCTACCATCTCTATGCATCGCGAGTCGCGGCCACTCCAAATGAAGCATCGTTCTTTGACGGGATCGATGTATCGCTGACGGGAATCGCGAACTATGCTCCAGCGAGCCAGGCAGGCTGGATGCGCACAAGCCTTACATCGATCAATGCGCTGGTGGAAGCAGCCATGCGGAATTTTTCCGTGGACACGCCGGGAAAAATCGCGCCGACTCTGGCCAAAGGACTATTGCAGACCGAAACGTTGATCCAGGAAGTAAAGAAGAAGCCGCTGCCCGAAGATGCACGCTACAACATCCTGCATGAATTGGAAACGAAGCGCGTGCAGTTCAATCGCGCACTTGCGCAGTCGCTTGCGCTGGCCATGGATGCCAACGTAACGAATGAAGATCAGTCGCGCGGGATGAGCTACTTTGGCGCGTCCTCGGAGACATTTCAGACCGCGATTCCCGGACAGAGCTTCCATGTGAACGTGCATGTGGCAGACCAGGGAACCGATCCGGTTGCAGTGAAAGATATTCGACTCGGAACCACGCCGGACAAAGACTGGACGCTCGAACGCGAAGGGCCAGCGCCAGTCAATTTGACGGGTGGCGAAGCCAGCGATGCGCGGTTCGTCGTTACGGTGTCTAAGCGCGCCACAATTACCAAGCCGTACTTTTATCGTCCGAATCTGGAGCAGCCTTATTACAACATTTCCGATCCTGCCTATCTTAACCTTTCATGGATGCCGTATCCGTTATTTGCCAGCGCGACGTTCACCTACATGGGCGCGGATGTGCGTTTGGAACAGGTCGTGCAAACCTCGCACCGTGTCACGGGTTTAGGCCCAGTGATGAATCCGCTGATCGTGGCCCCGGCAATTTCTGTGTGGGTAGCGCCTACCGCCGGCATCGTGCCGCTGACCAGTCACTCGTTTTCGATCACCGCGCTGATTCACAGCAATGTGAAAGGGCCAGCGTCGGGTACTGTTTCGCTGCAATTGCCAAAGGGATGGACCGCGCGGCCTTCCCAGGCCGCATTTACTACGAATAAGGATGGCGACGAACAGAACATCCATTTCGAGATTGTTCCAAAAGACATCCAGACCAAACCGTATCTGTTGACAGCCGTGGCCAGCTATCAAGGCCATTCCTATACCTCTGGATCGACATCGGTCGGCTACGCCGGACTTCATCCTTACCCGTACTACCGCGATGCAAACTTTCGCACCACGGGCGTCGATGTTCACCTGCCTTCCGGCATGAAGATCGGCTACATCACTGGCACGGGAGACGATGTTCCACGCTCACTCAAAGACCTCGGCGTCCAGGCCCAGTTCCTGTCTGCACAGGACATTGCAACCGGCGATCTCCAGAGTTTCAACTCCATTGTCCTTGGCGTGCGCGCCTATGCCGTCCGCCCGGAATTGAAGACCTACAATGCGCGGCTTCTGGCCTATGTTCATAATGGCGGCACGTTGATTGTGCAATACAACACGCCTGAATTCGATCATGATTACGGCCCGTATCCTTACCAGCTCAGCGGCAATCCGGAAAAGGTCATCGATGAAAATTCCAAAGTAGTTCTGCTGGAGCCGGACTATCCGGCCTTGAACTGGCCGAACAAAATCACAGTGCACGATTTCGACGGATGGGTGGAAGAGCGCGGCCACGGCTTTATGCGCGAATGGGACCCACACTACATTGCCCTGACCGAAACGCATGATCCCGATCAGGCCCCGCAAAAAGGCGGCCTGCTGGTGGCTTCCTACGGCAAGGGGTTCTACGTATATGCGGGCTATGCCTTCTATCGCCAATTGCCGGAAGGCGTGCCTGGAGCGTTTCGCATTCTGGCCAATTTGCTCAGCCTTTCCAATAATCCTGGCATGCAAAAGCTGCCAGCGGTGAACGGGAACTAAGGATTGGCCTGCGAGGCTTCTATCGAAGCAAAGCAGCGTGTGGCAGCGTCACACAAAATACTGAACCTGAAGCTAGAGTGCTTTCGACGGTCAGCGTGCCGCCGTGTTTCTGCACAATCCATTGCCCAATCGAAAGCCCCAGCCCAGCACCGCCTGTGGCGCGTGTGCGTGCCTGGTCGGCGCGGTAAAAGCGCTCAAAAATATGCGGCAGGTCCTCCTCGCCAATGCCAATGCCGGTGTCGCTGATTTCCAGTTTCACAGCCGCGCCCGAGCCATGCAGGGCCAACTGCACGCTGCCACATTCGGGTGTATATTTCACGGCATTGTCGATGAGCACGAGCAACAGGCGGCGCAACGCGCCTTCATCTCCATGCACATGCACCGGCTGCGGCGGAAGCGTCACGCTCCAGTGGAGATGTTTCGCCTCCGCCAAAGATTCGGCAACGGCGGCGGTCGCACGCACCAATTCTGTCAGGTTGACATCGGCAAAATGTAAAGTCTCAGCTCCAACATCCGCGCGCGCCAGCAGCATCAGCTCTTCCAGCAAACAAGAGGTCTTTTCCAGTTCATCCAGGCTGGCCTCGATGGCCGAGCGATATTCTTCCGCGCTTCTCGGACGGCGCAGCAATACTTCCGCGCGGGTACGCAGGAGCGCGACCGGTGTACGCAGTTCGTGGGAAGCGTCGGCGGTAAACCGCGTGATGCGTTCAAAGCCTGCCTGAAGGCGGCCCAGCATGCGATTCAGAGTGAGGGCAAGCTGTTGCAGTTCATCTTCCGCCATTGGCACAACGACGCGTGCCGCAAGGTCGCCGGGCTGAATGGCGTCGGCGGCCGTAATCATGGAACGCACCGGAGAAAGAGCGCGTCCGGCTACCCAGTAGCCTCCCGCTGCCGCCAGCAGAAGGAGCAAGGGGATTGCAATCCATAGAGTGCTTTCCACCTGTTCGATGGCCTCGACGAAATCATGAACTGGGATCGCGGCCATCACGGTGTAGTCGGTCTGCGATGCGGGAACCTTTTGCACCAACTCGCGGAGTGGATGGTGTCCATATTTGCGTGTGACGGGATGGTCCAACAACTGCGGGGGGCTGTCGGGGACCTGCATGCCGTTCATTGCGGCGGAACGATAGACTATCTGACCATCCTGGCCCCAGATTTGCAGCAGAGTCAAATCCGGCGCGAGTTCCACATCTTCATTCAGATCGTGATGGAGGGCGGTCAGTGTTCGATTGCTGTCTTCGCGGACGATCCTGCGTATGGCGGCCATGTGGTCGCGGAGTTGGATGTCCACCGTACGATGGACGGCATGATGCAGGGCCGCCAGAATGATAAGTGCGAACGCGAGCAGGCCCGTGGCCAGAATGGAAAAATACCACAGCGTCAGCCGTGCGCGAATTGGGAGCGGTTTCATGACTTGCCCCAATCTCCTGTTGTCCGGTCTTCCATCACGTAGCCGACGCTGCGGGCGGTATGGATCAACCGCGGTCGAAACCCCTTGTCTACTTTGTTGCGTAACAGGGAGATGAAAGCGTCGAGTGTATTTTCTTCCACTGGATCGTCGAATCCCCACACGGCTTCAAGAATTGCAGACCGTGTGAGCACGCGGCCCACACGGCGCAGCATGTATTCCAGCAATCGATATTCCGTCGCCGTCAAGGGAATGATCTGACCGGACCGAGTGACGCGCTGCGTCGCGGGATTGAATTCCAGATCGGCAAGCCCCAGCAACGTGGGCGCAGGGTGCGGAGCGCGTCGCGTGATTGCCCGCAAGCGCGCCAGCAGCACGGCAAATGCAAATGGCTTGGTCAGGTAGTCGTCCGCGCCGGCGTCCAGTCCGCGCGTGATATCGGGGATGGCGTCGCGGGCGGTCAGCATCAGGATGGGCACTTCGCAGTGGGCCGCGCGCAAACGCCGCGCAACCTCAAACCCTTCTACCTTGGGCAGCATTACGTCCAGCACAATTGCGTCGAACTCGTATATGCGCGCAAATTCAATCGCCGCCAGGCCATCGCGGGCCACGCAGACGGTATGGTTTTCCTCGGTCAGCCCTTGTTCCAGCAGGCTGGCCATCGCTGTTTCGTCTTCGGCGATCAGGATGCGCATGGCGCGAAGGTCCGCGCAACAAATGCGCGGTTGGCTTTTATCGTAGCAGCGAAGGCATGTATGTGATGGATCGGCTTGTGAAGACGAAATCGAGGATTGACCGCCATTTTCCTGTCCTTCCTTCGGGATGCTACACTCATGGGTTTTCACAGACACCGACTTCCATTCGAGGTGAATATGGCGACCACTCTCAACCAGGCTCCTGGAGCTGCGGGGATAAAGCATTTGACGGAAGATGAAAAACTCTTCCGCGATACTGTCCGCCAATTTGCCCGTGAAACCATTGCGCCGCTGGTGCGCGAGATGGACGAGCACCAGAAGATGGACGCCGAGCTGGTCCGACAGCTCTACGAGCTAGGGCTGATGGGCATTGAAATTCCTGAGTCCCACGGCGGTTCGGGCGGCAGTTTTTTTGAAGCGATCCTCGCTGTGGAAGAAATCTCTGCGGTCGATCCCTCCATCGGCGTGCTGGTCGATGTGCAGAACACGCTGGTCATCAACGCGCTGCTGCGCTGGGCGACGGAGGAGCAGAAGAAAAAATATTTGCCAAAGATGGCCACCGAGTGGGTGGGTGCATACGCGCTGAGTGAAGCGGCCTCCGGCTCCGACGCTTTTGCTTTGCAGGCGCGCGCGGAAAAAAAGGGCGACCACTATGTGCTCAATGGGCAGAAACTCTGGATCACCAATGGCAAAGAAGCGGAGTTGTTTATTGTCTTCGCCACTACGGACCCAGCGGCAGGTTACAAAGGAATTCACGCCTTTTTAGTCGAGAAGAGTTTCGCCGGTTTTACTCTGGGAAAAAAAGAAGACAAGCTAGGGATACGCGCCTCCAGTACCTGCGAAGTGGTGCTTGAGGATTGCAAAGTCCCGGTGGAGAACCTGCTCGGCGAGGCGGGGAAGGGATACAAGATCGCCATTGAGACGCTGAATGAAGGGCGCATCGGAATTGGCGCGCAGATGCTGGGCCTGGCGCAGGGCGCATGGAACCACGCGGCGCGTTATGCGAAGGAGCGCAAACAATTCGGCAAACCGATCGCGGATTTTCAGGCAGTGCAGTTTCAACTCGCAGAAATGGCGGTCGACATTGAAGCGGCCCGGCTGATGGTCTACAACGCCGCGCGGTTGAAAGACGCCAAACAGGACTTCGTAAAGGAAGCGGCGATGACGAAGTATTTCACCTCGCAGGTTGCCGAGCGCGTCGCCAGCCAGGCCGTGGAGGTCTTCGGCGGGTACGGCTTCGTGAAGGACTACCCAGTAGAAAAATATTTTCGCGACTCGAAGATTGGAAAAATCTACGAAGGCACATCAAATATGCAGTTGGCGACGATTGCCAAGATGGTGCTGTAGGGTTCGCAGCAGGCTATTCTCGCTCGTCTGACTGCGGAAATGCTTCTGCCTTGCGGCTGCCGTCTTTCTGCTTGAGAAGGATTTGTACTTTCCCTTCGGCTGCCTCCAGGTCCGCCTTGCAGGCATTCGATAGCTGGACGCCTTCTTCAAACAGACGGACGGACTCTTCCAGCGGCAGATCGCCGCGTTCGAGTTTGCCGATGATCGTTTCCAACTGCTTCAAAGATTCTTCAAAGTTTGCCAAGGTTGACTCCTAACCCCTCTGCCCGGCGGGACGCAGGCGTCTTCGCTTCCAGTTTGCCTGCGGACGTAGGCGGCTGGAGCACCGTCTCCATCACGGCAAGTGCTGCCTGATAGCGGCCTGATGGCGCGCTGACTTGCACGCCTTGCACCATGCCGCGCGCCTCCACCAGCATCTCCTGCGCGATGCGCACGCCTTCGGCGCGGGCCAGCTCTGGAGTATCCGCGCGCTGCATGCGCAGCAGGATTTCGTCGGGCACGAAGACCCGGAGATCGTTGCGCATAAATTCCGCATTGCGCAAACTGACAAGCGGCCAGATGCCGGCAATCACCGGAATATGAAACTGCTCAATGCGCTTGAGAAACGCTTCCAGCAACCGCAGATCGAAGACCGGCTGCGTGATGGCATACTCCGCGCCCGCTTCCACCTTGTAGGCAAAACGGCGTACTTCATTGTCGATGTCCGGCACGCCGGGATTGGCCGCCACGCCGACGGCGAATCCCGTGGAGGCCCCAATGGGATTGCCGCCAATGTCGAGTCCGTGATTCAGATTGCGCACGATGTTTACCAGGCCGATGGCGTCCACATCGAAGACGGCGGTGGCGTCTGGATAATTGCCCAGTTTTGGCGGGTCGCCGGTCAGGCAAAGGATGTTGCGCAGGCCCAGAGACGCTGCCCCCAGAAGGTCCGACTGGATGCTTAGTACGTTACGGTCGCGGCAGGTGTAGTGAAGAACGCTTTCGATACCGACCTGCTGCTGGATTTGCAGACACAGGCTCAGTGCGCTCATACGCGCGGAGGCGCGCGGCGAGTCCGGCACATTGATCGCCTCAATGCCATTTTTCGCCAGCATGGCCGCAGCGTCCAGTTCCTTCTGGCAACTGATGCCGCGCGGAGGAACAATCTCCACCAGCGCGACAAATTTTCCAGCCGTAAGGTCCGCACCCAGCTTCGACCGCTGCGCCAATGGCGGCGGCTCGATGGCATCCTGCACGCTGGCTGTGGCGGTTGGAGCCGGCGTTGTTTTGCGTGCCTCCAACGCCCGCAGTACAGAGCGCATGGCGCGAATATGATTGGGCGTAGTGCCGCAGCAGCCGCCGATGAACTGGACCCCGGCCTGCGCGAATTTGCGCGCGAAGCTGGCCATGTATTCCGGGGAGCAGAGGTAGATGTTGCGGCCATCCAATGCGCGGGGCATTCCAGCGTTGGGCATGGCCGCCAGCGGCAGCGTGGTTGCGGTGCGCATCCGCTCGATTGCGGTCAAGATTGTGGCCGGTCCAGCGCTGCAATTGCAGCCGATTGCGTCGGCGCCCCACTCGGTCAGCCGCGCCGCAGCGGTCTCTGGCGAAGAGCCATCGAGAGCATTTCCCTCTTCATCGATCGTCATCATCACAATGACGGGCAACTGAGGGGCCGCTTCTCGAGCGGCGAGAATGGCCTGATGCACTTCACTGAGAGAGGTCATCGTTTCCAGCATCAGCAGGTCTACGCCAATCCCTGGGCCACCTTCGGCCAGTGCGCCAATCTGTTCTGCGAACGCGGCGCGGGCCTCTTCAAACGCAACTTTGCCGAGCGGTTCGATCTGCACTCCGAGCGGTCCCACCGAGCCTGCGACATAGGCATTGGCGGCCAGCTTGTCATGCATCTGGTCCACGGCGTGCCGCGCCAGTTGCGCGCCGGCCAGGTTCATGGCGCGGACCTGGTCCTGCAATCCATGGCGCTGGAGCCGGTAGCGATTGGCCCCGAACGTGTTCGTCTCCAGGATTTCCGCCCCCGCCTGTAGATACTCTTCATGCACGGCGCGAATAAGTTCCGGCTGCGAAAGGTTCAATTCGTCATAACAGCGGTGGATGAACACACCGCGTCCGTAGAGCATCGTGCCCATGGCGCCATCGCATAGGACGCTGCGTGTGGAAAACAATTCGCTTAAGATCTGGGGCATGATCGTGGTCCGTTGCGTTTATCCTAGTGCGTGCCGCGCAGAAGCGCCAGACGCCGCCGTTTGGTATACACTATCGTTTCAGCAAGAATGTCTAAAGTGCCCTGGAAGTGGAGCATTCGCTTTGATGAGTCGCAGTTCTTTTTCTCGGGTGGCCCTGGTGGTCATGACCGCCGCCGCTGGCCTCTCGATGATCGGTTGTCTCGGCAAGAATTCCTTTTTTGCAGGCCGTCCGTTCCCGCCCAGCACCGTTCTGCAGCGCGTTCTGGTGGCCATTCAAAACCCCTCCCCATTGCAATCCGGGGAGTTGCAGATTGTCGATGCTCGTTACGACATCCGTAACAGCGAAAATGGCCAGATTCCGGATTTCTTTGTCAGCGGCTATTCCGGCAAATTGCCGAGCTATATCCAGAACTATCCTGAACAGAGCGCTGGATATGTGTACGGCTCTGGCGATGGCAGCTTTACTCAGGTCAACTATGCAACGGAGCAGGTTGGCTCGCACGTCGGCGGCCTGCCCAGTCTTTCCAGCAGCGTTTTCATTACAGAGGATGGGCTGCATGCCTTTGCCGCCAACCAATCCGCACAATATCTGACTGTAATCGACAATCTGGCTGGCGTTGCGGTCAATCTGAACCTGCCCAATGTTTATAAGGTTGCGGTGGATCCCAGTGGAACAGTGGCGCTGGCCTTCGTTCAGAACAGCAATTATGCATATCGCGTGATTCACCTCCAGCAGCCGAACGGCACAGTGATGCCGGTGCCGACGTTTCCGAATGAGAGCAACTGGCCCAAGACCGTAAGCCCCGTCGACTGCCAGCCCGTAAATTTGCCGGTTTATTGTGTGGTCCCAGTGCTGGATCAATCGGGAAATCCTATCGTCTTCGACAGGCCGTATAACACGATCTTCTCTTCCGACGGGACCACTGGATGGGTCCTGAATTGTGGGCCGGAATGCGGCGGACAGGAATCCAGCGTCAGCTTTCTGAATCTGGGACCGCTCGACATCTATAATTTTCCTGGCAGTACGTACCCAACGCCTTATGTTGCGCAGACGGGGCCGACGGAGCAGCGAAGAGTCCCTGTACCCGGCGGTGCAACCATGGCCTTGTATGGGAATGGGAACCTTTATGTTGCCGGGCAGCAAATACAATCGGATGGCTTGCTGGAAGGGTTCCTGTCGATCATGAACCTCACCAGCTATCAAGTCACCGCCTACCCCATTTCCGACGGTACGCACACCAAGATGCTGTTCGGCGATGACAACACGCTGTGGATTGGCTCGCAGATTTGCCAGAGTGGATATAGGACGGCGAATAACCTCGTCAATGGCTGCCTGACGTTCTTCAACCTCGCCAATAATTCCGTATTGGTGGAGCCATGGTACGGCGATCTGACGGGTCTGTGCGCCATCATCGAGTGGCACAAAATGTATACCGCGTACGGCGGTCAGTTACATATCTACGCAACCACAAATTCAGGCATTACAACGTACCAGACCAATCCGTATACAGCAGGCTCGGAGCTTTCCAACCAGTACGTGACAGTGCATGGCACGGCGTTCGACGTCGCGTATATGGATGCTCCATCGAACGCAGCCGACTAGCGTCGCGCAAAACATTCCAATGACCCAATCGGTCGATGTCCTCGCGATTGCCGCCCATCGAGACGATGTGGAGCAGACCTGCGGAGGGACGCTGCTCCAGTCGGCGGCGCTTGGGCTACTCACGGCCATTCTCGATCTGACGCAGGGTGAAGCCGGAACGCGAGGCTCCGCCGCAGAGCGAGCTGCCGAAGCGGCAGAAGCGGCCCGTATTCTCGGTGTCGGATGGAGACAGGCGCTGGATCTTCCCGATGGGCGCATCGAAAATACCTGGGAAAACCGGCTGAAAATTGCGCGCATTGTGCGGGAACTACGTCCCCGTGTCGTCATTCTGCCGTATTGGCAGGCGCGCCACCCAGACCACGCGACCGCTTCCACGCTCGGTTACGAAGCCTGCTTTGTCGCGGGTTTAGCGAAAGTTGAAACCGGCGCGGAAACCAATCCAGCCCCGCACCGGCCTTTCAAAATTATTTATGCCAGCCTCTACGCGGATGTACGGCCCAGCTTTGTCGTCGATATTACG
This sequence comes from Acidobacteriaceae bacterium, assembly GCA_027306695.1. Lineage (GTDB taxonomy): Bacteria > Acidobacteriota > Terriglobia > Terriglobales > Acidobacteriaceae > JAKAAZ01. Next base: position 63,222 of record DAHUZH010000001.1, read on the forward strand.
GCCTGTATCGAGCAGAGATTTGCGTCACTGATGGCCTATCGTTCCCAGTATGAAAATCAGTCCTCCGGCGGTAACATTTTTGTTCCACAGGAAGAGATACGGGAGCGCACGTTTGCGCTGGCGCGTTATTACGGAATGCTGGGTGGCGTACGCTACGCCGAACCTTTCGTGCAGAAAGAGGTTGGCCTGGTCGAAGACCTGACGCTCATTCCCGTCCAGTCGATGTGAATGGAGGCCGGTCGCCTCAAGCAAGTTTGAGATTGCCAACCCCAAAAGGAATCTGTCATTTCGAGCAAGCACCAGAAGGGTGCGCGTCGAGAAACCTGCGGTTGTCCGTCGATAGCGGGAACCACGTCGCGCGATTCTATTCACTTTTCGGCGTTGCCACAGACGGCTGGAGCTTTGCGCTCCACAGATTCTTGCCGCTCCCATCCAGCGTGATCTCCAGCGTCCCCTGCTGGCCCTGCGCCACGTAAGGTCCTTTTCCAGAATGGCTGTGCTCCGCACTATCCAGGAACTCGACCTTCATGCGGCCAGCGTCCTCAATCTGAAAGCGGTAGTGGAACGCAGCTCCCGGCGCGAGGCTCGAAAATCCGAAGCTGGCGCGGGGATAATCGACTTCGATGTTGTGCAGTTCAGTCCTGCCGGAATTGGTGATCGTCGTCTGCACGTAAGGGGAACGGCAACCCGCCAGCAGTAGGAAGAATGCACCAGCAGCCGGCGAGAAGAAACGGACCAGTCCACACATAGCTCCAGTGTAGAGTGTAGGCGGCTCCGATAGGCATCCAGGCCGGAGAAGTTTCTTCAGAATGCCAGCCACCGAGCCGATATAATTCCACACGAATCCAATCTGCTCGCCGTTGCGATGTCAAGCGTCGCTGCGGCAACTTGAAGAGGCCATCGTTCGTGAATATCTCCGTGAATATTTCCAGGCTGCGTTCTCTGCGTTTTGCTCTTCCACTGTGTGTTTCTCTGGCGGCGTTTTGTCAAACCACGGCAGGCGCGCCTTCTCTGGTGGGTTACTCGGCCCAGGCCGCGCAGACTGAGTTGCAATGGGAGAAAAAATTCCAGGCGCTCCCTTCGCCGGACAAACTGCGGGCCAATATGCAGCGGCTGGCGGCGCGTCCGCACCATGTCGGTTCGCCGTATGACAAGGACAACGCGGAATGGATGCTGCAACAGTTTCGCTCCTGGGGATTCGACGCGAACATCGAGACCTTCTACGTGTTGTTTCCCACGCCGAAAGAACGCCTGCTGCAATTGGTTGCGCCCACCGAATTCACCGCTAAGCTGCAGGAGCCGCCCATTGCCGGCGATCCGACCTCTTCCCAGCAGTCCGAGCAATTGCCCAGCTATAACGCCTACTCTCCCGATGGCGATGTGACTGCGCCGCTGGTCTACGTGAACCACGGCAACCGCGAAGACTATAAAGTGCTCGACCGCATGGGCATCTCCGTCAAAGGGGCCATTGTGATTGCGCGCTATGGCGGCGGCTGGCGCGGCATCAAGCCCAAGGTGGCCGCCGAACACGGCGCCATCGGCTGCATCATCTATTCCGACCCACGCGACGATGGCTACTCTGTCGACGATGCGTATCCCAAAGGATCGGGCCGTCCCGATGAGAGCGTGCAGCGCGGCGCTGTTACCGATACTTACTACGATGGCGACCCGCTCACTCCGGGATACGGCGCCACCAAGAATGCCAAGCGCATTCCCATCAGCGAAGCCAAGACCATCGCTAAAATTCCCACGCTGCCGATTTCTTACGCGGACGCGCAGCCGCTGCTCGCCGCGATCACAGGGCCGGTTGTACCGGCTGGCTGGGGTGGTGGACTGCCCATCACGTATCACATCGGACCGGGCGTGGCGAAGGTACATTTGAAGGTGAAATTCAACTGGGACATCAAGCCGGTCTACGATGTGATCGCGAAAATTCCCGGCAGCACGGAGCCGAACGAATGGGTGATTCGTGGCAATCATCACGACGCCTGGGTGAACGGCGCGGAAGACCCGGTCAGCGGCATGTCGGCGGTGTTGGAAGAAGCGCGTGCGTTTGGAGAGCTGCTGCACCAGGGCTGGAAGCCGCGCAGGACGATCATTTATTGCGCGTGGGACGGCGAAGAACCCGGACTGCTCGGTTCCACCGAGTGGGTGGAAACACATATCGCGGAACTGAAACAGCACGCTGTCCTCTACGTGAACTCCGACAATACGGACCGCGGTTTTCTGCGGATCGATGGGTCGCATTCGCTGGAACAATTTATCGACGGCGTGGCCAGCGGCATTCCCGATCCTGAAAAAAACATGTCCGTCCTCGAACGGGCGAAGCTGGCGCGGATCGCCCGTGCGAGTAGTCCCGCCGAACGCGCGGAGTTGCGTCAGAGACAAGACATGCGGATCGCGGCCCTCGGAGATGGCTCGGACTATGCGTCGTTTCTGGACCATACTGGCATTCCATCGCTCGACCTGCGCTTCAATGGCGAAGAAGGGAGGGGCAGCGTCTATCACTCCATCTACGACGACTACACCTGGTACTCGCGTTTTTCGGACGGCAAATTTGTCTATGGGCGCGCACTGGCGCAGTTGGCGGGAACGGCGGTCATGCGGATGGCGGATGCGGACCTGCTGCCCTACAACTTTACGAACTATGCCGAGACCGTCCAGCGCTATGTCGGCCAGTTGAATACGGAGATCACCGACGAACGGGCGAAGATCAAAGAGCAGAACCAGGAGATTAGCGAAGGAGTCTACAACGCGATCTCCGATCCGCAGAAACCTGCGATGACGCCGCCGAAAACAGAAACACCGGCGCCATTTTTGAACCTGGCCCCGCTGCAAAATGCCGCGACCACCTTTACTCAGGCCGCAGCCGCATATCAACAGGCGCTAACCCAGTTGGAAACCGGCGGCGGTGCTGCGCTGAACAGTTCGACGATCGACGCGGTGAATCAGACGCTGATGACGGTCGAACAGGCGTTCCTGAACCCCAACGGTCTGCCCGGACGGCCATGGTTTCAGCACATGATCTACGCGCCGGGAGCGTATACGGGCTATGGCGTGAAGACGATTCCCGGCGTGCGGGAGGCGCTTGACCAGCACCAGTGGTCGCTGGCGGAACAGGAAGCTGCCATCACTGCTAAGGTGATTGACAATGCCGCCGAACGTGTGACACACGCGGCACAACAGATCGATGTAATCGACGGGGGAGCGGCACCGGCGAAGTCTGCTGACACCTCCACAGGACGCTGACGAGTCATTCGCCCTTTAACAGCTTCGCTATCTGCGTTCAGACTGCGAAGCTGCCGGGGTGCCCCAGATGCGCCGCGTACTTTGCGGCGCATCTGGGAAACGGATTTACCTTGTAGCCAGAACATAAAGCTTCCCACATCTCCCGCAGAAGACGCGGTAGACAGTAGATGTTGATTATCGGTTTTATTGAATTCGCACAAAGGTGTACTTTGTTTGTCCACCGTCGAGGATCAGATCGCTGGAGTCATCGGAAACCTGGAGTCTTAGACCTCCCTGCCAGGGTGGACAGGTAAGGACGATCTGGCGGCTAATGCTGGTTTGCTCTTCTGTGCCGAGGTCACTGGACCAGGACTCGAACTCGATGGTGTAACCCTCTTCGCGTTGGAAGATGCGGGCCAGCCCTAATTCTTTCGACTGATAAGCTCCGATGTATTTCTCGATCCAGGCGGTTTCGGCGGGCGAGGTTTTCACGCGCTGTCGGATGCGCTCCAGAGATTTCTCCCTGGATGTCGAGGCTGCTGCTACGATCGCTTCGGCCTTGCTTTCTGCACCGAAGAGAATCTCAAGCAGACGCTGATGAATCGCACTGAGAAATGTATTTGCCGCCCACAAGTTGGTGAGCATCGCCATGCCGATGCCGTATTTAGGTATAAACAGCATGTCCGAAGTGAAACCAAGCGTATTGCCACCATGCGTGATTTCCTCGATGCCTTGCTGTTCTGTAAGAATCAGGCCGAGTCCGTAACTGCTCTTGCCATCGATTTTGATCGCAGACTGACGGCGTGCCATAACATTTTCCGAAGAGACTACCGAATCGCCGCTATCGTTGACACCATTCCGAAGTTCACATCGCACGTAGCTTGTCATGTCCAGGACCGTGGACCAGACCGATCCTGCCGGGGCGACAGCATCGGCAAACTGTTCCATGACCGGGTCGATCGGAACAGGATTCCCTTCCAGGTCGAAACCGTGGGGCGATGCGTAGTCAGACGATGAGTTGTGCAGCACAGAGGTCCGATGCATGCTAAGCGGCTCGAAGACGAGTTGATGCATCGCGCTGTCATAAGCGTCAGCCAGACAGGCGTTGGGAGCGAAAGAGTGGGCCGCAGCATACCCTCCAGCGGCCACCAGGTAGTTAGAGTATTGAAAAATTTCACCAAAGCCAGTTGTGGGTAGCATCATTTTCATTTCGGCGAGGCGGTCTTCTGGTCGAATGTTGCGGAACCGGAAGAGCAGATCCATATCACGGCGCGGCATGCCGGTGCAGGCGCTGACGGTATGCCGCATTTCAAGTTTGCCGGTGACGTCCGCATCGGCGAGGGCGAATCCCGGCAGGATCTCAGTGACCGGGGTAGTCCATGCGAACCGTCCGGTGTCAACAAGCTTCGCCATCATCAAGGTCGTGAGCGGTTTGGTGGACGAGCCAATCATGAAGCGGGTCGTCGGTGTCACCGGTTCATCGCTGCCAATCTTGCGTACGCCGAAGCCTTCCGCATAAACTGTCTCGCCGTCCTGAACAATGGCAACCGCGACACCGGGAACGCGAAGCTGCCGCATGGCCGTATCGATGAATTCGTTCATGGCATGCCGCTCTGCATCGCTGAAGTGCTTAGGTGCCGTTCCGGCTAGGCTCGGTTCCGTGAGACCGATCGGCTTCCATCCGTCGATGATCTCGCTGATCTGTGCACTGCGGCGACTGAAAGCAGCACTCGTTCCATCGATCAAATTGATGTATGCCCGCTCGCCGAGCATACGCACAACAGCGATCACCAGACGACTCTCGGCGACAGGCGTATCGTAGACAACCTGGAGCGTCTTGTCCCAGCCATCCGTCGATGGCATCTCTAACTGTTGGCGGATGGGGATGTCGAACCCAGGATCGAGTTGACGCCATGCAGCGAGAACCTGATCGTCTACGCTGCCTGCAAGTAGGCTGCTCAAGAAAGAGATTCTCAGGTCGAGTTCCGGTCCGGCAACGGTGAGCGGGTTAGCGGGATGAGATAGAGTCCAACCTTTCGGTAAAGCGCTGGGACGGAGCGAATCGGGCATTCCCACATACACTTCGGAACTGTTCATAAAGTCTCCAAACAAGGCACATAATCCGATCTACATCTATTCTTTTCCCATCTTCCGCATTACTTTCACCATCTCCGGCAGGCGGCTGTAGGCGGCGACGCAGCGCAGCCACAAACGATTGTCGATGCCCGGAGAGCCGCTCATTACCTTGCCCGGCGGAACATCGTGCGAGACGGCGCTCTGCGCAGTCAAGATCACACCGTCGCCGATGGTGCAATGCCCGGCGACCGCAGCCTGCCCGGCCAGAATCACATTGCGCCCCAGGTGCGAGGACCCCGCCAGCCCCACCTGCGCACACAGCAGCGTATTTTCTCCCACCGTGCTGCCATGTCCAACCTGGACAAGATTGTCGATCTTTGCGCCACGGCCTATGCGCGTTTCACCCACGCTGGCGCGGTCGATGCAGGCATTGGCCTGCACTTCGACCGCATCTTCCAGTACCGCCGGACCGGATTGCGGAATCTTGTACCAGCGGTCTTGATTGTCTTTTGCGAAACCGAATCCGTCTGCGCCGACGATGGCCCCATTCTGCAACACTACATGGTCGCCAAGCTGGCAGCCTTCGCGCACGACAGCGTGCGCATGCGCAAAGAAATGGTTTCCAATGCGGACGTTGGGATAGATGACGACATGCGGCAACAGCACGGCATGATCGCCAATGGCAACGTTGGCCTCGATCACAGCGTACGCGCCAATGTGGCAGTCCTTGCCGACTCTAGCCGTTGGGTGAATGACGGCGGTCGGATGAATTTCCGCAGCGTAGACCGGCGGCTGATAAAAAATCTCAATCGCGCGCGCGAAGGCGAGATAGGGGTTCGCTGTGCGCAGCGCTGCTGTCTGAATGGCGGGGAAGTCGTCCGTGACCAGCACTGCGGACGCCTTTGTCGTCCGCACCAGCGCAGCATACTTCGGGTTGGCGACGAAGGTCACATGGCCTGGGCCTGCGTCTTCGATTCCCGCAACGCCTGTAATTTCGATCTCCGCCATCTCCGGGCTGCCATCCAGACGCGCATGCAGCAAGCGAGCCAACTCTGCCAGTTTCATGGGCTGATTGTAACGAAAGCGAAGGCTTCTAGCCTTCTTCCTCCACCGTGACAGGCTGGTGCGCGCGGGCTGCGGCGATGATCTTTTCCTGCATCTGCGGCAGAACAAAGTCGTAGTGGTCCATCTCCATGTGGAAGCTGCCCTGGCCCTGCGTCATGGCGGTGAGTTCGGCCCCGTAGGTCAGCATCTCCGCCATAGGGACTTCCGCAAGGATGGTCGTCTGCCCGGCAGAAGTATTCGGTTCCATGCCGAGCACGCGGCCATGCCGGCCCGGCAGGTCGCCCATTACGGCCCCGGCAAATATGTCCGGCGTGGTGATGCTGACGCGCATGACGGGTTCGAGCAGCGATGGACGGGCCTTTTCCATGCAATCGCGGAAGGCCAGGCGTCCCGCGATGCGAAAGCTGATTTCGTTCGAGTCCACTTCGTGGAAGGACCCGTCGAATACGGTCACGCGAAAATCGACCACCGGATGCCCGGCCAGAAATCCGCGTTCGGCGGCCTCGCGGATGCCTTTTTCAATGGCCGGAACGTAGTTGCGTGGAATCGCACCACCAAAGATTTCGTTGGCAAACTCGAATCCAGCACCGCGTTGCAGCGGTTCGATGCGGATTTTGCAGTCTCCAAACTGTCCGTGGCCGCCGGACTGTTTTTTGTGGCGGCCATGGCCTTCGGCGCGCGCGCGTATTGTTTCGCGATACGGAATCTTCGGGGCCTTCAGAGTGACCTCCGTGTGATACCGGCGGCGCAGCTTGGAGACGACCACTTCAATATGCTGTTGTCCTGTGCCCGCGATCAGAAACTCGTGCGTCTGCGCATCGCGATAGAAGCGAATCAGCGTATCTTCTTCCATGATCCGATGCAGCGCATTCGCCAGTTTGTCTTCATCCGCGCGTGTGCGTGGTTCGATGGCGAAGGCGATGGCCGCCTCCGGCTGCTGCACCGGTTCATAGAGGACTGGTTGCGCGCTGTCTCCGAGCGTGTCCCCCGTATGCGTGTTTCGCAGCTTGGCGACTGCGCCCAGGTCTCCAGCGTGCAACTCTGCGACTGCCACCGGCTGTTTACCCTGCATGATAGAAAGATGCGCCAGCTTCTCCTGCGTCTGCTGTTTGTAGTTCAAAACGGTGTCGTTGTTATGCGCGCAACCGGCGAAGACTTTGAAGAAAGAGATTTGTCCGGCGAAGGGATCGGAGAGCGTTTTGAAGACGAATAGCGACAATGGTTCTTTGTCCGCGACGGGGCGGTTCACGATCTCCAGCGGCCAATCTACATCCCCTGCGCCATTTCGATGGTTCGGCTTCGAGGCAGCGCCATTGCCCGGAGAAGAGGCCGCTGCGACGGCTGCGACGGGTTCTCGTTCGCTGGGTGCGGGCGCGTAGACGCGAAAAAACTCCAGCAGCCGGTCGGCCCCGATATTATTCAATCCGGAAGCGAACAGCACCGGGAAGATGCGGTCCTCGCGAATCGCTTCATGCAGCGCTGGGACCAGATGTTCTTCGGGGATCGTGCCCTGGTTGAAATACTCTTCCATCAATTCATCTTTTCCCTCCGCGACCAACTCCACCAGGGCTTCATGCGCGGCCTGCGCCTCCTGCACCATCTCCTGCGGAATCGAGATCGGCTTCCCGCGGCCTTTGGAGTCGGCGAGATATTCATAGGCCTGCATTGAAACAAGATCGACGATGCCGCGAAATGTTTTTTCCGATCCGATCGGAAGGGCGACTGGGACCACCTGGCGTCCGAAGGTGGCGTGCAGACGCTCCAGCACGGCGAGCGGCGTGACGTGTTCACGATCTACGCGGTTGATGACCAGCATGCGCGGCAGGTTGAACTCGTCGGCATAGGCCCATACTCGCTGCGTCATCGGCTGGATGCCATGGACGGCATCGACGACGATCAGCGCGGCTTCGACGGGCAGCATCGCGGCGCGCGCCTCGTGGACAAACATGTTGAAACCGGGCGTGTCGATCAGGTTGATTTTGACGCCGCCCCATTCGCAGAAGGCGACAGCGTTTGCGATGGTGATGCGGCGCGTGACCTCCTCTTCGTCGTAGGAGCAGACGGCGGTCCCGTCCTCCACTCTGCCCATGGTGGCAACGGCGCCGGCTGTGGCGAGCAGCGCTTCAATCAGAGTGGTTTTTCCGCAGTGCGAATGGCCCGCGACGGCGACATTGCGGATGTCTTGACTCAGGTAAGCTTTCATGGCTGACCTCCATGGGAAGTTTGTTGCCGCAAGGTGAGAGGGTAAACAGGGAAAAAGCGGGGCCGCTGCTGGCAGCGGCAGAAGGACGGTCCGCCTCTGATTTCTCGATCCATGAACTTGTTTCAAGGAAGTGGATGCCGATCTCAAGCCGTGCTTTCAGAAGTGAAAACTCACAGCGGTCCCTGGCAACATTCCTTGAAGACAACGGAGTCTAGCATGTGTCTGGGAAGGCGGCAAGCTGCTTCATGTTTCTTCAATCGATCTATTGCGTCCAGGTGAAATTGCGAGATACTAAATAAAAGAGTAGACAGAGAATTTATGGCAGAGACACTTCTTAAAGACCACTACCTGTTTGGAAATCTCGAAAGCAGCGCGCTGAATCAGAGCAAAGTGCGCGAGGTAAACTTTGGCTACGACCAGAACGAAGGTGTAATTCTTACCTCTCTGGACACAGCCTTGAATTGGGTGCGCAAAAGCTCGATCTGGCCGATGACCTTCGGTCTGGCCTGCTGCGCGATTGAGATGATGTCGATGGGCGCGTCGCGCTTCGATGTGGCCCGCTTCGGCGCCGAGGTCTTTCGTCCTTCGCCGCGCCAGTCCGACCTGATGGTGATTGCAGGCCGCGTATCGATCAAAATGGCGCCTGTGATCCAGCGGCTTTACGACCAGATGCCGGAACCGAAGTGGGTGATTTCCATGGGGGCCTGCGCTACTTCCGGCGGCGTTTTCAATAACTATGCGCTGGTACAAGGGGTCAACCAGATTATTCCTGTCGATGTATATGTGCCCGGATGCCCACCTCGACCGGAACAGTTGATATACGCTCTGACACTGCTCCAGGAAAAAATCCTGCGGGAACGCGGTACAGTCAGGAAAGCGCTGAATCTGGCGTAACCTAAAGTTTACGGTGTTTTGGCTTTGCGGAAGACTCCACAAGTATCCGGCGAACGGACAGCATAATTGCACTTGGCGAGCAGGTATCTCTTGGGATACCTTTACATTAGCTCGTTAGGATAGATAACCTTTTGGTAGCGAGTATGCTCTAATTAATGGGTACGAGTTGCAAGGCGAGGGAAGTGCCTGTACGGCCAAGTGCGATGAACGGCTGCATTAAAGAATTTGAGCGTTTTTGTAATATCGTAAAGTGGTCGACTAAAGGGATTTATGTACGTAATAAAAGTTGCGGAGGATAGACGGATGGAACATTCGAAATTGCGGTCATACGGCCGGTGGATCGTGGCTACCTGTGTATTAGGGCTTGGGACGACGGTCCTGACGGCGCAGCAGACATCGAGTTCTTCAGGGACCTCAAGTTCTACAGCCCAAAGCACGGCAGCGAAGCCGGTGGCGGGTGTCAACCCATCGCGAGCGGATATTTTTGCGGGTTATTCATACCTTGCACCCCATGGCAATATCAATGGCGAAAAATATAACGCCGTAAATTTGGGCGCGATCGGTAGCGGCGCATACTATTTTAACAAGTACATGGGCGGCGAAGTCAGCCTGGCGTCCCACCCCGACGGACCTGGGGACGGTTTCACCACGATCAACGGCGGTCCCATTGTGCGTTTTCCACTGGTCGATATGACCCCGTTCCTCCACGCACTGATCGGTACGACCCGCATCGGCGGCCCAAACTATAATGGCTTCGATACGAATGGAAATCCAGTCCCTTACGTGAATCCCTATCGCTGGGGTACATCACTGACGGCTGGCGGCGGTCTGGATTATCCTCTACCCTTTTTCAATCATCATCTTGGTCTGCGACTCTTTCAGGCCGATTACCAGTACATGCACGCTTCCTTCGGTCCAGGCGGCGGCAACATCGAAGGTGGTCGCGCCAATATCAACGCGGCCCAGCTCAGCACAGGCCTGCTGTATCACATTGGCAGCATCCTTCCGCCGCCCCCGGTGACCATGACGGCGTCCGCCAGTCCATCGCAAGTGTATCCCGGCGAGCCTGTTACCGTTACGGGCAATGCACAGAACCTCAATCCGAAGAAGACCGCTACCTATAACTGGACCAGCACTGGCGGCAAGGTGAGCGGAACATCTTCTACGGCCAACATAGATACGACCGATCTAGCGCCCGGCACATACACCGTTACAGGCCATGTCACGGAAGGCAACAAGGCCGGTCAGTCGGCCGACGCTAACACGACCTTCTCGGTGAAGCAGTTCGATCCACCCACCGCCTCCTGTACGGCCAATCCGACGACTGTCAATCCTGGCGACTCTGCTACGATTACCGCCCAAGGTGTCAGCCCGCAGAATCGGCCCCTGACCTATAGCTACAGCGCTTCCTCCGGCCAGGTGAGTGGGTCTGGCACGACCGCTACCCTGAATACCACCGGCGTCGCCCCCGGTGTTATCACGGTCACATGCAACGTGTCCGACGATAAGGGTCAGACAGCCTCTTCGACGACGAGCGTAACGATCAATGCGCCGCCGCCACCGCCAGCGCCAAAGACGGAGACTCTCTGCTCGATCGACTTTGGTCGTGACAAGCGCCGTCCAGTCCGCGTGGACAATGAAGCCAAGGCTTGCCTCGATGAGGTTGCCCTGAATCTTCAGCGTACACCTGACGCAAAGGCCGTCCTGGTCGGCAACAGTGCTCCCACCGAGCGTAACGGCAGCAAAGCGGCAGCCGAGCGTGCGGTCAACACCAAGTCCTACCTGGTGAACGAGAAAGGAATCGATCCTTCCCGCATCGACGTCCGCACAGGCAACGCTGGGACCCAGAGCGTGCAGAACTATCTGGTTCCATCTGGTGCGACCTTCGATAATGATGTGCAAGGTACGACTGCGGTCGATACCTCAACGGTGAAAGCCTCCCGCAATGCCTATGGGCATGCCAAAGCTGCCACCACGGCGCATCATCACAAGGCCAAGAAGTCATCCACAACCTCCAACCCGTCAAATCAATAAAGTATTGACGAGTTGCATACTCAGGGCCGGTCCGGATTTTCCGGTCGGCCCTTTTTCTTACAGAACCTTGGCCGTGCAGGTTGCTTGCTTCACCTCATCCATCGCGCTCATGGCGCATTCGCAGCCCTTGGTTTACCTCAATTTCGGTTGGTTAAAAACATGCGTCGAACCTCCTCTTCCATTCAAATTTTGATCTTGGGACTATTGAGTCTTCTCTTTGCAACCCGCACCTCTGCCCAGATGTGGCCGACGGTTGGCCCGTATGGTGGAGACGCGCGCAGTTTTGCTCACAGCCCCACAACACCTTCCCACATCCTGCTGGGCACGAGCGACAGCTGGATTTATCAAACGGACAACGGCATTCAATGGAGCCGGTTGAGCAAGATCTCGACTTCGGATTCGCTGGTGCTAGACCACATTCTGTTCGACGAGTCCAATCCGCAACGCCTGATTGTCGGTGCCTGGATGCTGGATCGTCCGTCTGGAGGGGTCTTCATCAGCGAAGATGAAGGACACCACTGGAAGGCCGTGCCGGACATGCAGGGACAGTCAGTCCGCGCGCTGGCACAGGCCCCTTCCAACCCCAAAGTCTTCGTTGCCGGAACGCTGAAAGGCGTTTATCGCAGCGAAGATGGCGGACTGCACTGGAGCCTGATCAGCCCGCCGGGCAGCATCGAAATCCATGAAGTGGAATCGATTGCCATCGATCCTGTAAATCCGGAAGACATCTACGCTGGCACCTGGCATTTGCCATGGAAGACCCAGGACGGCGGCCGCTCGTGGCAAAACATCAAGCAGGGCTTGATCGTCGACTCGGACGTGTTCTCAATCATCATCGACCCCCATGCTCATGACACTGTTTATGCCAGCGCCTGCTCCGGGATTTACAAGAGCATCGACGCAGGCGCCGAGTTTCATAAGATTCAAGGCATTCCTTCCGCTGCCCGGCGCACGCGCGTCCTGATGCAGGACCCAAATCATCCCGATACCGTCTATGCCGGGACCACCGAGGGACTCTACCGGACCACGGATGCGGGGACCAAGTGGACGTTGATGACGCCGAACGACATCATCATCAACGACATCTACATCGACCCCAGAAATTCGCAGCACATTCTGATGGCGACAGATCGCAGCGGCGTCCTCGATAGTGAGGACGGCTCGCAAAGCTTCCACGATTCCAATCTCGGATTCGCGCAGCGTCAGGTCTCTTCGATGGCGGTCGATCCCCGGAACCCAGACACAATTTATGCCGGCGTGCTGAATGACAAACGCTTCGGCGGCGTATTCGTATCGAAGGACCTAGGAGAAAGCTGGAACCAGATCGGCTCAGGACTGGATGGGCGCGATGTCTTTGCTCTTGCCCTGTCTCCGAGTGGCAACCTGCTGGCCGGAACCAACCACGGTGTCTATCGCTGGACTGGAGCCAGGTGGGACGACATCAGCAACCGCCTGAAAGAGTCCACCCGTAAAGTCGTGCTTTACAAAAAGAAGCACCGCTATGTCTCTACAGAAACGACCTATCTGCCAGATGGCAAGATCGAAGGTGCTGTGCATGGCTTGGCGTTTGCGGATGGCAAGTGGTACGCTGCGACCTCGGACGGCGTCTATTCAAGCAGCGACAGCGGCTTTGTCTGGCGGAGAAGCCATGTTTCCTCCACAATGAAATCTTCGAGTCTGCCGTTTTGGAACATCGCGGCGGGTGGTAGCACGGTGTTGGCCAACGGCCCCTCCGTGTTATATGTTTCGCTCAATCAGGCAAAGAGTTGGCAGCCGGCAAATCTTCCCGCAGGCTGGAGTCGCGTGCGTTACGTCGCCGTTGATGATGATGGTCGCTTGTGGGCCGGAGGGCGCTTAGGCGTCGCGTACAGTGAGAACCAGGGCCAGAGCTGGCAAGACGCGGACCTGCCCATCAACAACATCAGTGGCTTGCAATATGACGCTCGGCTAAAGCGGGTGATGGCTACTTCGTATGATTCCGATCTGTTATTTGGGATCAATCCAGCGGACAGAAAGTCGATTTGGTGGAACGCGGGCTGGCGCACTCATATCGTTGGCTCGTCCAAGGGTGGCCTGGTTGCTGCAACCCTGTTGCATGGAGTCCTGGTGCAGCCGAAGGAAGAAGCAGTAAACTCGTCGTTCTGAACTTGTGGCCGGTATAGCGCAGCCATGATAAGGGCACTATGACACTGCCGGACGCTTCCAATTGCGTGGTGCGTCCGGCAGTGCTGCGTGACTTGGATCGGCTGCTGGCGATAGATGCTCTTTGTTTTCCACCAGGCATCGCCTATCCACCCCAGGAAATTGCGGGCCTGCTCCGCACCCGGTCGGTATTGACGCTGGTTGCGGAGAAATCCGGGACAATTGTTGGGTTTGCCGCACTCGGGCAATGGCAGCGTCACGGCTTGAGGCATGGCGAGTTGATCACCATCGATGTTTTACCGGAATACCGGCGCGAGCGTGTAGGCTGGCAACTCCATCAGGGGCTGGAAGACTGGCTCCGGGCAGGCAACGGTGGCAGCATTCAACTTCACGTTGCGGTCGATAACTCCTCTGCGCTTCGCTTTTATCGGCAACTGGGCTATCGAACTCTTGCGCGTGTTCCGCGATATTACCTGGAAACGATAGATGCCTGGCAGATGGAGAAACGGCTGGATTGATCGTTGATCGTGGGCAAAGGGTGCGTGCTATGCACCGCTGGCCGCTATCGCAGACAGCAATGTTGGCCTGTCTGCTTCCGTGTAAGGTCCGTTCGCACGCCATACGACGTGACCTGCCCGGTCGACGAGGATGGCGACTACCTGCTTCTCATTGACAATATGCAGTGCTTGACGGAACTTACGCTTGCTTACGTAGGCGGTCAGGATTCGTTTGCGTAAGGCGATGTCTGTGGTGTCGCTGCGCAGAGCAGCGTTAAACCACCAGCGGTATAGCAGGTTTTCCCAGGACATGGTGGGCAACTCGTAGTAGCGCAGCTTACTGTGCGCGGCTTCAATCTGGCGTGCCACCGGAATCCAGGTATCGACGTCTCGCTGTTGCTCACGGGCAAAAGAAATGATGACTAAATTCAGTGAACCGGAAAAATTCTGCGGCAGACTCATCTGTGCCTTGTCCAGGCTTGTTGCCGGGATGGCAGGGAATTGGCCCAGGTCCGAAGCGGGCGCGGTTATCGGGCCACCGAGCGCGAGACCGGGAAGAAAGCAAAGAATCAGCAAGCCAGATAAAAAGCGCACAGGTACATATCTCGGGTGCGTGAGATTAGGAAATTGTTCTTTCTCAGCCTAACAGTCCTACTGGGACTGCAACAAAAAATATGCAGAATGCATTCATTCCACCAACGGTTCTCGATGCCGACGCTGCGTTACATCCGTATCCGTCGATTATGATGGGAAGTGGTGGCGAACGTGGAAGCAATCAGTAAATCCCGGCATTCTTTCCAGACGGACGACCCGCTGTTGCCGGCCATCGCCGAGAAGGTGTTTGCGGAAGAGCGTCTGAGCTTTGAGGATGGCGTGGCGCTCTATCGTTCGCCGGACATTCTCGCCGTGGGCTGGCTGGCCAACTGGGTGCGCGAAAAGATGCACGGCGACATCGCCTACTTCAACGTCAATCGTCATATAAATCCCACCAACGTCTGTGTGGCTGCGTGCCGCCTCTGCGCTTTCGGGCGCAAGAAGGACGCGCCCGGAGCCTACACCATGGCGCTCGAAGAAGCATGGGAGCGGGCCGCGCAAGGCTACTCTGAAGCTGTGACGGAATTCCATTTAGTCGGTGGCCTGCATCCCGATCTGCAACTGGAATATTTTCTCGACCTGATTCGCGGACTGAAAGAGCGCTTCCCGAAGGTCCACGTCAAGGCATTTACCATGGTGGAGATCGCGTATCTCGCCAAACGTTCAAAGCTGACCATCCGCGAGACGATTGAAAAGTTGAAGGCTGCAGGCGTGGATTCCATGCCCGGCGGCGGGGCGGAAATTTTTTCCGATCGCGTGCGGCACATCATCTGCGACCACAAAATCGACGGCGCGGAGTGGCTGGAGACGGCGCGCATCGCGCATCAACTAGGGCTTCGCTCGAACGCCACCATGCTTTACGGCCATGTCGAAAACGATGAAGACCGCGTGGACCACCTGCTGCGGCTGCGCGCCTTGCAGGACGAAACCGGTGGCTTCCAGACCTTTATCCCGCTGGCCTTTCACCCCGACAATACCGCGCTCGACCACCTGCCGAAGACCAGCGGACTTACCGACATTCGCCAGATTGCCGTTGGTCGCCTGATGCTCGATAACTTCGGTCACATCAAGGCATACTGGCAGATGATGACGGCCAAGATCGCGCAGATCGCACTGCGTTTCGGCGCGGACGACATCGACGGGACCGTGATCGAAGAAAAAATCTATCACGATGCGGGCGCGGAAACGCCACAAGGCATGCGCCGCGCCGACCTTGTGCGCCTCATCGCCGAGGCCGGACGCATTCCATTCGAGCGCGACACGCTGTATCGTGCCGTTGAGCGCGCAGGCGACACGTTCACTGTCGCGGTCTAAGCGCGGACATACGCCGCAAGACCGGTGTTTTTTAATTTTTACGAATCCTTCTCTACCCCCTTCGCGTCCATTTCTGAAATGAGGTGGCTTTCCCGCTCCTGTCCCTGCATAATGGTTTCGATGGTTTGGAGGATATGAAGTGATGATTAGTTTTTCTCGTCTTGTGAAGGGCGCTGCAGTTCCAGCATGCGCAATGATTTTTAGCATCCTGCTTCTGCCAGCAACGTCGCAGGCACAACAAACTGGTCCGATCCATGGTGGAGGAGGCATTACGCTACCGCCGCCCCCGCCGACGCCGATCATTCCGGTAGTCAACCAATATCAGATCAAGTCTGTCACTGCCTGTAATCAACCGCCTTGCCCCGAGGAGCAGGCTGTCTCGCAGAAAATCACGATTGTCGATAACTATCGCTGGCTGGAAAGCGACAACGATCCGCTGGTGCGTCAATGGATTGGTGCCCAGATGGCCTACACGCAGCTCTATCTTTCGCAGTTAAAAAACAGATCCAAGATCGCCAGCGAATTGACGGCGCTGATGAAGGTCGATACGGAAACCATGCCGATCATGGAAAAGGACGTCTACTTTTTCAAGAAAAAAACGGCAGACCAGAACCAGGCATCCATTTATATGCGCCGCGGACTGCAAGGCACGGATGAACTGCTGATTGATGCCAGCAAGCTCAGTTCCGACCAGAACACCTCTGTCAGCATCCTGGGTGCTTCGCCGGATGCAAAGCTGCTGGTTTACGCTGTGCGGGTGGGCGGGGCGGATGAAGGCACGGTCCATGTTCGCGATATCAAGACCCAAAAGGACCTTGCCGATGTGCTGCCACCTGCGCGATATTTTGGCGCCAGCCTGGCCCCAAAGAGCAAGGGAATCTATTACTCGGTCTACAACCACACTGGCACGCATGTGTATTACCATGCCTTCGGCACGCCGGTAACGGCAGACAAAATGATCTTCGGCGACACCTACAAGGGACGCAAACTGGGGCCACTGGATCTGACCAGCGCGCGGGTGTCGCAGAATGAACGCTATCTTGTGCTGCAAATTGCGCACGGTGTTCCCGCGACGCAGGAAGACATTCTGGTCAAGGACCTGCGCCATCCAGATAGCGAATGGCAGCAGGTGATCTATGGAATCAAGTCGCATTTCAGCGGGCAGGTAGTGGATGATGCGGTCTATGTCAAAACCGACTACAAAGCGCCGAATGGCCGCATCGTCAAGGTCGACATGGCCCATCCCGAAGAGGCGTCATGGCAGACGGTTGTGCCCGAAGGTACGAATGTCATCGACAGCTTTACCATAACTGGGAAGCATCTGTTCGTCACCAAGCTTGTGGATGTGAAGACCCAGACCACGATCTACAAGATGGATGGCAAGCAAGTGGGCGAGCTGAGCTATCCCGGCATCGGGACCGGCACGGGCGTGTATGGCAAGATTGACCAGAAGATCGGTTTCTACAGCTTTGAATCCCTGAATCGTCCGCCGACGATTTACAGCTACGACACGTCCAACGGCAAGTCCGATGTATTCTTCGCGGAGAAAGTACCGTTCAACAGCGACCAGTATGAAGTACGGCAGGTGTTCTATCGCTCGAAGGATGGTACGCGCGTGCCCATGTTCATCGTAGGCCGCAAGGGCCTGCCGCGCGACGGCAGCGTGCCCACGCTGATGACCGCGTATGGCGGATTTGACCTGAGCATGACGCCGGAATGGAACCCGGAATATGCATGGTGGCTGCAACAAGGCGGATATTTTGCGCTACCCGACCTTCGCGGTGGTGATGAGTATGGCGAGGCGTGGCATAAGGCGGCGATGTTCGAGCACAAGCAGAATGTTTTCGACGACTTCTACGCGGCCGCCGATTATCTTGTTGCCAACCATTACACGACGCCAAAAATGCTTGCCATCCGCGGCCGTTCCAACGGCGGTCTGCTGATGGGCGCGGCCATGACGCAGCGGCCACACCTCTTCGGGGCCATCTGGTGCGGGTTCCCGCTGCTCGACATGCTGCGCTACCAGAATTTTCTGATTGGCCGTTTCTGGACCACCGAATACGGCTCTTCGGAAAATCCCGCCCAGTTGAATTACCTGCTGAAATACTCGCCGTATCAGAATGTCAGGACGGGGACCAAATATCCGGCCATCATGTTCTTTACCGGCAGCAGCGATACGCGCGTGGCCCCACTCCACGCACGCAAAATGACCGCCGCCATGCAGGCCGCCAGCGCCAGCGACCGGCCCATCTTGCTGCACTATGAGCTGAAGGCTGGCCATAGTTCCGGCGTCTCCATCCACCAGCTTGTCGGCGATTATGCGGATGAGATGGCGTTTTTATGGAATGAAACGGCGGGAACCAGGTAAGCCGCTGCTTCTCCAGATGGGCCGCATTCTTTGCGGCCCATCTGAGGAAGCAGCCGATTGTCTAATGATGTTCAGTTCATCCAGCGTCGGTCGTTAGGGTCTTTCTTTTTGTCGGGATCGATGAGTCGGCCTTGTCCGTCAAACTTGACTGTGCGGCCATGCTTGCGCATGTATACCTCAAACTTGCGTGCTGCGCGCTGTCGTTTCCACCGGTAATATCCGTTGCGCAGCGAGAAGGCACGCTCGGAGGCCGCATAAGCGAAGCCGCGACGTGGGGCCTGCTTCACGTAGAGGTAGCCGAACAGCGCGCCTCCCAAATAAGCCAGATAGATAAAGCCGCTCGGCCCCTGGATCACGCTGGCCAGCGCGACCAGCATGTAGATCATCACCAGGTATTTGGCGCGGATGGAGATGGGCAGGGGGAAGAGAAGAAATTTCTGGTCACCCATCAGCACGCCAAAGGCAGCCATCAGACCGAAGATGCCGCCAGCAGCGCCATACGTGGTCGCACGCGGCGTCATGTGGAAGATATGCGTGTAAGAGACGGCAACCGTCGTGAGCGCGGCTCCTACGACTGAAATGAAGTACAGCTCTGTCACCCAGCGCGTGCCGTAGGTGCTCTCCAGGTACGCGCCGATAAACCATAGCGACAGCATGTCGAATGCGATCTGAAATATCCCGCCGCTCAAAAAACTGTACGTGAGCAGTTGCCACACTGCTCCATGCGTCACCATAGTAGGGGTCAGCGCGCCGATGGCAAAGATGCCGATGGCGGTCCCCGGCGCAATCCAGCGCAGCAGCAATAGTGCAAAAAAAATGGCCACCGTCGCCAGGATGACCTTGCGGACCATCCCGGCGAACGGGGGAAAGGACAACATCATTGGACCCGATCGAGGCATACTCATCCAGCCTACGTCTTGATTGCGTCCGGCGCTACTTCTTTGGAAGCGGCGGTGTATGAAAGCGTGCCGGAAACGGGAAGGCCGCCGGGCTGCGCTGGCCTGCCTGGTTGACTGCGCGTATTCCGAAGATCACATTGTCCTTCGACACGGGGATGGTCGCGTGCGTCTCCGCGCCGACGGAGTAATAAAACTGCCAGTCCGGCGCCGAGGTGTCGCGCCATACGATTTGATACGTCGTGCCCGCAGGCGCTCCTGCAGGAGCGTCCCATGCCAGTTCCGTATTGTTGTCGAGCTTGTCTGTAATAATCCGCGCATTCGTTGGCGTGCCCGGCGCGGAGGCCATTGTGGCCAGCGTGGCGGCGTTCAATTTGGCGACATGCGCGACGTAATGGAAATCGACATATTTCAGCAGATCGCCATACTGCACGCCGTTTTCCACTCGCACATTCTGGTGCTGATGGTTGAAGTCCTCGCGCCATTCGGTAAATCGCACGGCTGGGAAGCCTTCCAGATTGAAGGAATAGTGGTCGCCGCCGCGCAGATAGCGGTCCAGACGGAAAACCAGAACGGGATGGAACGGTTGCGCGCTGCTGCTGGGCGCGAAATATGTCCGGGCCACGTCGGCGATCTCGCGCGCCAGTTCGCGCGAAGGCGAATCGCTTTCGCCGCCCAGCATGCGGATCATGCGGAGCTGTTGTTCGCTGGCGGTGGCGGGAATGCCCTCAGAAAAAACGCGCACAACGTTCTTGTTCTGTAGCTCGTCGCCAGGCGTGGTATTGCCGCCGACGATGTCGTTGTTCAGCACGCCTTCCAGGTCCCAGCCGTGCTCCTTGGCAAACTGCGCCAGATGGCGGCTGCCGTAGAGGCCCTGTTCCTCGCCTGCGACTGCCACGAAGACCAGCGTAGCCGGGAAGTGCAGCTTGCTGAG
>DAHUZH010000200.1 GCA_027306695.1 Acidobacteriaceae bacterium
GCATTCGGGACATCGCTTACAATTCCCTTAGCCTCAGCGGTCTCACGATCCATCCGCAGTTGTTCGACTGCAATGCTGGGTATAACCACAAAGCTTTCACTGTCCAACCGAACCCGCGCTTGTCTTCCGCCAACCAATCCAAGATATCGATTCGTATTCTTATCGAAACCATCTGCATAGGCGAAAGTTTCAACATCCCAGCTAAAGCTCTTCACTCCATCTTCAATCGCCGTAAGCAAAACCTGAGTATTCCTGACGCGGGGTAGATAGATATGACAGGCAAAATCTTCTACTAGCTGCTTCACCTGAACTGCATTGCCGCGCCACAAAGGAATTTGATCCATCTCATGTCGCAAACGTGTTCCCGCCATCTCGCGTATCAGCAATTCATCTTTCACCATTCGTTTGGAGGCACGGATCGCAAGCGGTTCATTTCCCTGAAGACGATACTCCCGTATCTCAACGTCGGGAATTTTTTGCCCTTGCACTGGTGTGGCCTGTTCCGGCACTAAAAGCCACATATAGCATTCTGGAATTTGATCCTGCACCGTTCGCTTCGCAGCTTCCAGTTTTTTCTTGGCCTGATCTTCCTCCGTCGTCTCTACAATCAACGCTCTCTGTATGATTTCTTTCACAACCGATTCCCAAGCCAGTTCCAGCCTTCCTGCCTGCTTCAAATCGTTCCACTTGCCCTGGTCAGCAGCAAGAAATACAAGCATGTTGCGGCTGCTTCTTCCTGCACCACCGCGATCAAGAATTTCCTGTGCCGCACGCACTGCTGTGCTGTTTGGCTGTTTCGACAGATGTGTCTGCTCCGGGTTGAGAATGACGAGCCGGACTTCCTGATCGTCTGACACATCATTGGAAGTTGGTGGACAAACGTGAACGCGAACAAATTCTCCTCGCTCTTTCGCCTGATCCTGCAACCGCCTGCGTACCAGGTCGAGCACGTCATGATCGGGCTGGGATGCGGCACGCTCCTGCGCCAAACGTGCCACGCTGGCCTGAGTCGAGTACCAGTAGCGATTGCCATCGAGATAGAGGTAGGTGGATAGATCAACCAGCTTGCGCAGAGCATCTCCAAAGGTTGCCGAGTTCTCGCCAGGCTGAACGCAACCCAACTTAATGCGTCGGTCTTCGATGCCTTTTCGCGCTGCGTTAAATGTGGGTGCAGAGCCTAGATACAGTGTGCGTGCTACCCGACGACACGCCGACACTCGCCCGAACAAAGGATTTTCCGCATCCATTCGCAGCGGAAGACTGCTGGTGCCGTCGATATCACGCTCAATGACATGCTTCCAGCCCTCCGGCAGATAACGGATGAGTTCTTCCTGCACTTCCGGCGCGTCCACGGGGACAGCGGCAGGAAGAATCACCAGCCCAGCATCATTCCGCTCCCAGAGACGATGAATCACCGCAGACATCAACCGCAGCACGCCGCGAGTCTTTTGAAATTTCTCCAAGCTGGCCCAGTCGTTATAGAGTCGGTCGAACAGTTCAGGATGCACAGGATAGGCGCGCTTCATCCTCTGCTCGTAGTCCACTCTGGAAACTTCGTCCGGAAATTCCTTAGGGTTTTTCCGATACTCCTCTACAAATGCTCGAATCGCGACATCGCGCTGCTTCAAAAGATCAGGGTCAGTCACTGGTTGGAACAGTCTGCGGCGGACAATCTCAAAGCTCTCTTCCGCCGTGGCCGGTCGCCAGGAAGTTTCCACACGCTGCATCACGTTCTTCAGACGCTCCAGTGCAGCCTGTCCACCCTCGCCGCCAATTTCAGTTTGCGAGGCAGGGATGCTCACCACCAGAAGCGCGCCATCAACGATCTTTGCGCTTTCGCTCAGCGTTTGAGCAAAGGTGAAGTGCGCGTCGAAATCCCCTGCGACCAAGTCGTTTTTGCTGTAAAGCTGTCGCGCATAGGCGACCCATTCGTCGATCAAGATCAGGCACGGGGAGAATGTCTTCAGTAGTATGCGCAGCTCATCGCCGGGACTCACGCCCTTTTCGTCTGCCGCGCGGACAATCTCATAGCCTTTCTCGCCGCCAAGCTGCCATGCCATTTCGCCCCACAGCGTGCGCACCACTGTCCCATCGGGCTTTTTGTGAACATCCGCCGGAGAAATGCGATTGCCCACCAACACGGCGCGGTTCACCTTTGGCGGCATGGAGAGTCCCACCTCAGTCGCCAGCGTGTCCATACCGGGCAGAGCACCGGGTGGCACATTGCCGCAAAGGTGATACAAGGCAAGCATCGAGTGCGTTTTGCCGCCGCCAAAGTTTGTCTGCAACTCCACCACAGGGTCGCCATTCTGTTTCGCCAGCCGCCGCATGGCGTTCTTCAGAAGGGTTTGCAAGCCTTCGGTCAAAAATGTCCGGCGATAGAACTCGACCGGATCCTTATATTCTTCCGACCCCTCGCCCAGATACACCTGCCACAGATCAGCAGCAAATTCCGCCTGCATGTAGCGTCCGCTGGCGACATCTGGATGCGGCACGGCAATCTCACGCCACGGGCGTAGCCCACCGGCAGGCCGTCCTTCCACTGGAGCAGCCGCTTCTTTGCGCTGCTCCCGGCGCACTTGCTCCTCATACTTCAGTCGGAGTAGTTCCGCCTTCATCGTTTCCGCTTCTCCGGCTCCCAGCGCACTTACAGACTTCAGCAGCAGAGAAACGGAATCCAGAGCGCGGTATGCTTCGTCTGTTGAGAATGGCTTCTGGTGCGCGTGCTTGTTACGAACCTGGATCAGCTCGTTAACCAGCGTGCGCTCGGAAGGGCCGAGAGTTCGCTTGAAGACCTCGTTCCACTGCCCCAGCATGACGGACAAAAGCGCCTGCACGTCCCAATTGATTTCTCCGCGCTTCAGATCATAGGCGCGGGTCTGCCAGTCAGGGAAATTCGGCAGCACCGTCTCTTCCCATTTCTGCTTGTATGCACCTTTTAGCTCTCGCTCCACAAACGGGAACAGTCCTGTTTTGAGGAGTTCCAAGCCGCGCCCAATGCGCTCCGCATTCGTCACTGCCATTTATCGGTCTCCTGTCAGCGTGAACTCTCTGCCGCGAATCGCAGGCCATGCCACCACCAACGCATTGTAGTATCCGGCCTCTTCCGCCCAACCCTTGCGTTCGCACAGGGTATACAGGCGATAGGCCAATTCACGCGCCGTTTCTGCCAAGCCGCCCACGCGCGATACAAGCTCCGCCGCCGCATCCTGGCCCTTCTGGTCCAGCCGGTGGATCAGGTGCTGCGTCACTTCCCATACGGTAATGCGCTTGTCCGTGGCCGGGTCCCAACGTGGGTCAAGTTCCTTGCGCTCCAGCAGGCGCACTTTGCCGCCGTGCGATGAGAGAATGCCAGCCTCCACCACGCCCTGCACGCTTACGCCCTTGGCGTTGGCCAGCACTTCTGCGCGGCCAAACTCACCCAGATCGTAACGGCGTTCCTCAAACCACACCAGCGCCCAGCGCGTCTGGGGATCATAATCGCTTTCCTGCTCCGACAAAACCTCATCGAGCGCGGCGTTGATAAGACCCAGCGCCGTGCGAACGCCCATTGGACTGCCGTTACTCTCAAGAACTCTGGAATAGCGGGAGTAAATGCCCATGCCGGGGCCGATGGCGGCTTGTTGCAAATCGACTGGGGCAATATTGCCCTGCTGCAGCGTGCGAATGGCCGGGCCAAGCTCGCGCTTCAGGGTTCCCAGAAAATCCTTGCGTGTGGTGAGCGGCGCATCCTCTGAGCGTGGACGGCAGACAAGAACAATGGAGGATGCCAGCGCATTGGTGCCCTTCGCAATCATTCTGCCCGATCCTTCCGTTCTCATGGGCCAAGTTCCAGTCACATGAAAGCCCGCTGAGAGGAGACCTGCCAGCATCGTCTCCCAACCCGTCGATGCTGTAGTCGTGTTCTCCACATCCTCATCGTCTTCATCGTTCTCGGATTGCTTAAAGGCGTAGTAGATGGTGACGGGATAATCGGGATGCTGGTTGGCGCGCATCCGCCGCATGGCTTTGCCAAAGCCGTCCTCAAAAAACTCCTTAGCTTCTTCTTTGCCGCCCTCGAAACGATAAGGCATCGCTACCAGTTCCTGCTTCTTGGGCACTAGCAGGGTGCTCATGAGTTGCGGATAGATTCCGTGTAAGGATCGACGCAGCCAGACATAGAAAAAGTCAGAGAGATCAGCGTAGCC
>DAHUZH010000201.1 GCA_027306695.1 Acidobacteriaceae bacterium
CAACCCACAATCGATCGAGACCACATCTCCCTCGCACAACGTCCGCTTTGCCGAAGGTATGCCGTGCACCACTTCGCTGTTCACCGACGTGCACAGCACGCAAGGATAATCGCGATACCCCTTGAACGCCGCGACAGCCCCGGCTTCGGCGATCTTCGCCTCGGCAATTCCTTCCAGGTCCATCGTCGTCATGCCCGGCGCGATGCTGTCGCGCAATGCGTCCAGCACACTGCGCAACGCCACTCCGCTGCGCCGCATCTTGGCAATTTCCTTCGACGTACGTATCACAATGGCCATGGCGCACTAACTCCGCAGACGCACAATAGCGTCCATCACCGCGCGCGTCACGTCGTCCACGGGCCGCTCTCCATCCACTTCCGCAAACCTTCCCAAATCTCTATAGTGGGCGACCACGGGGGCGGTCAGCGCTTCATGCATTCGGAGACGTTCGCATGCGATCGATTCAGAATCATCCGCCCGCTGTCCTAAGGCTGTCCCATCCACATCGCAGACGGTGTCGTTTTGCGGCGGGTTTGAATAGATGTTGTAAATGCGACCGCAGGTGGGACAATTGCGGCGGCCTGTAAGTCGGCGCAAAAGATTAGTATAGCTAACCTGAACATTTACAGCAACAACCGGAAGCGCCTGGTTTTGGCGGCCCAGTTGTTGGTCCAACCAGACTGCCTGCGGCAGAGTGCGCGGAAAGCCGTCCAGGACGTAGCCACGCCTGGTGTCCGGCAGCTTGAGCCTTTCGAGCACCATCGCCTGGACCAGATCGTTTGACACCAGTTGACCGGCATCCATCACCTGGCGGATCTGCCTGCCCAGTGGAGATGCGCTCTTGACTGGATCTTTCCGCATCTCGCGCAACAGATCGCCGGTAGAAATCTGCGGAATCGACCACTCCATCATCAGGACTTTGGCCTGCGTCCCCTTGCCCGCTCCCGGCGCGCCCAACAATAAAATTGGGCCTGGGGTGGTGAGGATGGGTGTGGTCACGGCTTCCGAGCCTGCTGGTCTCTCCATCACCGGCACTACCACGACCGCCTTCCGCGGACCCGTCCGCTCTTGGTCGAAAAGCCATCATAATGCCGCATAATCAGGTGCGCTTCCACCTTGTTGATGGTGTCCATCGCAACACCCACGACGATCAGCAGCGAAGTACCGCCGAAGTAGAAATTTACGCCTAGACCATTGGTCACCCAGGTCGGCAGCCGGTCGAAAAATGGTCCCAGCAGCCAAAGGTGGTTGAGGTGGATGCCGCTGATCATGAACTGCGGGATCAACGAAACGACAATCAGGTAGAGAGCGCCGACCAAAGTGATGCGCGTCAAAATGTCGTTGACAAAGTCCGCCGTCCGCTTGCCAGGACGGATGCCGGGAATAAAACCGCCGTACTTGCGCATGTTGTCGGCGATATCGTCGGGACGAAAGATGATCGAAATATAAAAGTAGGCGAAGAAAACAATCGCCAGACAGTACAGCAACTCGTACCAGGGTTCACCCACCTGGAGAGCATCGAAAATCGGCCCCAAGAAGCGGCTGTCGTGGAAGGAAAAACCTCCAATCGTCGCGTGGGCAAACAGCAGCGGAGCGGAAAGAATGGAGGCCGCAAAAATCACCGGCATCACGCCGCCAGCGTTCACGCGCAGAGGCAAGTGGGTCGACTGGCCACCCATCAAACGCCGTCCGACGATGCGCTTGGCATACTGCACTGGAATGCGCCGCTCGCTGCGCTCCACAAATACGATAAAGGCGACAACGGCCATCATCACGGCCAGCAGGATCAAGACCGCCGGGACAGTGAACCCTCCCCACGCCTGCGTGTGCACCTTTTCATACAGGTCTGAAATACCGTTGGGAATACCCACCACAATGCCAGCAAAGATCAGCAAACTCATTCCTTCGCCGATGCCGCGGTCCGTAATCTGCTCGCCCAGCCACATGACGAACGTCGCGCCGGTGGTCAGCGTCAATACCGTCATCAGCACAAAACCCGGTCCCGGGTTGGTCACATAAGGGACGCTTCCCGAGCCATGCACCAGCGTCAGAGCAATTGCAAACGACTGCACCACGGCCAGGGCCACCGTCATATAACGGGTCCATTGCGTAATCTTCTTGCGGCCCATGTCGCCTTCTTTTTGAAGACGGGCCAGTGGCTCATAGACCACTGTCAGCAGCTCAAAAATAATGGCGGCGGTGATGTAGGGCATAATGCCCAGCGCAAAGACGGTCAAACGGCGCAGGTTGCCGCCGCTGAACATATCGATTAAACCGAGAGAGCTTCCGCTGTTCTGCTGGAAAAACTGCTCCAGCAACTTGGTATTGATTCCAGGCGTGGGGATATGGGAACCCAGCCGGTAGATGGCGAGGATGAACAATGTAAACAACACCCGCTTGCGCAGGTCGGGAATTCGGAAGATATTCGCCAGTTTTTCCAGCATGAAACTCCTGCTCTTACTCGTCGAGCATTACTCGCCGATCAGTATTGCCTTGCCGCCAGCCTTTTCAATCTTATCCTGCGCGGTCTTCGAGAATTTATGGGCGTGTACAGTCACGGCCACGGTCAGGTCCCCAACGCCGAGCACCTTGACCAGCGCATTGCGCTTGCGGACCAGACCCAACCCCACCATCTTTTCATAGGTCAGTTCCGTCTCGCCGACTTCAGCCAGCCGATCCAGATTCAAGACTGTATATTCAGTGCGAAAAATGTTGGTAAAGCCGCGTTTCGGCAGGCGGCGATGCAACGGCATCTGGCCGCCTTCAAACCCGCGCATCAGGCTGGAACCGGAACGCGATCCCTGGCCCTTATGACCGCGGGTCGAAGTCTTGCCCATGCCCGAACCCATGCCGCGCCCTACGCGCTTGCGGTTCGCATTCGCCTTCTTGGGCGCTCTTAAATTCGACAGATTCATGATTGCTTGTCCTCACTTCGCCATGCGGAGCTTGCCTGCATGGCGGTTACATAAAAACTATTCGACGATGCGAACCAGATGCGGAACCACCTTCACCATGCCGCGCACCGAGGGAGTGTCCTCGCGCTCGACGATCTGGCGCAGCCGCGTAAAGCCCAGGCCCTTGATGACTTTCTTGTGCTTCTCCGGGGTGCAGATGGCCGACTTGAAATATTCAATCCGAATCTTGGCCTGGGTCTGAACCTTGGCCTGCGATTTTTTCTCCGCCATGATTACAACTCCTCTACCGGCTTGCCGCGCAGGGCAGCCACTTCGCGCTTGTCGCGCAACTGACTCAGGGCCTCGAAGGTGGCCCGCACCACGTTATGTGGATTGGCCGATCCCAGGCTCTTGGTCAAAACGTTCTGGATTCCCACCGAAGTCATGATCGCGCGCACGGCGCCTCCGGCGATGACCCCCGTACCTTCGGGCGCGGGCTTCAACAGCACATGACCGGAACCGAAGCGTCCCAGCACCTGATGCGGAATCGTCGTGTCCGTCATGTTAACGCGGACGAGATGCTTCTTCGCCGCTTCGATGCCCTTGCGGATCGCCTGCGGAACTTCCTTGGCCTTGCCGGAACCGAAGCCCACCACTCCGGCAGATGCATCGCCCACCACCACCAGTGCCGCAAAGGACATGTTCTTGCCGCCCTTGACGACCTTGGTCACGCGGTTGATCGAGACCACCTGGTCCTTCAGGTTGTACTGCCCGGCTTCCAGCTTCTTTTTGAGTATTGCCATTCCGTCCGTTTTCCTTTCAGACCGTCTCCAGTCTGTTTATCCTTAGAAGTCGAGTCCCGCTTCGCGCGCGGCATCGGCCAGCGCCTTGATGCGGCCGTGGTACAGGTATCCGCCGCGGTCGAAGACCACCTTCTTGATTCCCTTTTCCTTGGCCTTCTCGGCGATCTGCTTGCCGACTTCTTTCGCGGCGGCGACGTTGCCGCCCGTCTTCAATTTGGCGGTCACGCTCGAAACCGCAGCCAGTGTCGTGCCTGCCTGGTCGTCGACGAGCTGCGTGTAAATCTGGTTCAGCGAGCGATATACGTTCAGCCGTGGCCGCTCCGCCGTGCCCTGCATCTTGCGGCGGATACGCGCATGCACGCGCTGGCGATTCTTATTGCGTAGGTTCTGCGGAATCATAAAATTTACTTCCTTCCTAAAAGCGGAGACGCCCTGCATCCCCGTTCGGTAGTTCTTACTTCG
>DAHUZH010000202.1 GCA_027306695.1 Acidobacteriaceae bacterium
TAGAACATGTGAAACAGTCCCCAACGACACGTTTGCTATCCGAGCGATCTGCTTCATGTTGGGCATATGCTCAGACCTTCTCGCTCCAAAAATCGACAATCTCTATGTTTTTAGCATGATGCATCCTGGATTATAGCAATCAAAACATCCTTTCAAATGAGCGACGCTAGGGAAACTCTGATTAAGTGCAGCGGGTGCGCGGTGATTGGTTAAACTGAAAGCATGAAGAGAAAGGCGCGTTTTCAGCAGACGTTTGCGTCGCAGGCGAGTTTCGAGAAGCACGGGCGCAAGAGCAAGCGGGAGCTTTTCCTCGACCATATGGAGCAGGTTGTTCCGTGGAGCGAGCTGCTGGCGCTGGTGGAGCCGCATTACCCCAAGGCGGGCAATGGACGGCAGCCGGTCGGTCGGTCGATCATGCTGCGGACGTATTTTCGGCAGCAGTGGTTCAGCCTGTCGGACCCAGGCATGGAAGAGGCTTTCTATGAGTCGCCGGCACTGCGCCGCTTCGCTGGAGTAGATCTGGGCGTGGCCGCGGCGCCGGACGAGACGACGGTCCTCCGCTTCCGCCATCTGCTGGAGCGGCACGAGCTGGGCGGCGAAATACTGGACACGGTGAACCTTTATCTGGAAAGCAAAGGCATCCGCATCGCCACCGGCACCATCGTGGACGCGACGATCGTCCATGCGCCGAGTTCGACAAAAAACGAAAAGCAGGAGCGCGACCCGGAGATGCATCAGACCAAGAAAGGAAACCAGTGGTATTTCGGAGCCAAGGCGCATATCGGCGTGGACAGCAAGGAGACGGTGGTGCATTCGGTGTGTACCTCGGCGGCCAGCGTGGCGGACAAACATATGCTGCCCGACCTGCTACACGGCGAAGAGCGCAAGGTATGGGGCGATGGCGGCTACCAGGGCCAGACCGAAGCCATCCACGCGGCTGCACCCAAGGCCCAGGACATGACGTGCCGCCGGACGAAGTTCAAAAACTATGTGGACGAAGAAGCCCGGCGCAAAAACACGACTAAGTCGCGAGTGCGGGCCCGAGTGGAACATCCGTTTCGCATCCTCAAGCGTGTCTTCGGATTTACCAAGGTACGCTACCGGGGCTTGAAGAAAAACCATGAATGGCTATGCGCGGCGTTCGCGCTGGTGAATCTATATCAACACCGCAACCGGCTGGCCCCGCTCGGAGCGTAGTGTCTCTGGAGGCGGGAAAACCGCCTCAGAGAGCAAAACAAACAGCAGTCCAGCTCCATTTTCCAGAGCATTTCCATCCCCAATATACTGAATCTTCCGGCGTCGAGCCGTCGCTGCAAAATCAAGCACCTGCGCAGAGGTTCCCTAGCGGTACATATGGCTAATTGCTTTTGGGATGTGAACGAGCTGAAAGTTTCCTTGGAGCTGCCCCTGTCGCTGTAACAGGTGCTTTTTGGTGCAGCCACATTGACCTCGCGCAAAAGATTATCGGTTTTACGTGGATAGCCAACATTGATCGCAAAACGAAAATCAGATATTGACAGCACTCCACTTTGGAGTATATACATTGTCTGTTCAGAATTTGAAAGCTTTCAAACACGTATCATTTCGGAGGCTACATGAAGCGGCATATCAAACTTACGTTGTTCGTGCTGTTGTTGGACATCTTATTTACCGGCTCTGCGGCCTTCGCACAGTTCGCACAGCGCGGCGGAATCGACGGCTTTGTATTTGACAGTACCGGTGCGACCATCCCCAATGCGCAAGTCACTTTGACAGACGTAGCGCATGGAACGGCCAAAACAGTGTCTGCAAGCGGAACCGGCCATTTCCAATTCTCCGCTCTAGTGGCCGGTATTTACCGATTGCAGGCGCAGCAGAAAGGGTTTGAGACGGCAACGTCGGATTTGATCACTGTGACGCTAGGCGCTACCGCACGGTACGATATCAAGCTTCATCCAGGGTCGGTAAGCCAGTCCGTGACGGTCACCAGCGCCGGGCCACTTTTGAACACCGATCATGCCAACGTCGACGTGAATGTCTCCCAGAGGCAAATGCAGGATCTGCCTTTAAATGGTTTGAATTTTACGTCGCTTGCCGCTCTTGCACCAGGCGTAAGCACCACTGTAGAACCAAACATCAACCCAGGCGGAACATTCGCAGTTGGAGCGATGTTCGCATCCGGAGGAGTGGCATTTACATCTGGAGGACTGATACAGGGTTCACGTGATAACGGCTTCTACATCAACGGCGTAAACATCAATGACAATTATGAAAGCAGCATCAGTTATGAACCGGCTTCAGCAGCATTGGGAAACGCAAAAATTGAGGTCGCCGACTTCTCCGCAGCCAATGGCCACGATATATCCACTTTCAGCATTCAAACAAAGGGTGGGACTACGGCTTACCACGGCTTGGTCTATGAGTATCTAGAAAATGATGCATTAAATGCCGTAAATCCATTTACGAATGCAGAATCTGAGTTGACGCTGGGTGTTCACGGAATAAAACCCACCTTAAGGCGCAACCAGTTCGGAGGTGGACTTGGTGGCCCCGTATATATTCCAGGCGTATCGCGCCTCAAAAATCGTGTATTCTTTTTTGCCAACTATGAAAACTTCATAGAACACGATGGCGCAGAACAGATATTCACTTCAGTACCGTCGGCGGCAGAACGTACCGGAAACTTCTCTGAATTGTTATCAGGGCCAAGCCCTTTGCAACTATACAATCCATTTTCGACAACATACGACGCCTCTGGACATAGCTCCCGTAATCCTGTCCAGAACAACAGGCTCGATCTTGCTACTGGAAATGGTGGAGCTCCACTCGTCGATCCAAATTCCACTGGAGTGCTAAGTTTGTATCCATTGCCCAATGCACCGGGTATTCCAAGTTATTTGAATAATTACAGCACCACTCAGAATCTAGGCTTCACAGACTACCACTTTGATAGTAGGTTTGATGCAACACTATCATCGAAAGACACACTTTTTGTAACATGGTCGCGCCAGCATGGTGTAAATGACAATTCTGGTGGAGTATTTCCATCTTATGTCGCGAACAATGACGACAGCGGATATCTGGTCACGGTCAATGAGTCCCATTTATTTTCGCCAAACCTCTCAAATGAGTTCATTATGGGAATTGGATATGCAGCACTGACGATTGTCAATTTTAGTGAACTCTCATATTTGAACAGCAGCGCAAATAAATTCAATTCCATTTTTCAGAATACTGGTTCCGGAATCACCCGTGGTGTTCTCGGAGTGAACGTATACAACTATGCTTCTCCTGGATTTGGCCAGGACTTTCTGGCATCCAATAGTAGCCTTCAATTTTCCGATAACGTGAACTGGCTCCATGGACGCCATTCAATGACCTTTGGTATGAATTACTTTAGAAAAGGAGAATATGATTGGGACTTCATCCGTTATGTAAACTTTGGGCAAAATGATTCTGCACGCCAAGAATTCAGTTCAGGCGGCTATGATCAAGGCTATGCTGGGGGTGATGGCATGGCGGATCTCGTCATGGGGTTGCCGCAAATCATTCATCAACGGTATAACTTCGCTGGCGGAGACCCAACCGCTCCGGAACTGAACGTGGTTTTCCCGTATTGGGGAGCATACGCCAACGACAAATTTCAAGTTACACCCAAATTGACATTGTCCTATGGTCTCCGTTACGACCTAAATATACCTTTATATGCGCTCAACAAGCTTTGCTGCGCGGTGTATGAGCCCAACCCTCAGGGAGGTGTGCTTGCACTGCCAGGGTATGCCCCAAATGTTCCGCAACACTACTTGCCGGCACAGAAGACAGATTTCGCACCGCGAGTCAGCGTCGCATACAACATAAAGAATTCCCTTGTACTGCGTGCTGGATATGGGATGTTCTATGATGCCGGTGCTTCACAAATTTCGGGTGCTGTAGGAAATGCGCTGAATGGAACACCGGGATACTTTATTGGAAGTGAGCTATCGAATGTCATTCTCGGGGTGCCTAGCGACACTCCGGCGTTGAACTTATCTCAGGTATTTCAGCCTGCGCCACTGCTGAATCCGGGACAGTACCCCATAAGTACGGGACCGGGCCAAGGCTACTTTGGGAATGGACAAGAGCAAGCAATATACTATTTCGACAAGAAGTCCGTTCCATTGCCGTACTATCAACGATA
>DAHUZH010000203.1 GCA_027306695.1 Acidobacteriaceae bacterium
CGCCGAGACGCAGAGCATGGGCGAGCACCAAGCGAAATATCTCCATGCCATCACGGAGACCTGTACCCGTGAAGCTGAGCAGGTCATCGCAACGCTGGCCGCCGACCAGACACCGCTGGTGCTCGGCGGAGACCACTCCGTTGCTGCGGGGACCGTTTCTGGCGTGGCGGAATTTTATCGCCGCAAAAAGCAGAAGATTGGGTTGATCTGGATCGACGCCCACGCCGACATGAACACGCCGGAGACTTCGCCCAGCGGCAATGTCCATGGCATGCCGATGGCGGCGATCATGGGCCTGGGGCCTGAGCCGCTGAAAAATATCTTCGGCTGGTCGCCGAAAGTTGCGCCGGAAAATGCCGTGCTGATCGGCGTGCGCGACATCGACGCGACCGAGAAGGAAAACATTCGTCGCGCTGGAATCACCGAGGTCTACACCATGCGCGACATCGATGAGCGCGGCATGCGCACAGTGATGGAAGAGGCGCTGCGCGCTGCCGGTCGGGGGACTGCCGGTTATCATATCTCGCTCGACATGGACTGGATTGACCCGGAAGATGCGCCTGGTGTGGGCACGCCGGTGCGCGGCGGCGCGACCTATCGCGAGGCGCATCTGGCGATGGAAATCATCGCCGACCATGGCCGCATGCTGAGCTTTGAAATCGTCGAGGTCAATCCAGTCATCGATGAACATAACCGGACTGCCGACCTTGCTGTGGAACTGATCTCATCCGCGTTCGGGAAAAAAATTCTGTAGCTGCCATTATTCTCTCTGTATTGAGAGATTCAAGAATCATTTATTGAGTTGCAGCCGATGCTATGCATTTCCTGTCATTGGATCATTCCGCGCGTAACGCTTGCATGGGATCGACCGAGGCCGCGCGGCGGGCCGGGAAGTAGACGGCAATTCCAGCTATCAGTAGAATGATTCCTGCGCTGATGCCATAGGGCCATACAGGTACTGGTTGGAACTGCCCCAAAAGCTGGTGGATTGTCCTGGCAAGTAGGGCCGTGATGGCGGCCCCGGCCAAAAGCCCCCAGAAGACCTCCATGAACGCTTTTTTCGTGATCGATAAGACGATTTGTTGCCTTTGTGCGCCAAGCACTACACGGATTCCAATCTCTTTTGTCCGCAGGACAACATTGCGCATCAGCAGTCCATAAATTCCAAGTGCCGTAAGCAGAAGCGCAAGGAACGCAAACACTCCCGACATGCTTACCAGCATCCTTTCGCGGTTCAAATCGTCCCCTATCAGTTGGCGGAAGGTTTGGTACTTGACCCCTGCTGAGGCAGGCAAGACCTGCTTGACCGTATCGTGCAATGCTGCAATTGCCAATGCATCTGTTTTTGCATGAACAACCAAGGTCAGATAAGTCGGATATGCCTCATCCTGTGTTAGTGGCATAACGGCGCTGTAGACGCTGTAAATGATGCGAGGAGCGTCGGCCCGTAGCGAGACCAAATGTGCATTCTCTGCGACGCCAACCACGCGGCAGCCATTCTTCGGATCGAGGTTGGTCCCATCCGGTTGGTCGAAGGTGGACAAATAAACAATGCGACCGACTGCATTCCCTTCTGGAAAGAAAAATCGAGCGAGATCATGACTCAGGACACACTGCGGCATGGAGTCCCTGGTGGCGGGCGACGCACTTTGTCCCGCAAGCAACCGCGTGCCTATCGCGTCAAAATATCCTGGCGTTACCCGAACATAAAAAATGTGTGGATCGCTGTGGACATGGCCCTGTGCATCGATAGCGAATTCACGGCTTGCACCAAAAAACCCAGTCAGAGGCTTTGCACCTGTAAAGCCAGATGCTGTCACGCCTGGTTTGTGTTGAGCGACCTGTAACAGTTCGCCAGATATTTTTTCCATCTGCGCGCGACTGAGTTTCAAATCTCTTAAATCAATGGAGGCCAGCGCCGTTCCTTGGGCATGAAAGCCAGAATGCTCCATCAATAGACGGCCCAGCGTGCCGCCCAGCAACACAGCCGATGTCACCAGACTGACGCTCACGGCCACTTGCAGAACGACTACCCATCCGCCCATTTGTCTCGCGGCCACACCACGCTCGCTTGTTTTCAGGTCGAACGCTGGGACCGCTTTTGCTGCTCTGAATGCTGGCCATAGCCCTATACCGAAGGCCACCATTAGACTCATGCCCAGGTTGAAACCCAAAATAACTGCGTTCGGTCGCACATCCATGGAGGACGCACTTCCCATTGTGCCCAGCATCGCCACCAGCGCCCGCGCAGCCGCCCAGCCCATCAGCAGGCCGCCAATCAATCCTGGAATGGTCAGCAGGACGGTTTCTATCAATACCTGCCGAATCAATCGGTATCTGCCCGCACCCAACGCATTCCTGACTGCGTACTCCTGCTGCCGACCGCTGACCCGCGCAAGCATGACCAGGGCCGTATTCAGACAGCACAATAGCAAAAGAAATACGACCAATATCTCCAGCACCAGCAAGGGTCGGGCATATGTCGCTTTCACCCATGAGACGCCACTTCGCCCCTCCTGCACCCTCAGCCGGAACGGCTTGAAAAACTGGTTCAGGTAAATGCCGGTTGGGTCGGCCTCTTTCCGCACGGAGGGTTCGATAGCTTCCACCTCAGCACTGGCGACTGCCATCGTCATTCCGGGCTTTAACCGGCCCAACACGAAGAGTCCAAAATGACCGGGGTGGTTCCGAAAATCTTTTCCGTACAAGAAGTCCGCGAAGGAAAGTGGCAGATACAAAGCCGGATGGAAATTTGCCGTCAGCCCCTCAAATGCTTTCGGCATCACACCTACGACTGTTACCGGATTGCCAGCTACGATGAGGGTTTGCCCCAGCGCTCGGTCATCTCCGTGAAACTTCTCCTGCCAGTAGTCATAGCTCAGAATGGCCGGAACCCCCTGGGTGCCTTCAGCGGCATCGGAACGGTCGCTGAAGAAATTTCCCAAATAGGGATGCATCTCCAGTACACGAAATGCGTTTCCGCTTAGCAACTGGATGCGCAGCCGCTGCTCAAGAGCACCGCCCGTTCGAACGGAAACAATATCGCTTGCCCACGCCAGAAGGTCCGTACATGCTTTTTGCTGCTGCCGCAATGCAGTGTATTCAGGCCCGCTCAAGCCAATCATGCTGTCGCCATTGCGCATTTCGTACTCGATGAGCCTATGCGGGTGCGGTACCGGAAGGGCCTTCAAAATCACCGCCCACGTTAATGTAAAAACGGCTGTATTCGCGCCAATCCCTAGCGTCAAAGTCATCACGGCGATGAAGGTGATTCCCGGAGTTTTCCGTAGCTGCCGCAGCGCAAACCTCACGTCCGCCCAGAGGCTTTCGACAACCGGCCACATCCAGACCTCGCGGCTGCGCTGTTCGAGCAGCGTGGCGTTGCCGAAGGCACGGCGCGCGGCGTGGACGGCTTCCTCGCGGGGCATTCCACCGGCAACCAGCGCTTCGATCTTTTCCGCGAGATGCTGCTGCATCTCCTCGGAGAGATCGCTTCGCATTTTGTTGCGTGAGAAAAATTGCTTGAGCCGATTCATGCACGCTCCTTCCTAATGGTGAATCAGAAATTCGTCTTCGTAGGCGTCGGGGCTAGTTCCGCTGCAAACCGAAAAACGCAGGTTCCTCCACTTCGCTTCGCCCCGGTCGGAATGACAAATTTATATGGTGAAATGGAAACTCCCAACTCTAGGATTTTGCCGGTGCGAGAACCAGCGAGATGCCTTCGAGCATCTGCTCAAAGCCTGAGACTTCATGCTCCAGATGCCTGGCTCCTCGGGGAGTTATGTTGTAGGTGCGCACGCGGCGATTGGTCGCGGAGACCTTCCATTCGGCTTCGACCAGGCCTTCTTTCAACATGCGCTGGAGCGCCGGGTAGAGCGAGCCTTCCTCCACTTGGAGCAGGTCCCGCGACCGCTGCTGGATGTGCTGCACCAGCGCGTAGCCGTGCATAGGCCGCCATTGCAGCGTTTGGAGAATCATCATCTCCAGCGCTCCGGGGAATAAATCTCTGGGGGCGGATTTGGGTTTTGAGGTCATAGGCTATTTTCTGGCACGCCTAGAGTAAACATGGGTAGGATGGGCCGTCAACTCTTTTCGCCCTGGCCAGCCGAAATGCTCTGAGGGCGGTGCAATTCGCGCTTCCGTGCCCGCCCGAC
>DAHUZH010000204.1 GCA_027306695.1 Acidobacteriaceae bacterium
TGCCCCCACGAACGATCGACACCGCAGCGGCACACACCGAGTCGAAACGCTTGACCTATCGCAGACTTGATTGTGAGCACTTTCCGGCGTCGATCCGCTGCCTGCATCTATACTGGAGATGTCTTCCGACCGCATCCGCCCCACGGGCATACCCGGGCGAATGCGGCGGCGTTCCGTTTGCCGGGAAACCGGACAGGGACCCAGGGCATGGCTGGAAACGGCCGTGCCTCCCGCGATCTAAGAACGTTTCAGATCGCATTGGAAAGGAAGCTCGCCAGCACTGGCGTCCGTGCATTTGCGCGCCGCGTGTTTGCGGACCTTCCTCGGTTCCTGTTCCCGCCTTCCGACATCCGATGTTAGAACGGATTCACAAAATGTGTCTTTATTTGGAAGGGAGTCATTCTGAACGGAGCGCAAGCGCAGTGAAGTATCCAGAGAATCTTCACATTGGTTGCACCACCCACACCCTCTGGATTCTTCGCTTCGCTCAGAATGACTCGTCGTTTTTTGAACGCACCAACTGTCTTCCTCCTTCGGACCCATGGCCGCGACCGCAACCCATCCCGACGCCACTTCCAAGCCGACGCCGCTGCGCCTGACCGACAAGCATGGCCGCGCCATCACGGACCTGCGCGTCTCCGTTACCGACCGCTGCAATTACAAATGCGTCTACTGTCGAACCGGAACGGAAGGCGCGCAGTATGCCGAACTGCCCATCGCCGACTATCTCCGCATGGTGCGCGTATTTGTCTCGCTTGGAATAGAAAAAGTCCGCCTCACCGGCGGCGAGCCGCTACTGCGCAAGGGCCTGGTCGAGATGGTCGCGGCGCTGGCGGGGATGCGGACTTCTTTTGCCGCCGATGGCGCACCTTTGGCCGCAGGCGCGGGCCAGCCGCTCGACATCGCACTGACCACCAATGGCCATCTGTTGGAAGATTTGGCCCAGCCGCTGAAAGAGGCCGGACTGGGCCGCATCACCGTCAGCATGGACGCGGTAAACCGCGAAAAATTTGCGCGCATCACCCGCGTACCCGACAGCTTCGATAAAGTGCTCGCCGGCGTTCGCGCGGCCAAGCGCGTGGGGCTCGATCCGGTAAAAGTCAACTGCGTGCTGCTGCGCGGCTTCAATGAAGACCAGATCGTTGAATTCGCAAAGTTCTCGCGCGACGAAGGCATCATCGTCCGCTTTATCGAATTCATGCCGCTCGAAGAAGATCGCGTGTGGACGCCGGAGGTGGTCGTCCGCCTGAAAGAGATTCTGGCCGCTCTGAACAAGTTTCAGCCTGTCATGCCACTGGCCCCAAATGCAGCCAGCGAGACAGCGTTGCGCTACACATTTGCCGATGGCCTCGGCGAGATGGGCATCATCGCGCCGGTGTCACACCCGTTCTGCGGACATTGCAGCCGGGTGCGGCTCACCTCGGACGGAAAAATCCGCACCTGCCTGTTCTCGCAGTTCGACCACGATTTATATGGCGTCCTGCGGCGTGGTGGAGACGATGCAGCGCTGGCCGCATTCATCCAGCGCACCGTGAACCAGAAAGAGGCGCGGCATCATATCGGAGAGCCGGACTTTCTAAAGCCTTCGCGTAGCATGGTGCATATCGGCGGGTAGGGTGCTGCGGGTCGTACGGGACGAGAATGGCTGACTTGTTCCGCCGCTCTGCGATACAGTACGGTTTGAGGCTCTGTTGGTGAAACCGATCCAATTTCCAGATGCGCCCCCGGCGCTTGAGATCCAGACATTTCATGAGGTCGCGCGCGCACTGACCTCTTCTGTCGATCTCAGCGGCATCCTGCACAACATCATGCAGCAGATGACGCGCTTCTTCAATCCGCAGGCGTGGTCGCTGCTGATTCTGGACGAGCCGAAGCGCCAGCTTTATTACGGTGTCATCTCCGGCGGCCAGACGGAAAAGCTGCGCAACCGGCGCATCCCTCTCGGCAAGGGCATTCCCGGCTGGGTCGCGCTCCACGGCGAGCCGATGATCCTGACCAGCGTGCCGGAAGACCAGGACCTGTCCGATGAACTCCCTGAAAACAGCGGGCGCGTAGAGTCGATCATCTGTCTTCCTTTGCGCGTGCGCAATCGCACCTACGGGGTGCTCCAGTTGGTCAACTGCCATCCCGAGGCGATGCACAACCATGAGATATTTTTTCTCCACGCGCTATGCGACTATGCAGCCATCGCCATCCAGAATGCCCGCGCGTTTGAGCAGATTCAGCAGTTGACCATCAC
This sequence comes from Acidobacteriaceae bacterium, assembly GCA_027306695.1. Classification (GTDB taxonomy): domain Bacteria; phylum Acidobacteriota; class Terriglobia; order Terriglobales; family Acidobacteriaceae; genus JAKAAZ01. Next base: position 2,240 of record DAHUZH010000204.1, read on the forward strand.
CGACGACTGCACCGGTCTCTACAACTCACGGCATCTCTACGAGCGGCTGGAACACACACTCGACCGCAGTGTGCGGACGCGCAGGCCGGTCAGCCTGATCTTTTTCGATCTGGATAATTTTAAGCGCGTCAACGATACCCACGGACACCTGAACGGCAGCCGATTGCTGAAGGAGGTGGGACGCATGGTGCGCGACAGTCTGGGCCTGCTGGACACTGCCTATCGTTATGGGGGCGATGAGTTCGTGGTGCTGATGCCGCACCAGACGAAACAGCGCGGACTGGACCTGGCGCATCGGCTGTTGGAGAAACTGCGCGCCACCAGCTTTTTGACGGACGCTGGGTTGGACCTGCATTTATATGCCAGCTTCGGCGTGGCCGCGAGCCCTGAGGATGGCAGGGACGTGCATGCCATCATCCGCGCCGCAGACACCGCCATGTATCACGTCAAGCAGACTACGCGAAATGGCGTCGCCGCCGCCGGAGAACATCCTGTGGCCGCAGGCATGGCGCTGAAATAGAGCTGCTGCTCAATTGCCGCCTTTATGTAGCGTGATGTCGCCTTTTTCCGCCGTAATGTGGATCAGCGGGCCGCCTCCGCCGACAGAACCGGAAACAATGCTGTGTTCGTTGCCGTTTTCCGTGGACAGGTTGTAGTCGGTGTGGACCTCGCCATCGACGGCGGTCGCCGACACGGAAAACTTCGCATCTTCTGGAAGCGTGACCTGGACGGAGCCATTTTTGTTCTCAATGTTGATACTTCCGATGGGGTCCTGTGTCTTCACGTCCACGTCGCCGTCGGAGTTGTGCACCAGCAGATCGCCGGTCACGCGACGCAGTTCCACATCTTTGGCCAGTGTGGCGATCGCGACCGGACCGGTGGCATTCTCCACCGTCAAGTCACCGGAATTGAGAGTGACTGATCCGGCAACGCTTGCCACCTGAATGTCCGTGCGGCTGGAGTGGAGATGCACCGGCCCATGCAGGCGTTCCAGATGCACATCTCCGAAGAAATCCCCATCCAAAGATACCGCTCCTGTGACCTGCGAAAGCGTGACGTCACTCATGCGTCCATTCACCGTCAGCTCTCCCTGGACATCGGTGGCAGAAAAATCGCCTTCATGCATGGTCGCATTCACCGTGCCTGCAATGCTGCTCAACTGCACGTCTCCATGTTCGGCGTTGACATTCACCGCAGCCTGGCGGCCATTCACAGTCACGTCTCCATGGTCGGCGCGCACCTGCAGCGCGGTATTGGCAGGCAGGTGGATGGTCATGTCGCACATCTGGCTGTCGCTGGAAGGCATGTGTACAGTCACAACGTTGCCACTGGAGGTGATGAGGGGTTCAAGAACCCGCAGCTTTTGCGCAGCTTCGGAAGCGGAATTATTGAAGACGGTCTTGTCGAGGTCCATCTCCATCTGGTTTTCCCCGCCCACGGCAATCGTCACGTCACCTCGCGGGTTCTGGATGACCACGGTAGCGTTTGCCGGCAACGCATGCGTAATTTGCTCGGTGGCCTCATGCTTCTTGCCGAAGACCTGCGCCAGATCGACGTTATTTCCCAGTTGAAGCTGGTCGCCGACCGCTGTCCAGTTGACGTTATTATGCGCGGCAACGATGCCGATACATGCCAGGATCAGGCCCAGCAATACCACCCCTCCGCCCAGCCGGATACGCGCATAGCGGGAGAACGCTAGCGATTCCAGCGCCAGCACCACACCAGCACCGATCAGGATCAGCGGCCACCAGTGTCCGTACCACTGCCAGAAGTAGGTGGCGTTGATGTGGTGCGTGGTCATCAGCAGCGCAATAATTCCGATGCCGAGCAGCAGCAGCGGTCCGACCAGCGAACCGCGCACGACACCCCTGTAGGAGGC
>DAHUZH010000205.1 GCA_027306695.1 Acidobacteriaceae bacterium
GACGAGTGTCGACTGCTTCGCTTTCTTTCCGGGAATCCGTTGGCTCTGAGTAAGCGTGGAAGACTGGCCGTCTGGACGGGATGGTCGAAGTTAGACAAGCTCTTCTTGTGGTGCGGTGAAAGGCCGTAGCCGCGGGGAGGGTTTATGGATATCACGGTTCAGGCAGTTCCGCGCGGTGCAGGCAAGCGGTGCTACCGGACGCCGGAGGAGAAGCGGCGCATCGTGGAGGAGACGCTGGCATCGGAGGCATCGGTGGCGATGGTGGCGCGGCGGCATGGAGTGAACGCCAACCAGGTATTTCACTGGCGCAAGCTGTATCAGGCTGGACTTCTGGTGAGCTTATCCAGCGAGGCGGAGTGCGCCAGGGTGCGGCTGTTGCCGGTGACGGTCACCCAGGAACCGGAGCATGCGGAAGCGAGAGAGGCAGCAGTAGCTGAGTTTCACGCAGGCGCGATTCACATCGAGTTTCCCGGCCGGGCGCTGGTCAGCGTGGAAGGCCGCGCCGATGCGGCGGTAGTGCGGGCGGTACTGGAGAGCCTGCGCGAATGATCCCGGCGAACACGCATATCTGGATCGTGGCGGGAGTCACCGACATGCGCCGCGGCGTGTGACATGAAGCTGATTCAACGATTGTTCAAAATGAATTCATCATGAACTGAACCTGCGGTTCCGTCCGCAGTAGTCTATCGGCACCGGCGTGATTGGCAACGATCGGGTCGGAAGCTGCCGAGACAATATCCTCCGCGCAAGCGATGGAGATTGCCGCGAGGGAATCTCCTTGACTGCCAGCGTCAAGGTGGTCAGAGGGTTAGACTGGACGACACGCCCAACATATGTGAACCGCCATAGGCATCGTTAGCATGGACCAGCCAAAGACGCTGACAGGCTGAAGCCAAAAGGTAAAGCAGTCGGTTGACCTGATAACCGTGACAGGTCACACGGACATCCAGACTGCCGGTGTGAAGGCGGGGGCTAAATCGGTCCTGTCGTTGAATCAGAACATGGGAACCCCGCAGACCTCCCCTGAAGATCGGGGAAAGCGCCTCGCAAGAGTCGCCGACAGGTTTGCGGGGAGAGGATGCTGGAAAAAGCAAAGGCCGTTCTGTAATGGGACGGATAGGAAGCGGCAACTTCTCTGCGATCAGCAGGCAGACTTCCAGCAGGTCATGAAGGGCGAGAAAGCAGGCAGAACCATCGTATGAGGAAATCGCAAATGAGCGCGGAACAAGTCGCGTGTGCATCCTCAGCCGCCGTGGAACATTGGGACCAGATCGACTGGAAACGATGCGAACGGCAGGTAACTCGGCTGCAGGCGCGTATCGTCAAGGCATCTCGGGAGGGCCGCTGGGGCAAGGTTCGATGCTTGCAACGGTTGCTCACCTGCTCGTTCAGCGGCAAGGCCCTGGCCGTAAAACGAGTGACAGAAAACAAGGGTAAGCGAACCTCGGGCGTGGACCATGTACTTTGGTCTACGCCGCAGTCCAAACTCAAAGCGATCGCATCGCTACAGCGCCGGGGATATCGTCCGCTGCCGTTACGGCGGGTGTATATTCCAAAATCCAATGGTAAGTTGAGGCCCCTCTCGATTCCCGTGATGAAAGACAGAGCCATGCAGGCGTTATATCAGATGGCTCTGGAACCAGTCGCCGAAACCTGTGCGGACCCTAACTCCTATGGTTTCCGGAAAGGCCGCTCTACCGCAGACGCCATCGAACAGTGTTTCAAATTTCTGTCGAAAAGCGACGCGCCGGAGTGGATTCTTGAAGGAGACATAAAAGGCTGTTTCGACCACATCAGTCATCGATGGCTTCTTACCCATGTTCCCATGGACGCAGTCATCCTTGAGAAGTGGTTGCGATGCGGATTCCTCGAAAACTCGAACTTCTTTGCCACCGAGGAGGGTACTCCTCAAGGAGGAATTATCTCCCCCGCGTTGGCGAACTGGACCCTGGATGGTCTGGAGTCCCTCCTGAAGAGGACATTCCCGTCTCGTAAGGAAAAGGGGCAGCAGATTTATTCCAAGGTACATCTGGTGCGCTACGCCGATGACTTTATCATCACCGGCCGTAGCCAATCTCAGTTGGTCAACGAAGTTTTACCACTGGTGGAAAAGTTCCTGCGCGAGCGGGGTCTGGAACTCTCAGCGGAAAAAACTCACGTGACTCACATCCAGAAAGGGTTTGATTTTCTCGGCCAGAACATACGCAAGTATGGGAGGAAATTGTTGATCACGCCTGCCCAGAAGAACGTTCAGGCGGTTCTGACAAAAATCCGGGGGATCATCGAGAAGAATAAATCGGCGACGCAGGAAAATCTGATCGTTCAGCTCAACCCCGTCATACGGGGATGGGCCAACTATCATCGACGCTGCGTTGCTAAACGTGCGTTCTCACGCATGGACTTTGAGATATGGCGCAAGCTGTGGTGGTGGAGCTATCGCAGACATCCGCGCAAGAACGCCGTATGGGTGAAGAATCGGTACTATCACGCCATCGGCGAACGAACGTGGAGATTTGCGGCACGCACCGCCACGGTCCCCCTGGGACAGCCTTCTTGGAAACGGCTGCTCTATGCGGGGAATACGCCCATACAACGGCACCGAAAGATCAAAGGGGAAGCCAACCCTTTCGATCCCCGATGGCGCTCGTATTTTGCACAAAGGGCCAAAGGTTCGAAAGTACGACAAACTGTCGCTGATGACCGGCTCTCCACTCCAGAGGGCTTACACATGGCTTGAGCCGGATGAAGGGAAACTTTCATGTCCGGTTCTTAGGGGAGGGAGCGTCAGCAATGACGCTCCCTTACCCGACTTCACCGGGCTGAGCGCGATGGTGCAGATGGCGCTGGAACAGAACCCGCTCGGTGGCGATGTTTATGTCTTTCGCGGGCGCAGAGGCGACCTGGTAAAACTTTTGTGGCACGATGGCGATGGTCTGTGCCTGCTTCAGAAAAGGTTGGACCGCGGACGCTTCGTATGGCCGCAGGCCGATAGCGGTACAGTGTCCCTGACGCGGGCGCAGTTATCGATGTTATGCGAGGGGATAGACTGGCGGCGTCCGGCACGCAGCTTCGCGCCGCCAATGGCGGTCTAAAAATAGTTACGCGGCGAGACGACTTAGTCTGTGAGTTATCGCACTTTTCACACCGCAACAGTTATAGCTCGTGGCATACTTTGTTCATGCTTGCCGCGCCCCTGACGCTGCCGGATCTGAATGGCCTGGATGCGGAGATGTTGAAGGCGTTGCTGCTATCCACGCATGAGGAACTGCGCAACGCCCGGCAGAGGCTCCTCTCCCGCGACCAGGAGATCGAACATCTGAAGCTGCTGATCGCCAAGCTGCGCCGCATGCAGTTTGGGCGCAAGTCGGAGAAGGTCGACCGGCAGATCGAGCAGCTCGAACTCAGGCTCGAAGACCTGCAAGCCAATCGGGCCGAGCGCATGCCGCCGCCAGCAGGCGAACCTTTCCCGATCGATGGTGCTTCGCCCGCCAGCAAGCGCCGCCCTTTGCCAGAGCATCTGCAGCGCGAAGTCCACACCCATTTTCCCAAGCAGAAAAACTGTCCGGAGTGCGGTGGCACGCTGAAGAAGCTGGGCGAAGACATCTCCGAGATGCTGGAGTATATTCCCGCCAGCTTCGTGGTCCTTCGCCATATTCGGCCGAAGCTGAACTGCGCACGCTGCGCGTCGATCGTGCAAGCGCCCGCGCCCAGCCGCCCCATCGATCGCGGTCTGGCTGGACCGGGTCTATTAGCTCACGTTCTTACTGCGAAGTTCGCAGATTATGTTGGCTGCGCGATTATGTTGTGACGAGGCGGAGTGGACGCATGAATATTGTGTGTTGCAAATCTGAAGGCAACATAACGTAGGGGCTAAGGAGACCTTTGGCAGCCTTAGCATGATCCGGGATGGAAAGGATCCCGAACCATGCTGAGAACGCTATTGCGGTTGGAACAGCCGTTTTATATCGCCCGTCAGGAGGAGGCACCTCTACTTCGGGAACGGGAAGCTTTTTTGGAGCACCTGCTTCAACAAGGCACCAGCCTTGCGGCGGCACGCGGTGTGTCATGGCAATTGCTGAACGTCA
>DAHUZH010000206.1 GCA_027306695.1 Acidobacteriaceae bacterium
ATTCGGGGCGGTCATCCCCCTTCAGGTTGATGAAGACGTAAATATGAATTGGAGACTTGATTTCACCTGCCCGGCTCCCGACGAGCCAAAAGTTCGCAGATTGTCGCTGCGTTTTCACTTGCACACACCAAGCTCTTTGGCACCCTTGATCGGTAACAAGCAGGTCGGCACCGTAGGCGCTGCGGGACGTCGGTGAAACAATGAAGCCCTTGCTTGTTAGCTCGGCTGCGGTCAGATACACTCCGAGCATTCCTGTGAGCTGACCCTTTGCGATCTGACTCTTATTGTTAGCGGCTTTCACGCAAAATCACCCTTACTTTCAGATTGCCTGGAATTATATCACTACAACGTCATCCCAGGGAGACGAATCTCAAAGACAAGAGCGAAATGTGAGAGTAGGGACTCCCAATCGCGAGGAATCACCCGCGCGCATAGCCTCAGTCACTCGACCATAACAGCCCCAGTCCGTTACACTACCGGGTCGCCCTGGATTGCGCGTCGCGCAGCCGGACATCAGGCCCATTATGAAGATTCTTGTTTGCATCAAGCAGGTCCCGCAGAAGGACGCGCCGCTCAAGCTGAACGAGGCGGGTACGTGGATTCGCGAAGACATCTCCTATGAAGTGAATGAGCCGGACGCCTATGCTCTGGAAGAAGCGCTCCGCCAAAAGGAAAAGCATGGCGGCGAAGTGGTGGTCGTCACAGCTGGCCCGGCGCGTTCGCAGCAGGTATTGCGCGAGGCGCTGGCCAAGGGAGCGGACCGGGCGATCCATCTAATCGACGACTCGTTTGTAACGATGGATGCGGTGAGCACGGCCCACGCCATCGCCGCAGCCATGGAGGGCGAGACCTTCGACATGGTTTTTACCGGTCTGCAATCGGACGACTACGGCTTCGCGCAGACCGGTGTGCTGCTCGCGGAGATCCTTGGCTGGCCGCATGCGACCATCATCATCGGCATTGAAAAGACGGAAACCGGCGTCCGCCTCAAACGCGAGTTGGAGGCCGGGCATTATCAGTTTATGGACATGCCGCTGCCCTGCCTGCTGACCATCCAGAGCGGCATCAACAAGCTGCGCTACGCGACTCTGATCGGCATCAAGCAGGCCAAGAACAAGCCCGTCAAGCAACTGACGCTGGCCGATGTGCAGAGCAAACTGGGCACAAACCTGCAAAAGATCGAACGGCTGTACGTGCCGGTGAAGCAGAAGAAGACCGAAATGCTGCAAGGCACGCCGGGCGAGATTGCGAAAAAGCTGGTCGACAAGCTGCGCAACGAGGCCCGCGTGATTTAATAATCTTTGGATGTGTTGTGCCGTCGCAGAAACAACACCCTGCTGAGTAAGGAGAACCAAGACCATGCCGAATATGCTGCTGCCTGTGGAAGAGCGTAACCTGACCCCGGACCAAGTCGCCGCACTCGACAAACGCCGCTTTCGCGGACTGATGTTGCAAGTGATGGGGGGAATTCTGGCAATTATGGCCATTTTGCTGACCGTGTGGGCAGGCCAGGATTTCACCTACGATCCCGGCTGGATTCATCCCATGGGCTATTACATGATCCTTGCCGGAACGCTTTCGATTATTTGCATTGTGACTGGAACCGTGCTGCGCCGGGGATCACCGGAGTTCGACTAGCATCCCAACTTAAGACCACAAAGCTGTCATCCTAAGCGAAGGACCTCGCGTTTGCCGGAGTAACGCAAGGTCCTTCGCGGAGTTTATCCTGAGCGCAGTCGAAGGGCTCAGGATGACAGGAATTTCACGGTGATAGAAATATCAGGTTGACGCAATATGGCTGACACAATTCTTGTCCTCGTCGAGCAACAGCAAGCGAAGCTGAATCGGGTTTCCTTTGAAACCATTGCGGCTGCACAGGCCATCGCGAAAGATACCGGCTGGCAGGTGGAAATCGCCGTGGTCGGCAGCGGGATTGAAGCAATTGCGCAGGAGCTGGCCGCGAAAAAAGCGAGCAAGGTTTACGCCATTGAATCTCCGCAGCTCGCCGTCTACACCTCCGACGCCTACGTGTATGTGCTGAAAGAATTTCTCGCCGGCAAACAGCCGAAGCTGGTGCTGATGCCACACACCTATCAGGTGCGCGACTTCGCACCGAGTCTTGCGCTCGCCCTGGGTAAAACGGTGATTCCCGACGCCATCGGCTACAAGTATGAGAACGGCAAGCTGCTGTTTACCCGGCAGATGTTTCAGGGAAAATTCGCCGCCGACGTTTCTTTTGCGGACAGCGGCAATCTATGGATGGCGACCTTCCAGAATGCCGCGTTTCGCGGCGACCAGGCGGAGGCCGGGACTGCGCCCATTGAGACCATCAACGTGACCGTGCCGGATGGCGTGGTCCGCGTGCAGGCGCACGAAATTTTTAAGGAAGCCAAGCAGGCCGTCGATCTTTCGCAGTCCGAAGTCATCGTCGCCGTGGGACGCGGCATCAAGGAACAGAAAAACCTGGCGATGGCGGAAGAGTTGGCCAAGTTGCTCGGTGGCGATATTGCGGCCTCGCGGCCGATTTGCGATTCAGGCTGGCTGCCACTCGACCGGCAAATCGGCAGCTCCGGCCAAACGATTGCGCCCAAGCTCTACATTGGCCTCGGCATCAGCGGGGCGATCCAACACATCGTCGGCATGAAGGGCTCGCGCACCATCATCGCCATCAACAAAGACGCGGAAGCGCCCATCTTCGAGATTGCCGATGTTGGCGTGGTTGCGAACCTGTTCGACATCGTGCCGCCGCTGATGGAAGAGATCAAGAAAGCGAAAGCGGGAGCGTAGGTTGCATTCCTTTGCACCTACAATGGACCGAGTTTGTTTCTCCAAGGTAATACAGTGCAAGTTTTGTGGGGAGTCATTCTGAGTGAAGCGAAGAATCCAGAGGGTGATGGCAGCGATTCCCAGTCAAATGTTCTCTGGATTCTTCACTCCGCTCCGTTCAGAATGACTCTTCTCTCCTGCTATCTATGACGATATTCCTTTCTGATTTGGCTTTGAGTCTGTAGATCCAGAGTTAATCGCCTATGGTCCACTTCCGTAAACCTCTCGAAGGCATTGAGCGTCCACAGATGGAGGCCGACGTGGTCATCGTCGGCGGGGGGCCTGCCGGGATGGCCTGCGCGCTGCGTCTTGCGCAGCTCATCGACGCGCATAATGCCGTGCACCCCGACGCTCCGCTGAGCAAAGAAAATATCTATGTACTGGAAAAGTCGCGCGAAGCGGGCCAGCACTGCCTCTCCGGCGCCCTGCTCGATCCGCGTTCCATGCGTGAACTGTTGCCGGGCTTTGAAAACGAAGCTCCGCTCGACGGCGAATGCACGAAAGAGTCCGTCTATTTCCTGACGCGCACCGGCAAGCGCAAATTCCCCTTTACGCCGCCACCCATGCGCGACCATGGCAACTACGTCATCTCAATCAACAAATTTGTGAAGTGGATGGCGGAAAAGGTGGAAGCGGCAGGTATCACTATCTTCACCGGCTTTGCCGCCAGCGAGGTCCTGCTTGATGGCGACACTGTTGTCGGTGTCCGCACCGACGACAAAGGCGTCGACAAGAATGGCCAGCCCAAGGCAAACTTCGAGCCGGGCTACGACCTGCACGCGAAGGTGACGATCTTCTGCGAAGGCCCGCGCGGCTCGTGCACGAAACAACTGAACGAACGCTACCATCTGGAAGACCCGGACCACGCGCAGGTCTACGGAGTCGGCATCAAGGAGTTGTGGGAGGTCCCCGCCGGGCGCGTCGCCAAAGGCGAAGTGATCTATACCCTGGGCTATCCGCTGACGACAAAAGAGTACGGCGGCGCGTGGATTTACGGCATCCGCGATACGCTGCTCTCCGTCGGCTACGTCACCGGCCTCGACTATCAGGACCCGCGCACCGACCCGCACCATGTCTTTCAATCGTATAAAGAACATCCGTTTGTGCGCGGGCTGCTCGCAGGCGGCAAGATGGTCCGCTATGGCGCGAAGAGTTTGCCCTACGGCGGCTGGAACTCGATGCCAAAACTCTTCGGCAACGGCTGGATGCTGGCCGGAGATTCAGCAGGGTTTCTGAATTCGCAGCGGCTGAAAGGCAT
>DAHUZH010000207.1 GCA_027306695.1 Acidobacteriaceae bacterium
GGCCGGTAGCGATCCCAGCACAACGGTTTTTAAGCGCCGTTCCAGCTCCTCGCTGTTCAGCGCGGTGTTATCCAGCGCATCCATCAAAAAGACGCCGCTGATGGCGAGCAATCCGGAGAGCATCAAAGCAATCAAAGCGTTCAAGCCGGTATGGGGGAAAGAGGGATACAGCGCCGGGCGGGCCTGGTCCGCAAGCCGAATCGAGTTGCTTTGGAAGTTCGCGTTTATTTCAGATTCGTTGATTCGCTTGATCAACTCTTCGTAAAGTGTCTTGTCCGTGTCCGCTTCCTGCTTTAGCGACTGGTACTGGAAAGACCGCGCATTCATTTGGTCGAACTCAGCCTTCGATTTCGCTACCGCGTCCTTGAGCAATGCTTCGCGGTTCACAGCCTCCCGATACTGCACAGCAACCCGTTGCGCGATGTTTTCGCGCAATTCATTCATTTGCCTCTGCAGTTCCACTACCTGGCCAGCTGCCTTCTTATATCCCGGATGGGTCGTCCCATATTGGGTCCTCGCCGTTGCAAATCGCTCATTCGCGATATCCAGACGCGCGGCAAGCTCACGCAATTGCGTTCCCTCATCCGATGCCTCAGCCGCAGCCAGGGAGCCTTCCTTGATCGCGTTATAGGCCGCCTCCTTCTGGACCCGGTCTGCTTGGGCCGTTGTCAAATCCGTGTTCAGTTGCAAAAGTTGTGCTGAGATAATGCTGGTTTTTTGTTCGGGATCGATAACGTCAAGGTCTTTCTCAAAAGCTGCGAGCGCCGCGGAAGAACGCTCCATCTTGGCCTTGAGTTCTTCGATCTGCTTGGACATGTATGCGGACAGATCGGCGGCTGCGCGGAATCGGATATCGAAAGTGTGTGCAATGTAACTTTTAACTATGGCGTTCGCAATATCCGCGGAACGCTGTGGATCGGGCGAACTGTAGTTGATGAGCAGCAGGAGCGAATTGGGCGGATGCGTCACCGTCAGCTTATTGAGAACAATTGGCGCATCCTCAAGCCGGGAAAGTGGCAGGCTCTTGCTTGGTTTTTTCTCGGCATTAGTGCGAAGATGAAACTGCTGTACTACGGGACGCAGTACGGCATCGGATTGAATCAGCTTTTCCTGTGTCACCAGAAATTGTTCGATGTCGTCGGAACCAGCCATGGAATTGTTCGATTGGCTTCCCAAGACTCCAGAAGGCAATCTTCTGTCGATATCGACTGTCGCTGTGGCCGTATATAGAGGCGTGAGGCGCTTCGAGATAATCACTGTCGCAATGACGCAAAAGGCCATGAAAGCCAGGATCTTCCATCGATAGCGGTGCAGCACCCAAAGATAGTGGGAAAGGGGTGTTGCCTCTTCCTCGGGATTGTTCTCTTCGGGTTGTTGTGGATAGACGAGGACCCGCTCCACTCCCGGCGGAAGGTCTGCGGTTGTCCTTGACATGTTCAAAATTGGTACTGGGTTTTCACTACTCATATTATTTTAAGGTCTTATGGGGATTAATAGATAAAAGCACCGTAAATGGCCGCCGCTGCTACCGCTGGTATTGTGTATTCGATGATTTGTTTTGCCGTGCGCCTGCCCCCATTATCTGGAACGTACAGAATGTCATTTGGCTTGAGAGGGACATCCGGCGACTTGCGCTTCACAATTTTTCCAAGCTCAACTGGGATCTCCTGCTTCGCTCCCGAGCCATCTTTCCTGTAAATATAAGCGACTTTATGCGAATCTGGAGTCAGTCCCTCTGCAAGCGCAAGTGCCTGTAAGACTGTGGTGCCGCCATACTCCTGGACGGGGAACGCTCCTGGTTTTTTTACGTCGCCCAGGACATAAATATCACGCGCCTGCGGAACAAGAATTTCGTCGCCAGCGCGTAACTGAATATTCAGCGAAGGGTCCGCTGAATCGATGAGCGAGCGCGTTGGAATGGTCTGGGTCGTCTGCACAGACTTGCCACTTTGGTCGACCAGGGTATGGGTGACCAGTATGTTCGGGCCCGCACCGTCCGTAATGCCGCCCGCACGCGCCAAGGCATCCATCAAGGTTGTTGGTTGGCTCACCTGAAAAACCAAAGGTTTTTTCACGGCGCCCATCACACTTACAGGACGGCTCTGATATTCGATTATGCTTGCCGTCACAACCGGATCGACCAGCACGTTTCCCTTGATGAGCGCATTGGCGATCACCGGCTCAAGCTGGGACGGATAGAGACCGCTGGCCTTGATCGGACCCTGCAACATTGGCAAACGGATCATCCCATTAGCGTCGACGCGGACAGGGCCGCTCAATTCCGGTGAATCGTAAACAGAAACACCGATCAGATCATTGGGGCCGATGGGCTGAGTCGGCAGGCTGGAGAAATAGCCTTGTTGCGCGGGGAGAGGTGGGCTGATGGTGGAAGGATCCGGCTGTTGCGCTCGGGCCAGTGACACTAAAAACAGCCCGAACATCCATCCAAACATTATGATTCGTTTTCTTGGCATATCGGCTTCTGTAACGCGAACACGTTTCTTGTTTGTGTTGCATGAACAGCATGTTTCGTCCGGTTCCGGCGATCGAAATGGATCTGAATTCCATCGATCAACAGAGAACCCTACTCCGTAAACTTACAGGCGGATGCCCCATGATACAACCGAATGACGGATATAAAACAAATTCCAGTCAATCAGGACGGGCGATTTTGTGACTTTCGGAACGGCAGGACCGTTTGCTGAAGCCTGTCCTCCGCTCGCCCGTATACGGCGAGCATTGCCAGCACCAATATGGTCCACGCACCGATGGCGGGACGAGAGAAAGGGTAATCGACACAGGCATGCACAAATACGGCAATCACGCCCAGTCCCCAAATGGAGCGAAACGCCGGGGGTATCGTCCACACCACGAGTGACACCATGGCAATCAGCAGCGGCAGTCCACCTTCGGCTCCCCACTGCAGCCAATCGCTATGCGCCTGATTGACGAACGCGTCCCCTAGATCGATGACGGCATATCTGGGATACACCGTCGACCAGGTTCCAAGCCCGAAGCCGAACCAGGGCCGTGCCGCAATCATGTGCAAGGATGAAATCGCGAATTCTCGCCGTCCGACCATCGGATTCGCTTCCGCTAGGCGCTGAGAGAGCGATCCCCAACCCACGACGAGGAGAAAGACCGCTGCCACCGCCGCCAGGCGGAGAGCGGAGAGCCGGTCGATTCGTTTCCTGGAGGAGGTGCGTACGTAAAAAACCATCAGCACAACCATGACTTCGGTTGTGACCAGAATGAAGCCAGCGCGGGACGCACTGACGATCACCGAGGCATACAAGGCAGCACTGGCGACTGCATAGGCATAGGTCCTGCGCTTGTCAGTCAACGCGCTATATATGGCGATGGGAAGGATGGTCTCGATAAACGCCGCATAGTGGCTGTGGTAGAGAATCGGACCCATAATGGATGCATTGTCGCCATAGCCGGAAGGGAATATCCCGAAAATGTAACCAGGGGACATAAAGGACTGGAGAATGGCCTCAATCGCGATCACAAACCCTAACCACACCATCGCGGCGCGAAACCACCGGAGCGTCTCAGCATCCCGAAAGATGTAGGTACCGGTCAGATAGACGGCCAGGAATGTCGTCCAACGGAGCAGGGACCTCTCGGTAGCAAAGGCATAGACGGTTTCGCCGAGAGCGATCTGGAGAATCCCCCAGCCTACCGCAAATACAAAGACGAAGAGAGGATAGCGTGGAAATTGCCATTCGTTGCGTCCATGGATAAGAACTGCTGCGGCCAGAGTAAAAACAAATGTTTCAAAGATACTCACGGGCCAATACGCAGGCACCCAAAGTGTGAGGATTGCGAAGACAAACGACGCCGCCAAGGCGATGGCGATCATGGAAGGCACGACAGTGCTGCCCGGAACGTGGATAGGCCTCTTGTTCAATACCACTTGACCGGAGAGTCACAATCTCTCTATCACGGGCTGCGCTTGAGAGCTAAATTACGGGATGCTGACCGAAGGGCCGCTCGAGAATGTGCCTGCGGCCGCCAGTCCTCCGAATACGCTAACTTCTGCGATGACAACCAGGAAAAGGATCGTCG
>DAHUZH010000208.1 GCA_027306695.1 Acidobacteriaceae bacterium
ACTCCGCCGGTCAAGCGGCGGTCCATTTTGCCAATTATTGTTCCAGGGTAATACTGCTGGTGCGGGCCGATTCGCTGGAGAAAGGCATGTCGAGTTATTTGATTGAGCAAATCCATGCGACTCCAAACATCGAGGTATCGATGCGCACCCAGGTGATTGCAGCCAGCGGCGACGGACATTTGCAGAAAGTCCGGCTGCGCACGTCGGATGGCGAAATGGAACAGGAGACCTCCGCGTTATTTATTTTTGTCGGGGCTGAGCCGAAAACGGATTGGCTTCCACCTGGCATTCTGCGCGATGGCAGAGGTTTTGTTCTCTCGGGGCCGGATTTACGTATGGCAGGCAAGGATTTTCACTGGACCCTGGACCGTCCGCCTTATCTATTGGAAACCAGTATTCCGGGGATATTCGTGGCCGGCGATGTCCGGCTTGGGGCCGTGAAGCGCGTGGCGTCTGCGGTGGGTCAGGGTTCGATTGCAGTGCAATTCGTGCATCAATATCTGGCAGGGTTTTAGCAGCGCATGATCGAGAACAAAGGAAAAATCGCGGACCTGCCATTGGCCGAGCAGCAATCTTTGCTCGCCATCGTGCACAGCATTCCGGTATTTGCCTCCATGGACGGCAGCACGATCGAGTGCCTGCAACGGGCAGAATTGATCGAGGCGGACACAGGAGATCGGGTGTTAGAGCAAGGAGGGTTTACCTCCTCATTCTGGGTCCTCCTGGAAGGCGGCCTGCGTGCGGAGTGCACCGATCCCGATGGCTCGCAACGAACGCTCGCCAATCACCGCGGCAGCGAGACGTTCGGGGAAGTGCCGCTATTGGCGGGTACGCGCAGCCGCATCGAATGCATCATCAGCGAGCCGAGTCGCCTGCTGCGTTTGGATGAAGGTTCGTTCTGGATATTGATGACCACTTGTCCGAACGTGAGAAAACGAATACTCGCCAATATGGCGCTTCGCATGGAATCGCTACAGGCCCTCGTGATGCAGCGCGAGAAGCTCGCCTCTCTGGGAACCATGGCCGCCGGACTGATGCATGAGTTGAACAATCCCGGAGCTGCGGCCCGGCGCGCTACGGCCCAATTGCGCGAGAACCTGACGCGGTTGCAGGAACTGAGCCTGCGCAGTTGTCGCATGGATTTTCACGCAGAGGAACTGACCTGTCTTGGGGACCTTCAAGAATATATTTTGAAGCCGCACAAACCTGCGGCGATGAGCAGCCTGGAACAAGCCGATGCCGAGGACGCGCTGGCGCAATGGCTGGAGGAGTCCGGCATTGAAGATGCATGGAAGCTGGCCCCGCCACTGGTCGGCATTGGATTGACCGCAGAAAAGCTGGAGTGTACCCGTTCCAGTTTCCGCCCGGAAGCGCTTTCCGGCGCGCTCCACTGGGTGGAGGCCCTGGTTTCGAGCATCCAGCAGTTGGGGACGATTGAAGAGAGCATCACGCGCGTCAGCGATCTGGTGCTGGCCGTGAAACGCTACTCTTACGCAGATAAGATCGGGCAGCAGACGATCGATGTGCACGAGAGTCTGCAAGGTACGCTGGTGATTTTAGGCCATAAAATACGGCAAAAAGAAATCCACGTCGCCAAAGAATTCAGTCCCGATCTGCCCAAATTGCAGGTGACGGCCACCGGTCTGAATCAGGTTTGGACGAACCTGCTGGATAATGCCATCGACGCATCTCCGCAGCAGGGCCACATTACGGTCCGCACCTGGATGGAAGGTACAAATATGTGCGTGGGTATCCGTGACGACGGCCCCGGCATACCGGAAGAACATCGGCCCCATATTTTTGAACCGTTTTTCACCAGCAAGCCAGTAGGCGTGGGCACGGGTCTAGGGTTGAGCATCGCCCACAAGATCGTCAAAACCAGCTTTGGTGGCGAGATTCGCTTTGAATCGCAGCCGGGCAGCACCGAATTCATTGTGCAGCTTCCGCAGCAGACCGTGAAGACTGATAAATAGGCGCGGTTTTTGTTATAGGGATCGATGATTGTTCTACTCGAATCGTTGTCATCCCGAGCGGAGCAGAAGCAGTGAAACTGCGTCTGCGGAGTCGAGGGACCTGCGGTTCCTTGCTGGGATCGGCGGACAAACCGCAGGTTTCTCGACTCGTCCGCCGTGGCGGACTCGCTCGAAACGACAAATGTTTTTGTGTATGCGGAAACCTTGAAGCCGTTTTATAGCAGCTCCGCGCTAAAAATTTACTGACGTTTGCAGGAAGATACTGCGGTTGCCCGCAGTGTGCGAGTTGAAAAAACCACGGGCCAGCGACTGGGACTTCCCAAAAAATGCTGTGGAATTCAACGTTCCGTTGGGCACGCCAAGATTCTCGTGATTGAAAATGTTCGCGCCGTAGGCGGAGAACGTCATGCTGTATTTATGTGGTGTGGTGGCGTCCATACGCCCAGGGCCACCGGCATTCCCGCTCAGTCCGCGTCCGCCCAGACCTGGACCTCCGTGGCCATGAAAACCGGGGCCACCACCATGGCCGCTACCCACACGCGGTCCAAACCCGATCACTTTGCTGACTCGCAGATTCACGCTGTAGTTCGAGGGGCCCGTGCCCAGCCCGTAGGGAATAATCTGCTCGCTCGTGCCGACAGGATTGGGATTCAAGCAGTAAGGACCGAACTGTACCAGCGGTGCAGTGCAGCCCGCAGCCGGATTGGCAAAGGTGGGCCGCGCATTGAACTGGTTGTTTGCCGTCAGATCGCTGCCGATCTTGATGTTGTAAGGAGTGCCGGAATTGTAGACGAAGATCGGAGAGAAGGTAAAGGCGTAGGGCGCGTTGTAGCTTGCCAGAACAAGAAAACGGTTATGGATGTCGAAGCTGGTGCGCCCGTAATCCTGGCCCGGATCGTTTGCGTTGGAGGCAAAGTGGGCGACAGCATTCGTGTCTCCCTTGGCGTTGTTATAGGTGTAGAAACTGAATACACTGAAACGCTTCAGGCTCGCTTTGATCGTTGCGATGATCTGGTCCTGACGGTAGACCGCTCCCGACTGGAATTGGTAAATGTTCGTGGCCGGCGCCGCCAGCGGTGTGCCGGGATAGGTGTTGGTCGAGCCATCGAAATAAGGCGCTGTGATGTTATTCGATAAATACTGATGGACGCCGCGGCTGTAAAGGTAAGTCAGATTTCCGGTCACATTTTTTGCAATCTGCCGGTCCACGCCAATTGCCCCCTGCATGTCCACGGCTGCGTGAAAGTTAGGAGCTATCGTCCAGAAGGTTGGAGCGGAAGTGGACGACGTAGTAGGAGTGGGAGGTTTGATCGCGTTTCCAGGGCTGGTCTCCGTATAGCCTGTCGGGTTCGTCACCGTAAAAATTTGCTGATTGGAGAGTGTGGTAGGGTTGGCCGGCAAATTGTTGTGGATGGTTTGCACAATGTAGGGGACGCCATACGAACCATTGGGCACGGTGAATCGTTCATAGAACCAGCCATACCCGGCCCGGATCACAGTTTTCGGCTGGCGGCTATGGCCCAGGGCATAGGCAAAATAGGCGCGCGGGGCCCAGTCGTTTTTGTCGTGAATGTAATTTTGCGTTTCCCATCGCACGCCATAGCTTAGCGTGAAACGCTGATTGATCTTCCAATCGTCCTGATAGAACAGGGCAGCATCGAACAAGGTGGCGTTGGCGGTGTATTGATTGTTGTTGACGACCGTCACTTGATATTGCTGCGGCGTGCGGGCCAGATAATTGGAGATGGACTGAAAATTGTAGAAGCCGTTGGTTCCGGCATCGGTATAGTTTGCGTCTCGGTAAGCGCGCAGGCGCGTCCCGAAGTTCAACGCGTGCTTCCCTTTTGCCCCGGTAAAGTAATCTTGGAACTCGAAGTCGTCCTGACTGTCCGTCACCGTTCCAGCATTGCTGCCCCCATCGGAAAACGCGCCCTGCACCGTGACCGTCGGCGAGGTGAACTGGGGGACTTGCTGGTCGCGAATATGGCGGTATTGAAAGCGAATGTTATCGACGAAGTTCTTGCTCAATACCAGGCTGTCGCTGGCCTGGATCTGGTT
>DAHUZH010000209.1 GCA_027306695.1 Acidobacteriaceae bacterium
TACGACAAAACCGCACGCAACTTCCTCGCCGCTGTCCACCTGGCTGCTGCCGCTATTTGGCTGATTTGATGACACGCCCTAATTCTCCTGGTCTTCTCCTATGGGTTGGCCAGGAGGCGCTTCCAGTTCGCGCGGCAAGGCGAACTTCGCCGGATGTTCGCGAAATTCCTCGATCTGGGACAGCGCCGCGCTCCAGTGCGCTTGCAGCAGCGGGGTCGCGCTGGAAACAGCCTGGCGCTTGAGCCAGACCGCAAGCTGGTTCGCCTGTTGGAGCGCCACCGCTTTTGCCTCTGGCGAAGCCACCGGCGCGGCAGCGAGCGCAAGCAGATGCCGCAGGACCGAGTCCTCGACCGTAAGCTGCGTTTCGCCTTCGAGGCCCGTCAGCCGTGGCGAGTACCAGGTGGCTTTCAATGTAGCGCCAATCACATCGCCGAGTCCCGGCAGCGATTCTTCCTGCTGCTTGTCTTCCACCAGGCGAGCGGCGCGGTCGGGGTTGAAAATCAAGTCGTTGGTCAGGTTCGCCGCCGACTCCACAGCCCCCTGTGGATCGAACGTCAGCCCGGTGCGCCCTGGAAACGACTCCTCCGTGCGCGGGTAGCCGGGCGGCCGAGGCGGCAGGATTTGAAGCAGCGATGCTGGCAGCGTCAGCACCTGCGGACTGAGCGTCTTGAGCACCGCCGCAAGCGCATGCTGCTGGTCCACGGCCGAGACCGGTTTCAAAATCATCTGCCCGTCTCCGCGCGCGGCATAGCGATAATCGAGGCCGCCGATCTCCTTCGCTGCCGCCTCCGTCTGGTAACGGTGCAGCAGATAGAGCGGGACCAGCGTGTCCTCCAACTGGGCAAAGGGCTGGCCGGGCTGGATCGCATTCTCACCGAAGCGCTGGAGCGCCGCCGCCCGCACAGTCAGCAGGCGGTCGAGTTCGACGGCGGGGTCGCTGCCGTTGTCCCAAAGGTGCGAGTGCGGGTGCGCGCTGCCCAGCGGTCGTGAGTCCTCGTCGGTAATGAAATAGAGGCCGCTCGCCGTCGCTTTCGTCAGAATTGCGTTGAGCGCCTTGTGCTCGTTTGTCCCGGCGGGGAACTGCGAATAACCGTACGCGATGGCCACCTTGTCCCATGTTCCGATGCCCGTGGTGTAGGCGTGGGACAGATCGGGGCGGCCCTTCGCGTCGAGCGTGATCCAGGGCTGCGGATAGTCCATCACCGAGGTGCCCGGTGCAATCGAACTGGCCGCGAAGTTGTGGGCGAGGCCGAGTGTGTGGCCGGTCTCATGCGCAGCAAGCTGGCGAATGCGCGCCAGCACCGTCTCCTTCATCTCCGGCGAAACGGGCTTGCCTTTTTCATACGGCGCGAGCAAGGCCTCGGCGATCAGGTAATCCTGCCGCACCCTCAAAGAGCCAAGCGTCACCCGACCTTTGATGATCTCGCCCGTTCTCGGATCGGTCACGCTGGCGCCATACGACCAGCCGCGCGTCGACCGATGGACCCACTGGATGACGTTGTAGCGGACATCCATGGGGTCGGCGCCGACGGGCATCACCTCCACGCGAAAGGCATTCTTAAAGCCCGCGGCCTCGAACGCCTGGTTCCACCAGCTTGCGCCCTCCACCAGCGCGCTTCGGATCGGCTCCGGAGCGCCGCGATCGACGTAGTAGACGATCGGCTTGACGGGCTCGCTCATCGCCGCATTGGGGTCTTTTTTGACGAGCCGATGGCGCGCGATCAGGTTCACCTCCATCGGCTGGCCAAGCGGCGCGGAGTAATCGCGATAGTGTACATCGAAGTAGCCCGAGCGCGGATCGAAGGCGCGCGGCTGATAGCCATCGTCGGGAAGCTGGATCAGTGAATAATGCTCATGCACGGTCACAGCATGGGCATCGGGGGTAACGGAAGCGATCAAGCTCCCGCGCGACGGCCCGTCTGTGGTGAACGTCAGGATCGAGCCGACCTCAGTGTTTTCCGGGAAGTTCTTCGTCTCCTCCATCGCAATGGTGGAGCGCGTCATATCGAGCTTGTAAGCGCCCTGATGGGCCTGCTGCAGGCGCTCGCCCACTCCGTGGGCGTCGTGCAGAAAGAAATCGGTCGCATCGACCAGGGCTTTGCCGTTGTCTTCCGCTTCCACCTTAAAGCCCCATAGCACCGACTGCGCAAAGGACTGCTCGACATCGAGCCGCTCTTCGGGCTGGGTCGAGCTGGAGCGATAGCGAAGATTGCGTTCCATCATCAAGACGTGCGGCCCGCTGCGATAGAAGCGCACCACATGACTGCGGCCCAGTTGGCCACGGTCCAGGCCAAGGTCGTTCGAGCCGACGCCATAGGGCAGCGAGTCGAGATAGAGAAAGTCCTTGCCGAAGCTGCCGATTTCAAGATATATCTTGCCCGATTTCGCGTCCCACACCAGAGGCAGAAAGCCGTCCAATCGCTTCATGCCGGCGGTTTTTTCGGCAATGGTCGTCTGAGCGGCGAGTGACAGACAGCAGGAGAACGCGAGAATGGACGCGGCAATGAAGGTGCGAAGTCGTAGCATGGCCTTAAGAGTAGCGCGTTTCATCCGCCGGAACCAGATGGAAGATTGGATCGCGCCCGCTTCTAGATGGATGGCTTCATAAGCTTAATCTGAGAGAATAAATTCATTGGAGTTATACATGCCAGGAGAAGAAAAAAAATCCGTCTTCGGAAGAATGTTTGACGGAACGGAAATCTATATTTTTACGCTGCAACAAGGTGACATGAAGGCGCGAATTATGAACTATGGCGCACGTCTCGTCTCGCTGGATGTCCCTGATCGTAGCGGCAACATAGCAGATGTTGTGCTTGGCTATGATTCGTTGACTCCTTATACGACGGATTCCAAAACGTATTTCGGAGCCGTTGTAGGGCGCTATGCCAATCGTATCGCCAACGGAGCATTTGCGCTTAACGGAAAAAGATATCTTCTTCCTAGGAATGATGACAGTAACTCGCTGCATGGAGGCACACAAGGCTTCGATAAGCGAGTATGGGCGGCCCATGCAATTGAACATGGAGTTGAATTAAAACTCGTTAGTGAAAATGGCGATCAGGGATATCCTGGAACACTCACCACCAGAGTACGGTACACGTTAAATCAAAGCACGCTGCGAATTGAATACTTTGCTTCAACCGATGAAGATACAGTATTGAATCTTACCAACCACACCTATTTCAACTTAGCAGGTGAAGGGCACGGGACTGTCCTTGAGCACTTTCTAAGGATGCCTGCCGAATACTACACGCCAATCAATGCACACCTTATCCCTACCGGACAGTTGGCATCTGTCATCGGCACGCCATTCAACTTTCTTAAGTCAACAGCTATTGGCGATCACATTAGCGAAGATAATGAACAACTCCATATGGCAAAAGGCTACGACGAAAACTTCGTTCTACCTGAAAGCAACGATAAGGATGGACTGCACGAAGCCGCATGCATATCTGAGCCGAAAAGCGGACGGGTTTTAGTTGTCAGAACTACGCAGCCAGGAGTGCAGTTTTATTCTGGAAATTTCCTTGATGGTACGTCCCTGGGTAAGCAGGGGCATGTTTATGGTAAGCATTCCGGGCTGTGTCTCGAAACGCAGCATTTCCCGGATTCTCCTAACCATTCTGGATTTCCAACGACGGAGCTTAAGTCGGGTCAAATATTTCACAGTGTAACAGAATATATATTTTCAAAGAGTAATTAACCCCCGGCTGAGCCGGGGGTTCTCCCGGTTGGAATAGATAACATGTTGTTGAATAGAAATCGCTGCTTCGACTTGCGCAATGAATGCTTCCAGATGGGTCTTACGCTCGGAGATTCTGAAAAGATCCAAGTGATGATTCGTGCCATGGAAATTTCAGAATGAGCATGCAGAATTGCCTTACCTCCAGAAACCAGATGTAATCCATATAATTAGATTTGAAGTAAAGATAAATTTTAATTTAACATGCGAAATAG
>DAHUZH010000020.1:0-5124 GCA_027306695.1 Acidobacteriaceae bacterium
GCCCCATCCGCGAAGCGTACCCCCGACAGAAGCTGGATCGCGCCAGCCTCCTCAATCCAAACCGACGAGTCGGGATTGACCATGATCTCCGAGACAGTTTCGGCCTCAAGCAGGTGCTGGATGGGTTTCAGAAATGGCAGGATGATTTCATAGCTCAAGATTGTACCCTCCGAGGATCGAAGCCGATCTTTTCCTGCTCGAACCATGTCATCCAGACGGGCAGGAAGTCTGGCTTCAGATAGCAATACGTGGCAGGCAGTGGGCTGATGCCGTCATAGGCGGCGATGATAGATTGCGCATTCTTCAGCTCAAAGAAGACACGCTCGTCGAACAGTGGCTCCTTCTGTTTCTGGTACTGCTTCGAGGCAGAGACCGATCCTTTATTCGACGAAGTCCGGCCACTGAGCCAGCCGACATTGGCATTGGAGCTGGATTCCGAGACCGTATAGCTGATGCGGGTTTTGTCCGCCTTGCCGCACAACTCCGACGCATAGCGGGCCGTCTCCGGGTCGGAAGTGGTGAGAAAGACTTTTGTGCGGAATGCCTGCAGCAGGGTCTTCACGCCTTCATTGGGCAGTGCTTCCTTCAAGGACGAGAGACTTTGCGTGGCCACAATGGGAATGCACTTCGGCTGACGCGAGATCGAAAGAAAGCGTTCATCGCCAGTGGGATTGTCGCCGCCGACCGTGGCAAAGTTCTGGTACTCATCGCAGATAAAGACGGTCGGACGAAAGTGTTTGTCCGGCTCGGCGTCCATCTTCGGGATACGCAGTTGCACGGCGCGTTGATAGTCCACCTTCATCATGGTGCCAATAGTCTTGGCCAGTGCCGGGTTGAGGGCCACAGGAAAGTTCAGACCCACAACTTTGCCGGTCTCAATCAATTCCTCAAAGGGAGCAAGGACGATGCCCTGGGGATCAGCCGTGGACTTCTTTCCCTGATACAGTTCTTTCGGTGGGCAGAAGACGCGGCGGACTTGAGGATCGGTTTCAAATAACGAGAGAAACACTGCGATGCCTTGAATGATCGAGGTTTTCACTTCGGAGCGGAAGAACTTCCAATGCTCCCAGTACCAATATTCGACACTGGCGAAACGGTCACGGCGTCCCGACTCCGCATGATGCCGGGTGTAAATGAAGAACTCGCCGTCGATGCCAGTGGCGAGCACCTGTTCGAGATCGCGAGTCCAGGCGACGAGATATTGGCCCAACTCCTGATGTGTTTCAAACCCAAACGCGGACAGAAATGGCTCGTACTCCTTATATAGGGCGTTGCCAATGGCAATGTACTGGGTCGGGCTGAAGCGCGAGCCGACCTCAATCAGCAGTTCCTCCAATTGTCCGGCGCTGATCACGGTGCGAAAGATATCGATCAACGTGACGTATCCGTCGCGGATGCGATGCAGCAGAATGACATACCGGACAAGGTCGGTGTAGGACTGCTGCCAAAAGGGTTCTTTGCCCTTGCCCCAGATCGCGGTGATGATCGACGCGATGTTGAATGCTTGCGCATAGGGGTCGAGTGAATTGTTCAGCGGGTTATAACGGACATTGCCGTCGAGCGAGACTTCGACATAATCCTGTACCCGTCCGCAGCTTTTCAGGATCGTTTGCAGTTGACGACAGAGATCGCCTTTCACTTCCAGAACGATGCCAGAAAGTTTCTCTGCCGGATCGTTTGCTTTATACGCAAACAACTGGCGCATTGCAGGCAGCACCAGCCCCAGCGTCTTGCCGGAACCGATGGAACCGAAGACTGCAATGCCGGTATAGAGGCCACGCTCCGGGATGATGAGCCAATGCGGATTCGGGCTGGGCTGCGGCACAAGCTGGCGATGGACCTCTCCCACGACCAGAGTCAAGTCAGCACGAGTCCGTGGATCGGGACATGGCGGCAACGCTCCGGCAGCGCGTTCGATCTGGCCTTTATATAAGTGAACGTAGACCAGCGAGAACAGGATGGAGATGCCGAGAAACGGCGTGCTGTACAGAAATAGGTTGTAACTCCAGACCAGGCCATCGAAGATCGCGGGCCGCTCCAGCGCGATGAGGCGCAGCATCGGATCGGCGGCGTTGACTGGATAGAGCGATTGCAAGACAATCCCACAGGCCACGCTCAGAGCCAGAGCGAGCATGACCCGATGATCCATCAGAGGATGCCAAAGATTGCGAATGACACTGTCACGACGCATGGGAGGGTTCCTCTCTGGACACTCGCGTGGCGGGCGTGGAAACAAGTTTGGTCGCAGGCGGTACAGTGGCAGGATCGCGAATGCCGTGTTCGGTAGTTGCAGGCAGGCCGACTTTGTACTTCTGGAACTCCTCCGCCTGCGCGATGGCGAAGCGCAGCAGTTCATTGACGACGTACTTGCGATCGTTCTCCGACCATCGACACAATCGATCGATGTCCGCCGAGAGTTCTTCTTCGATGGTGGTTTTCAGCAGTACCCAGCGGGTTTTGCTGGCCCCATGTTCGATCTTCAGCTTGCTCATTTCGATTTCCTCCTGGGCCGCAGTTGCGGCCAGATTGCGTACCAACTCCGATCCATGACCGGTACTGACTTATGTCCTACTCAGGGCCAAGGGCGGGAGCGACGAGCGCGGTGTAAACCGACGCGGCAACCCGTCAGGGTGGCGTTCTATAAAAGGGGATGTCAAGAAAAAACACTTCCCCTTCGCATGAGCGGATGCATTTTTCTGACATCCAGCCCTCTGCCGGTAGAGCCGATGCTGTACGCGAGCACAGTGTCTCCGTCGGATGTTTGCCTTCATCGTTGCTGATCGCTCCCGCCGATATCCAAGTGCCTGTAAGCAGTGGGGCAGCTATGGGCCAACCATGGTTCTATCTGAGACTCGAGGCCTATTACTTGATTGGGTTGTCCGAGGGGGCATACGGTCGCTCGTGAGACTTGAAGCCTATCCCAGCGCTTAGATACTCACCCTCGAACCCGAGCACTCTATGACCGAGGGACGGCACAGCATGATGCTTGCGATCCGATGGCAGGTGCTCAAGCTGCTTGCAGGTTTAAATATTTGGCGTTGAACGTTCCTCCTTCCTTCCAGATCTTGAGTGTGATGGCGGAGATCTTGCGGGCCAGAGTCAACCGCGCCATCTCCGGTCGCATCCCCTTGGCCAGCAGGCCAAGGTAAAACTCTTGAAACACTCCCTTGCGTGCGGCGGCCATGGTGGCGGTGCTCTTGAACAACCCTTTCAGGTCATGGTTGTGGTTCCAGTTCAGGCCGCGGATAGGCAGCGGTTTGAGCTTGCGCTGGATCTGTCCGTTCACGACGGTATATTCGGCGCTGCTGCGTGTCTCCAGTGCGAACCCGCAGTAAGCCCAGAACTGACGCTTGGTCCGGAAGCGGTGTGGCGTCTGCACCCGCCCGATCAGGACCGCACTGCGTACCTTACCCAGATACGGAATTGACTGCAGCCATTTCGTGGCAGGATGCTTGCGGCATTCGGCGAGCATCTCACCCTATGCTGAACCTCAAGCGCACTAGTCTCTCCGTGATACACCGGAGACAAGGAGCGAAGGCGCAGCAGCTCCGCCAGCTTGCGTGCATCGATCCGGTCACTCTTGTTGCCGGACTTCAGCAGTTTGTTCCTGCGCGGATCGCAGACCACCACTTCGGCCACTCTTCGGGCCAGCAGGTCATAGAGCCAGGACGAGTGATTGCACTCCTCGAAGGTGACGTGCAGTGTGCCTCTGATCCCGTTGAGAAAATCGATGATCGCACCTGCGCGTGTGGCGAGAACCGACTGCATCATCACCGTGCCGTCGCTGTCCAGCACGGCGGCCGAGACCGTGTCCCGGTGAAGATCAAGTCCGATGTATCTGATGTTATCCATCTGAACGCTCCTTGTTTGCTCTCCGGTTCTCGTCCGAGAACAGAGAAGCAGATATGCTTCTCATAATCGACCAACACCCGCAGCGAGGATGGCGGTCAAGGACGCGCGTACTGTGCGCGCCGCGCAGCGGTCGAAGATCCTTGACGGCCACCGCAGCGGAGGGTACGCGTGCTAGCGCATATCCACTGCTGATCGCACCAGCACTACTTTCGGGGGCGGGAGCGACGCGGATGACGCCGCAGCCTGCTGCCGAGGGCGTCCTTTTATCATGCGTCGCTCCCGCCCTTCACCCGTATTTTTCTTCCATGCTCGTTTCCTGTATTTCGTTCTATTGGCATGACTTGCCTCCTCGAAACCCGCCCGCTATGCCGCCCCGTCGCTCGCCCCTGTTGCCCCGTCCGCTACTCGCTGGCGCTTCATGGTGGAAAGCGGATAGCGATATGGAAGGATCGCGGTTCTGAATTTTGCCTCCGGCCCCTGCTGCTGGAACCTGCGCCGGATGCGCTCTTCATTCGTACTACGCATCCTCCATGCGGCGTACAAAGCCTGATGTTCGAGTGAGCCGTAAATGCGTTCGCCCTCGTGTAACACTTCGAGATCCCGCGCAGAACAAGGAGTGTTTTTTGTCTCGTGCCGTTCACGGGCGCACAGGAATTCCAAGAAGTGATCGACCCCGAGCGGTGTCTGATCACTCACACCCAACACCATTCTCTGGGGAAACTTCTTGGCAAAGATTCGCTTGGCGCGTTGGAAGTTGCGCTCTGAAGTTGCGAGGAACAGAAGCTCGAACCGTTCCAGTGTCAGAAACAGTGGAGCGTACTGGCGGAGATAGCGCTCGAAACTTTTCGTGGTCAGCTCACCCTCATCGAAGAAGGTGAACTGCGGATACGGGGCCGACGATTGTTCCTGCGCGATCAGAATCGGAAAGCCATCGGGAAAGAACTGTCCGTTGCCAGAATGAGACTGCGGCAACCTGGCAACTTCGATCTGCAACGTTTCCGTGAAGAACGCGCACTTTGTTTCTTCGGCATCGAGAAGATTTTCCTGCCGGTGGTCGAGGACAAAGTCGAGCACCATCAGGCGCGACTCAATTTGTGCATCGCCTTTGAGTCGACGTAACTGCGAGTCGTCGGTTCCCAGAACTTCATATACAGGCCGGGAGGTCAGGTGATAAATCCTGCGTGCCTGACCGCATTCAATGGCCTGGATATGCCCGGCGCATTCCGCTTTTCGGAGGAATTCCGTGGCCAGTCCGCCGCGCTCCCGCTCGAT
>DAHUZH010000020.1:5133-38465 GCA_027306695.1 Acidobacteriaceae bacterium
CTCAATGGCCTGGATATGCCCGGCGCATTCCGCTTTTCGGAGGAATTCCGTGGCCAGTCCGCCGCGCTCCCGCTCGATGAAGCGGCAATACTGCCGGCGGAGAAAGTACCCGGAATGCCGGGCGACCAGATAGAGGAACGCAGCCTCGCGCTCGGTATAGCCGACATTCTCAAGGATCGAGATTGGATCGTAGTCCATCGTCACAACTCCAGGATGTCGCACATGAGAGAGTGATCGTCTTCGATCTTGGCGCTGAGGGACGCGCGGTCGGAGGCCGAAGCGTAGTTGCGGAACCCGGCCTGCGCCTTGCTGCGCAGATGGCCGGGATGGTAAGCGGCAGTGAGAACTTCAATGTCTTCATGGCCGCTACGCGACCCCTGGTCTGTGTCTTGATCGACCTTACGGTCGAGGTCATACTCAATGCGTGCATCGGGAATCTGAATGGTGTCGTTTACCAAAGGAAGCTCAAACTGTTGGGCAACCTGCTGTTTGATCTCCGAGAGATCGCGTCCCTGCTCGGCTTTCCGCGCGGCGTAGATGGCCTTCTGTACTTGCGATTTCAACTCGAAGTCGAGTTGCACGCGGAGATTGCTGCCACCGTTTTGCTCGATGCGTTCTGCTTCTTTGAGGTAGGCGCGGTAAATCTGCGAGTCATGCTCAACTTCGCGTGGCTTGACCAACTCCGCATACACTTTCTGATCGGCGTGCAGTTCCCCCTGCCGGATGAGCAGATCGCGACCCGGCCTGGTGAGTGTTACGACCTCCACGCGTTCAATGGTCCGGCGCTTTTGATCGCGGCGCAGATTGATGTGCCGGGTCTGGACCAGTCCTTTCCCCCGCAGATAGTTGAGATCGTTTTCGAGCAAGCGCGACTTGCCGCCGTAGATGGTCCGATTCAGGTCTTCGACACGGACGACACGGAAACGTCCTACTTCCAGAAGCAATTGCTTTTCCTCCGGGCGGAGTTGCACGCCGATGGTTTGAGGCGGAATTCTGTCCCGCTGCATCCGGCGCGAGTCGGCGGCAACTGCACGCTCGGCAGGCTCGATGGAACGGCGGCGCCCTTTCGGGATTTTCTGCGACCGCCCAGCGCGTTCTGCGTGCGCGGGAGAATGGTGCAGACGATGGTCTGCTGCCCGTTCACGCAACGCCTGCTGACGTTCGAGAACCGGGTTGGGCGGAGGCAATGGGAAGACTTTCCTGCCCTCGGAATGCGCATCCCCGTTGGGAGCAACGTTCCGGTCGCGAGGCAAGTCCGGCAAGGAGAAGTCAAGCCTCATGCACCCTCCGGTTCATCGGAGGAAACGGGCGGCAATGGAAATTCCAGTACCGCCTGCGGGGTCTTTTGTTTTTTGGAAGTAGCCAGCTTTTCTTCTTTGGCAGATTGCTGCCGTGTGGCAGCAGCTTCTGCCGACTGCTGGGATGCCGGCGATCTGTGGCACACCACTCTGCGGACGTCGTAATCCGCAATCTTGCCGAACGCATTCATCCTGCGCTCGGCCGCTTCGCGCATCTTGCGGATACGGGCGATCAAGTCCGGACTGCGATCGTCATACGGGCTGTCATGGTCGAGCATGGTCTTATTCCTCTTCTTTCTCGCCAAAGCGGTGGAGGATTTCCTCCGACAACTCGCTCTGACCGGTATGGATTTCCTGGTCGAGATGTTTCAGTTTGCGGCCTGTATCGCGGAGGAAAAACTTGCGTTCGATCCAGATGGTGAGGCCAAGAATGTTGGCGAACAGCAGCGCGCAGTATGTGGTGATCGGTTGCAAGTACGCATGCACGATCAGGCTGCGCCAGGGCACGAGGAAGTGCATCTGGCTCATCAGGCCGAAGCCGAGCGCAAGAAAGATCAGTGTGGCGACGAAGACAGCATTGGCAATCATGCTTTTCCCTTTCTGCCGCGTTCATTACGCGGCACATTCCAGCATCGGGATAGGGGGGAGAGTCGCCTCTCCTCCCCTCCCACACCACCGGACAAGCGGGTCCGCATCCGGCGGTTCGATGAGTTGATCCCCTGCCGAACCGCACAGAGGCCGGAGGTTCAAAGAACGCCCCGCCGATGGTGGTTTCGCCGCTCGTCGAGTTCCATTGCAGGCTTCACCCGCTCCCAACTCGCTCAAGCTCAGCCCGAAGGCTGATTGGCTGGCGCATGGCCACGCATGAGACGCGCTTTTCTACTACTCCTTCTCATCGTTCAGGCCTTCGTCCCTTGCGGAACTACTATGCCCTCTGCTGACTTCTGCTGCACGGTCAGTGTGAATTGCTTCACCCTCAGTCCCGATTCCGGGACGTGCAACAGATCTCCCGCGATAAGACTGACCGCCTTCAACGCGCAACCGCCGAATTTACCACCAGCACCCTTGATGGTTGTGGACTTCGCGATCACTTGCCCGCTCGTCCGGTGCCGTAGGCCTCATATTCGGTTCTTGTCCATCGGCTCGCGTCTTTGCTCCACGCTTCCTTCAGACCCCGCCTCGCGGCGACACCCTTGCGCTTCGCTATCACTTCTCCCCATCAGGATGTGAAGAGGACTTACACCCCCAAGCTGTCAATCATGCACGGCGTACAAGAAATGCGGAGAGGCGTCCGCCTCTCCGCTAAAGAATGACGGTCCTACCCGTCATACTTCTCAATCACGCCAACCAGAGGGATTTCTAACCTCTGGATGCGCGTGGCATGGACTTCGTAGACAGGCGCGGTGAAGTTTAGCGACCCATAATGGTGAATCGCGAGATGCCCATCGATCTCGATGTAATCTCCCTGCTTCATGCCACGCGTGAAGCCGCAAAAGAACGGCCCAGGGCAGATGATCCGATACCATGCGGTGCGAGAGATCCACTCATTGGCCGGCCTCCACCACGCCCCCGACTCGACGCACAACGTGAGAACGGCATAAGCATCCTCGGTGATTCCCTCCGAGGTGGGGACTTCGGCATCCTTGCCAAGGAAGCCGCGCAGGGTGACGGTATTTTTGAAGATATTCATGATTGCGACTCCTTCCGGAGAAGGAACGCCGCTTACGCGGCGTCCTCCTCGGAGATGGATTCGGAATCCGCATCGGAATGCTGGGGCCGCGCCAGCTTCTTGACGAGGCTGGCCCGGACTTCCCAGGTGCGGCGCTTGATGGTGGATTTCTGCTTGCCGTTGCCGACTTCCGCATCGAACTCGGAACTGCGTAGCTCGCCTTCGACCTCGATATAGTCGCCTTTCTTGAGGCCCTTGGCGTACTCGGCGGGCTTGGCGAAACAGACGATGCGGTGCCATTCTGTGCGTGCGACCCACGCGCCGGTCTTCTTGTCCTTGTAGCTGGACTTGGTGGCGAGCGAGAGAACGATGACGGACTTGCCGTTGGTGGTGGCCTGGGACTGTGCGTCTTTGCCGACGAAGCCCTTCAAGCGGACGGTGTTTTCGTAGAGTGCCATGATAATTTCCTCCATGTTGGTTTTTGCCCGGATTTCACTCGGGACACTCTTGCGCGAAGCGACGGGAGGTGCCCCGCTCCCAAGTGCCAAGCGGCGTCTTTTTCGGAGGGTCTGGAAAATGTTTTTTGCGATCTTTGCACAAAAGATTTTCTGGAAACCGAAACCCGTAGGGCACCGACTGCGGCGCAACAAGCTTTCCGCTTTTGAAGAACAATGCGCCGCAGTCTGTGAAGCAGAGACGCGCCGAGCCGCCGGGCGCGGGAAAAGCACCGAGCGAGTGACCGAGGGAGAGCAGGGAAAAACTGGAGGAATGGCGCTCGCATCGAAATCTCCGCCAACGGGGCGGCTGCTCAGGACGCATTTCCGGCAACCGCCAACGATCAAATTCTCTGGATCGCCGCAATCCAGAGCTACAACCAACCAGCGCGTGCAATGCACGCACACAGAACCGCATTCCTTCCGCAGATCGCCCAGCAACAGGGTCAGATATGGGCGACTGAGGTGAAGGTACACAGCAGCTCCCATCCGTTGTCGGCATGGCAAGCAACTCCGCAATGCGCCGCGTGGGAGTACCGTCGATCCTGCTCGTTACCGCTGGCATGGCGGTGCCTGGTTCCGATGCAGCACAATTTCGTGGACCGCCGCGATGCGTTCTCCGATCCAGCGCATGACCGGCACCGCCATCGAATTACCGAGCGCCCGGTAGCGAGGACCATCGGACGCCAGTTTGCCGCGGTACTCGACCAGCGTGTGGTCGTCGGGGAATCCCTGCAGGCGTTCGCACTCGCGCGGAGTCAAACGTCGCACGGCCATCTTGGAGTGCAAAAGATTCGGCGGCCGGTTGCTGGTGTCGGAGCTATCGACCTGTTTGCCGTAGGAAGCAGTCACCGAAGCGGCAACGGCTATTTGTCCATCGCCGTTTGCATGACTCGCGTCATGCCCCATGCCGCGCAGGGTTGGAGCGACATTGCCGACATCGGCTCCGTAGTCCTTCGCGGAGAATGCGACATAACTGTTGCTGCTGCCACCGGGGGTGGCGCGAATGCTGGCCATTGGCGACGGTTCCGGTATCGCTCCGCCCTCGCGCCCGCGCAGATTGAAGGCCACGGCCTGGCTGTTGGTCTGTTCCAACGTGTGCGCGATGTTGTCAGAGAATCCATGCCCGTTCGATTGCGTGTGTGCGGTGCAGATGGCAATCGGAATGAGAGGGCTGCCTCGCCCGGTGCCATCCTCGCTGGCGTCGAATCCATCGGCGGAGAGAGAATGCGCGATCAGAGTTTCCGTCTCGAAATCCTGTCTTCCCATTCCACCGGCGTTCAGGCAATAGGATATTTCGTCTGTCGACGAAAGAATGCCGACGCCTAACTGATTGCGGATGAAACCGTCTTTGCATCCGGCGTCGATGGTGGGTGCGGTTTCTGTGAAGCGACCGACTGCAGGGCCGATTGCAACGCCCACGGCAGTTCCTTGCCGCGTTTCTCGGCGCGGCGGAGGATGCCCTGACAGGCACGACCGCTCAACCAATACCGCTGCGGCAGCTCGCCAGTCTCCAAGATGTCCGACAACGAAGACGCGGCGCCGTCGCTGGGGTACTCCGAAAAATTGAGCATCCAGGATTCGCCATGCGAGGCCATACCCGAGTTCGACCAGCATGCCGAGAAAGGTTCCAAACGTCCGTCCGTCGTCGATCGACAGGACGCCGGGGACGTTCTCCCACACCAGCCATCCATCCATGTAAGTCAAAGTCAAGAGAAAAGCGTGAGATTTCTGGGCGCGCTCCCGAGAGCGCGCAGTTCGTTGATGAATACAGTCGATTGCGCTTGTGTGCCTCTCGGCCTGTGGTTCCTGCTTGGTGCAGAACCATCCATCCATTTGCTGCCTCAGGCCCCGTAGAGCCATCGCAGAAGATTGAGTTTGTGTTCGCTGCCAGTCCCGAAACATAAGGAATGGAGCCTCGGAAGTTCCCTTCGTCGCCCCGGTTGGTCATCGCAGGACCTGGCAGCCTGCGCATCGATTGATCCTGATGTTTTTCCTTTATCAGGAAAGTTTTTATGCTGCCGCAGTCGGCTTGAACTCTCCGGCAAGCACGAAATCCCGTTGCCTTCGCTCGACTGCAAGCATGTAAGTCACCAGCTTCCTGGCTATTGCCAGCGTTGCACGATTCGCATGGCCACGCTGCATCTCCCTGTCGCGGAGTAAAGCCATTTCCTGCGAGGACCTGGGCGCCAGCTTGGCTGCTTCTACCAGCACTCGCTGCAGATGTTTGTTCCTCTGTTTGGAAATCGGAGTCCGCATCGTCTTGTCGCCTGAACTCTTTTCGGCACTGCACAGTCCGCAGTAGCTGATAGCCTCCTTGATCGTGTGAAAGCGCGAGTAATCTCCGATCTCCAAGATCCACGTGAGGGCAGTGATCGGCCCTATCCCTGGAATCGTCTTCAGTCGCTTCAGCCGTTCCGATATCAGCGGATCTCGTTCCAGAGAAGTGATCAGGGCATAGTCCAGCCGTTGCGTCCGCAGAATGTGTTCGCGGCAGAGCTTCAGCAGTGGCCGTATGCTCTCGCTGATCTCGTCGTTCGAGGCCATAAGATCGGCAAAGTAGCCCACGTTGTGCAAGCGGTACTTGTCGTAGCTGATCCCACTCTCCATCAGCAGGCCGGATACCCGGTTCTTCATCTGGATCAGCTGCCTGATAAGCAGGTTCCGATACCGTAAAGTCCGGCGCCGGTCTCGGATCTCTCTGGAGACCATGTGACACTCTGGCAGGAAATCGCAGCGCAGGCAGTCTGCAATCTTGCTGGCATCGATCTGATCGTTCTTCTTCTTGGAAGCAGCGATAGCTCGCAGCATCAGTGGGTTGGCAACCTTCACCTTTTCGGCATGCGGAAGCAGATGGTCGTAAATCCATCCGGTAAACATCGTCGCTTCCATGGCGATGGTCCGTGGCTGGGGAACGGTTCGAAGCCAGATGTCCAGCTCGCGACGGGTTGAGCCGAACTTGCCTTCCTGATGCACATGACCAGCCACATCCTTCACACAGTAGCTGATCGTCTTCTTGTGAATATCCAGTCCAATGAAGTACATATCGTCTCTGAGGAGCCTCCGGGGTTGTTCTCTGAATCAGCCTGATAGCTGAGTTCAGCTTTTTGTAACACCTCGCGCTCCTCCTCGACTTAGCATTCAAACATAAGGGGCGGAGTCGGCCAGCAAGTCGAGCAAACTCGATGGTGAGGTTGCCACGCGCGTCATCCAGTCCCGCTCGCTTTCCGGCGATGGAGAAAGACTGGCAAGGTGTTCCTCCGGCCAGAAGGTCGATTGCTCCAACATCGTCCGCTCCTATCCGGGTGAAGTCACCGAAGTTCACAACCGCGCTGTTGATTGGCAGCGCAATCACATTGCGAATGGCGGCAGCCCGGCGCTTCGCTTCCATGCGCGTATCGGCATCATGTGGGCTGGGCATATGCAGCGGACGCGATGCGCGATAGCGCGAGCGCAGCAGCCAGCAACAAAACGGATCGATCTCGGCGAATGCGACGGGTGTCCAGCCGAGCGGCTGCCATGCCACCGTTACAGCTTCGATGCCCGAACACACGGAGAGATATTTCATGCGTATAGGCCATGCCTTTCTGACCGTGCAATCCTCATTAGTCCTTTGACGGAATAGTCTCGATATGGAATACTTGGGTCATGGCGACCGAGGTGCTGGTGACAGCGGAGTTTGAACGCTGGTGGGACACGCTTGCCGTCGAGGAACAGAAGAGTGTGGCGGTCGTGGTTGCCCTGCTTGAAGAGAGAGGGACAGCGCTTCCGTTTCCCTACAGCTCCAGCATCACGAGTTCCACGAAGTTGCGCGAGCTTCGCGTGCAACACGCTGGCAAGCCGTACAGGGTGCTCTATGCCTTCGACCCTAGGCGCAACGCGGTCCTGCTGCTGGGTGGAAACAAAACGGGCAATGACCGCTGGTACGACACGCACGTTCCGAAGGCGGAAAAGCTGTTTCCGGTGTACCTCAAAGAGAGCGGCCAAGCTACATAACAGGAGAGAAGAATCATGGCGCGTAAATTCAGTGAACTGACCAAGAAGATGAGCGTCAGAGACCGGGCCGAGATCAAGGCTCGCAGCGCGAAGCTGCTTGCGGAGTTGCCGCTGGAACAACTGCGTTCCGCGCGCAGCCTGACCCAGACCAACATGGCGCAGGCGTTGGGCGTCAACCAGAGCGCCGTCTCCAAGATCGAAAAGCGCACCGACATGTACCTTAGCACGCTGCGAAGCTATGTCGAGGCCATGGGCGGGAGTCTGGAGATCCGGGCCGTGTTTCCCGATGGCTCGGTGCGCGTCGATGTGTTGAGCGGAAAATAGCAAAACAAGTTCACAGGCACGCATGGTTATCTCCCGAATGACTGGTCTTCGCGGCAGTAGGTGATGACAAGGCCGAGGGGATTGGTCAGCAGCATCTGGTTGGGCACTTCGTCACGAAATCCGTAAACCACGTTCGCTGTCCAGCGTTCGCGGCGTTGTTCGTCCAGATTGCCGGGGGCGCGGAAGATTTTGTCGAACTCGATCTCTGCCCGATAGGGCGGCTGGCGCAGGTCTTCGAGTACCACCGAGTGGATTTCGATATCGACGTTCGACTGCGAGGGATCGAGCAAAAACGATTCAAGCGTCTTCGTTTTCTGAAAGCGTTGTATCGTCGCGCTCTGGAGCTGGTTCGAGAAGAAGCTCAACGACTCGGCAAAATCGCGCTGCACGGTGGCGTGATTGCGCCCGTAGTACAACTCGGCCCATTGCGCGAGGTAATACTTGCTGACGCGGTCGATGGGGATTTTGGCGAAGTCGTCATACTGCATCACCTGCCCACGCCCGGTATCCGAGACCGAGATGATGAGCGGCTTGAGCCGCAAAGCAGCAGTCTCGGTACGATAGAAGAGCGCCAGCAGAGCGAGCGCGACGACCGAAAGAACCAGCAGAGCTACTTTGAGGTAGGTGTTGGTGACGACAGGCTCGGCGTAAAGTTCGAGATACTTCTGCCCAGCGTTTGTGATGGGAAATTGATTTTTTGTCATATTCACTACCCCAGTGGGTTGACCCACGTTCCGGTGCGTCCGCTCAGGATGGCCCCAGTCAGTTCCGGGATTTTGAACAACCCGAAGATGCAGACAAACAAGGTCACAATCAGCGCGGGCAGAATGGTGAATGCATTCGAGATCGAGATCGGCCCGATGACGCCGAGCAAGCCCAGTAGGACCTTGGCGAAGATGAAGATGAAAGCGCTGGCGATAACCTGATAAAAGCTGAAGCCAAGGAATGCCTTGAACCATCCCCAGAACAGGAAATCCAACTTCGGCACGATGAAGAACGGAATGAAGATTGGCCCAATCAGAACGCAGATGGCGCTGGCAACCAGCCCATAGGCAATCACGGCGAAGGCCACGGCCTGCATCGCGGCCAGAGCGATCGCGATCACGAGAAACGTCAGGGTCTCGTGGAAATCAAACTCACCGGGAGGCTGGCCCAGTTGCTCCTCGGCATGCGTGATTGCATCGGCGATGACCTGGGTCTGATTGCTTTCAATCTGCCCGGACAACTGCAAGGCTTCCTGGGTGATCAACTCGCTGAAGCTGTACCCCATGCCTGGAATGGGCGAAGAATAGTACGTCAGCATCCCCAGACCGAAGGAGATCACCAGCAGCAGGTTGGCGAACTGGCCGAAATGGAAGCTGCCATAAAACCCCTGGACGGTCGAGAGCGCATTCTGGATGCCGAACCAGGCAATCATGATGACGGCGAGGCCGCGAAACATGTCGAGACCCATTGTCTGGATCGCGGGACTATTGGTCGCGAGCAGTTGACTGATCGCCTGTCCGAGGAAGGTAAAAGGGTTCGGTTCCATAGTCTGTCCTTTTGGATCAGTGTCCATTCGGGCTGAGTGAGATCGCGTGCAAGGAATCGCTCACCCCACCGGTAATCTGCTGCATGGTGTTGGGAAAGTTCTGCTGGAAGTAAATCGCTTCGTTGATGGCCCGGTTCTGGGCATCGATCTGTTGCTTCTGGGCGACGAGTTGCTGCTGGACCGAGGCGGCCAGTATCTGGTTGGTGTCCTGCTGCGAATGGATCTGGAGCAACGTGGCAGTGTTGATCTTTCCTAGCACGGCCATCTCACTCTGCTGGGTGGGGTCGGTCGAGTAAGTGTCGGCATCGAGGTTGGCGAGTTTCTGCGTCAACGCTTGAGAATTGGAGCGAATGGTGCCGAGCGTCGAAAGCGTGCTGGTCGTCGTCCCCTGCGCGAGTTCCGACGTCGCGTATTGGTTCTGGATGACAGCTTGGGTGTTGGCATCCTGCATGGCGAGAGCACTCGCGGGATAGGGTTGTGCCTGGAGGACAGAGTTCATATAAGCGGCAAGGGCTTGCGTCTGCCCGCCGAGGTTCAGCGCGTCGATCCATGCCGCCGTGTTGCCGTAAGCATTCGGCGCGGCGAGGTCGGTCCAGGAAGAAAATTGCGAGGCATACCGCACAGCCATGTCCGGCGGCATCTGGGACATCTGCCAGGCGAGGTTGTAGGCGGAGACGATCTGGTCGCGGGTCTCGACCGCCGTGGTGTACATCTGCTCCAGTTGGCTGAATTCCTGGACGGCCTCGGCGAAATTAGAGGCATCGAAGACGGCAAACTGCGCATGCGCCGCAGGAGGTACGAGCATGCTGCCAAGGAATGCGAGAAGAATTGCTGTACACAATTTTTTCATGTTGGATTGCCCCTTTCGATACTCTGGAGTTGTATGCTGACTCGTCCCGATCTATTGCTGCGTCTCGAAGCCTCGCTGGTATTGTTTGCTAGCCTGATTGCCTACTCCGCCCTGCACGGGCGGTGGGTCCTCTTCGCGGTATTTTTCCTGACGCCCGATCTTTCGCTGCTTGGCTATCTGTCCGAAAACAACAAGCGTTCTGCTGCGGGACTCTATAACGCGGTCCACAGTTACGCTGGACCGCTGGTTCTTGGGTTCCTCACATGGAAGTGGCATTCCGTGATGCTGGGCGAAGTGGCCGTGATATGGATTGCGCATATTGCCCTCGATCGCTTTCTGGGTTTTGGCCTGAAATATTCGCAGGCATTCCAGCCAACGCATATTCAGAACGTCCGTATCTTCCGTTCTTTCTGACATCCACTTCAGTGCGGGTGCGGTTTGCTTTTTCCCACACTATGCGTGACTGGCCGGTGTTTGCACCGGCAACAGTCCGAGGTGCATTGTTTGGAATTGATCCGTGCGTAATGCCCCGGCGATGGTTTCAGTTGTTGCGGGGTGTCGCCGCAGCCGGTTGCAAGACAGCACGCGCAGAGAATGACAAGAATGGTTCGCATCAGAAATTCCCCGGCATGGTGTGGTTTTCATACGCTGGCAGCAGCATGTCCTGCGTCAGATACACCTTGATGCGATGGCCTTCGCGGATGGTGATGGTCGGCAGGATGTTGATGAAACGATCGAGAACATTGGCGCCCGATTGCGACAGGCTGGAGGCCACGCCCTGCTCATACATCGCCGGACCGCTGATGTTGTATCCGCTGCCGTAGGTAGTCGCTTCCGCAGCGCCCGAGATGATTCCGAGCGCAATCGAGGCACCGAAGATTTGGAGATAATGATTGTTCACCTGATCGCTCAACCCTGTCGCCCCGGCCTGATCGAGACCGTGAAACTGGTCGAGATCGACCGAGTAACCATCGGGCATCAGCATGCGATGGAAGCGGACGGCCAGCCGTCGCTGGCCGAAGCCCGAGACTTTCTGGACATCGCCCAGCAGAAAAGTGCCAGCGGGAATCAGGACATGCTGTCGATCCTGGCTATACACGGGGTTGGTGACCATGACCTTGACCGGCCCGGCGAAGTCGCCGACCAGCCGATTAAGCAGTGCTGTGTCGAGAATCGTTCCCTCAAACAATACATACGGCTGGCCGTGCGCCGAGTTGAGATTCACTTCTGGGGCACGCTTGGCATTTGCTGAATTCTGTTGTGTATTCAGAGCAGCATTCGACACACTACCCGGCATCTGTTGCGTCTGGAACGATGCTGGTGCAAGAGGGCCAGCGATGCTGGTTCCGGGATTCTGCTCCCACGGACTCCGTGCCATGTTGCCAGGCGACGGAGTGACATTCGGTGTCACCAGGTTCGAGGCGAAGCGAGATTTGAAGGCCAGCGCCTTCTCCATATCCGCAATCGGATCGCGCGACGGCTGGCTATTGATTGGCCTTTGTGCATCTGTAACTACATCTGTGCCATTTGGTCCACCCGGAGGAAGATTCGTACTGGTCCCTGTCTGCTGCGCCGTCTGCCGCTGGGCTTCTACCTGCCGTTGTTCCGCCGTGAGGTCTTCCTGGAACCGTTCGATATTGCGCTGGCTGGCTTCCGATGTCGGAGCAGTGGACGCAGGTGCCACCGTTTTCCCCGCGGGCTTGGCGTGGTTCTTCGAGAACAGCACAGCCAACAGGATCACCACCGACAACCCGACGATCAGGTAACTCTGGCTCTGCTTCGCCACCACGCCGGGTGGCTGCGTGCGCTGGTCGCGCAACGGCGCGTTCGGGAGTTGCGCGCTCGGCGGAGCCTTTTGTGTCTCTACTTCCTCGGTCAGTTTTTCCTCTGCCATCGGCGTCCCCTACTTTCCCTTGCGCGCGAACGCGAGCTTCTTCTTGCCGATCTGGAAATAGCCCTTGTCGACGACCTGCGCGATCACGTAGGTGTTGTCTTTCAACTGAAAGCTGACGAGATCG
This sequence comes from Acidobacteriaceae bacterium, assembly GCA_027306695.1. GTDB lineage: Bacteria > Acidobacteriota > Terriglobia > Terriglobales > Acidobacteriaceae > JAKAAZ01. Next base: position 17,314 of record DAHUZH010000020.1, read on the forward strand.
GGCTTGCCGTCCTTTAATTCATAGACGGCGAACTTTTCCTGGGCCGACGACTTGATATACGTGAAATGGTCATCGTGATAGATGGCCTGGATGTTGAAGGGCGGTTTGTTTTTGTATTTGTAATCGAAGACCAGATGCGCGACCGGATAGTTGGAGCGGAACGCTTCGACGGCCCGTTGCGCATGCAGTTCCACAGCCTGCGCCTGAATGCGCGCGGCGGTCACCTCCGATGCTGGCACGAACTTTTCCGGACCACGCACGCTGGCCAGCGTCGATAAATCACTCGGCTCGATCACGACTTTCAGATCGGGATCGGCGGTTTCGACATCATCGAGCGTGAAGGAGTAGACGTTGCCTTTGTCGGTGATCAGATTCAGATTCGAGTGGATGCCTTCCTTTGCAGGATGGAGGAAACAGTAATTCTGCACCGCATCGAGAATCCAGAAGTCCTTGTCCCCGGTGGCGACCTCCAGAATCTTCTCAGACGAAGGTAGAGCAATCAGGGTGGTGTAGTACATCTTGGCGCGGATGGCCACGATGTCATTGGCGTGGTAATGCACAATGCGTGCGGTCTGTTGCGCGTGGCCCAATTGAGTGCCGAGCAGCAGCGCGAGCAGGCTGAGGACAATCAAATAGAAATTCCAGAATCTACGGCTCATGGGTTCTCTCCTGGGAAGTGGGTTGAGGAAAATCTTCGGCCAGATGCAGCAAGCCTTGCTCCGGCCCGTAGCGGGCGAAATACTCCTGCTTGCGCAGGTTGTCGCGGGAGTTGTTGGTGGCGACCCAATACGTCAACGCATCGACTTCGAGCCGCAGCTTCTTCGTGTGACCCGGCTGCTTCAGCAAAAGGTCGCGCTTGGGAACGAGCGATTCCAGCAGTTCGAGTTCCGTGTCGTTCAACTGGAAGACTTCGGCGTACAGCTTGCGGTCCATGTTTGGGTTGGCGAGGAAGATTTTAGTCGGACACGACTCGTGGACGATGTGCAGCATCTCGGACGCGGCCAATTCCACGACGGACTGCGTTGCGAGAACCATCGCGGCGTTTTTTTTGCGCCACGTCTTTTCGGCACGGACAATCCACTCGCGTATGGTGGCGTTTTTCAGGAACATCCACGCCTCGTCGATGACAAAGCACTTGAAGGTCGCGGTGTTCTCCGGTCTTTCAATTTCAGAGGACGCCCGATGGAGCACGTAAAACAGCAACGGTTCCAACACATCCGGGGCGTCGCTCCAGCCATCGAAGTTGAAGGTCTGGAAACGTGAGAAGGTGAGTGTGTCCTCGACGTTGTCGAAGAGATGGCCAAACTGTCCGGCTTGTGTCCACCGGTGCAGCCGCTCCCCCAGTGGGCCAAGGATGGAGGCGAAGTTCGAGAGCGTGCGAATTTCGAGCGGCAACTGGTATACGCGCTCGACGGCGGCATAGAGCGCCTTTTCATCCTCCGGGGTGAGTGCATATTTGCCCTGTGCTTCGATCAGGACCCGTGTGAAGAGATAAAGGAAATTCAGGTTTTCATGCGTCGGCGTAAGCGAAAACGGGTTGATCGAGAAGCCGGGGTTCTTCAGGCCGACGTTCAGATACGTGCCGCCGAAGACGCGCGTCAGCGTTTCATAGCTCGCGCCGAGATCGAAGATGAAGGTCAGCGGGTCATACTTCTGCACGGACTGGAGGGTGAAGGCCAAGTAAAACGATTTCCCCGAGCCGGTAGCGCCGAGCAGGAGCGTGTGCGCTACGTCGCCCACATGCAGGTTGAAGTAATACGGGGTGGCATGCGCCGTTTCGAGAATGGCGAGATGTTCGCGTTCGAGATGTGCATTCCACTTGGTGCCGGAATCGATGCTGAACAAAAATGACAGGTCGGCATAGTTGGAGTTCAATGCCCACTGCTTGCGCAGATTGAATTGTTTGTTCCCCGGCACGGTGGCGAAGAAGGCGTTCAGCAGGTTGTAGCGTTCTTCGTACAACAGGCCGTCGTGCTGGGTGAAGAGTTTCTGGAACTCGGCCATGGCGTGGTCGACTTTAGTGCGGTCCTCGTCGTAAATCACCACCGTCAGTGTGAATTCGCCAAAGGACTTTCCCTCCATGCCAAGCGCGGTCAGTGCTTCGCCCAGCTCCGCAACAGCCGCTTCTTTGGAATCATCGACCAGCTCCTCGCGCGGGCCAGATTGCTTCTGGTCCTGCAGGTTTGACAGAAAACTGGTCTTCGAGTTGTGGTGATGACGGCGGCGCTTGTTGATTTCCTTCCGTGAACGCGCGTTATCGATCGGATGCCATTCGGTCACCACATGGAAGTTGGCCGGGACAGCGAGCAGACCGAGTAACAGGAGGGGCCGCGTCTCGCTGGGCAACTCCTTCAGCGTGAGTACGCGGGCGTAAAAATCATCCAAGCGCAGATGGCCACGATGGGCTTCCAGCTCCGAGTCGCACATCTGCCAATCGAGATGCCGCATCCCGTGCGGCCCGCTCTGATGAATCTTGAAGGGGCAGAAATTCACGAAACGCCGGACGAGCCGGAAGGTTTTCTCTGCCCCTAGCAGCTCGATCTCCGTGAGATCGCCGAGCTGCCCACTCAAACTCTGGACTTTCTGCTGCAACCGCATGCGGTCGCGTTCGATCTGCTCGTAGAGCAACGTGCGCTCCTTGCTGCTCGAAAACAGCGCGCGCAAGTCCCGCCCAAATATTCCCAATGCCGAGCGTGGCGATTTCGGCAACTGCGACAGCGCGTGCAGCAGCCCAGTCCTGGCATAACTGCCATCGACCATTACGACCCAGAAGATTTCTACCGAGTACAGGCGATCTGCTTTTGCGCTAAGGAACGCGGCACGCTGCTTCACTACCGCGTGTACCAGTGGATTGTCGTATTTCGTAGGAGTTATCTCTGGACGGTTATGCCGGAAGAGAATTTGGTACAGCCGTGTCTTCTCATCGAGCGAGCGCAATGCCGCCTCCAGTCGTTTCACTACATAATCCCGCCCGGCATGGTCGAGGCCCTCGGCATCGATGCCGCCGATCTTCAGGGCACAGCCAAGGTCGCCGGATTTCGTCAGGAAGCAGTGCTCATCCCAGAAGCCGTACAGGTTCACTTGCGTCATGAATGCCCCGGCTTCCTTCCAGTCCTTCGTGATCGTGTCAATCCTGAACATGGCGTTTCCTCACAGTGGTTGCCGGTGCTTCCCACTGCATCGGGTCGTAGTGGCGGCGGAACTTGCCGGAGTTGAACAGCACGCGCAGGATTTCGACATCGTGCTTCGTCGCAATGCGCGCGATCACGACTCCGACAACAAACAGCAAGATTCCGCCCAGCAGTGAATGCATCAGCGAGAAGACGGCCCCGCCTGCGATCAGCGCGACGAAGAACAGCCTCCGCTCCGCGCCCAAAATGGTCAGTGGGCGATTCATCGCTTTATGCACTTTGTTCCGCCGTGGATCACCCGCCGCCATTTGCCGACCTCCTTTCCGCCCGTCCTGTTGTTGTTGGTTCCTACGGGAAAAGCCAGGCCATGAAGTTGACCGCGCCGATCGCCATGCCGATGCCGAAGACGATCCCGGCTAGCATGCGCTTCGATTGACCTTCGCCGTAGGCGAACATCAGGCCGCCGATCACAATGGCGACCAGCGACAAGCCCGTGGCAATCGGCCCGGTGAATGCCTGTTCGAGAACGCCGACCGCGTTCTCCCACGGGCTGCCGCCGCCCGCTTGCTGCGCGTAGACAGGCAGGGCCGCCAGCAATAGAAGTGAGGACATGAACCATTTCCGTCGATGCTTACGCAGCGGCAAGGTCCGTGGACATTTTGAGAGAGTGATGCTTTGCATGTGTGCTCCTTGTGCGCGTCGCCGGTGGAGCGCTGCTCCCCGTTGCACGTCATGAAGCGAAGGTAAGCCCGGATTTCACAGGCCGCTGTTGCACTTTTGGAGGCCGTGGTGCATTTTTGTCATCAGTAAAATGCCACAGTTGTGTCGCTGATTCGACATAAAGGGAAACGCCTGCAAGGGTGCGCAGAGATGGGCATTCCAACCATAATCAGCAGAGAATCCGCGAGCATGGCGCGGGTCAAGACCGTAATGGCGTCTGTTCAGAGGTGCTTTCGTCTTGAGGCGCGGCGGGCATGCGGGCATCATCTCCCGCAGGTTGGAATGCCAAAAGGAGAAAATCGCCTCGCGGCGATTCTCCTGTGGATTCTGTTCATCCGATCTCTGGCTTGTTGAAAATAGGCATCATCCATTTCCATGCCGATATATTTGCGGCCCGTCAGCAACGCAGCGGCGCATGTACTTGCGCTTCCGCAGAATGCATCGAGCACGACATCGCCGGGCAGCGAGTAGGCGCGGATGACCGGCACCAGAGACATCACCGCTTTCTGCGTGGGGTGCAGCTTATTGCCCGTATACAGCAGCCGCTGCACATCCGGGAGAGGACTTCCCATGATTGGCGGACGGCCTTTCGCGAGTAGATACGCCTGCTCGTGCTGATACTTGAGGAAATCGGTGGCCTTCGTCGTGTACGATTTGCGAAATACCAGATGACCGACAGGACGAAAACCCGCATTGCGCCATGCTTCCAGAAACTTCTCGGCGCGCGGCCAGCCGTAAAAACAGAGCATCAGACGATTATCTTTGAGGACCCGGAATGCCTCGGCCATCGCGGGCCGGAGCCAGTCTGCATTTCGGTCGTTTGGAAGCGTGCGACCCTGCCGGTCGTGAAAATTTACGAGGTACGGCGGATCGGTGAGAATGAAATCGACGCTTGCCTCCGGCATCTGTTGCATGATCTCGATGCAATCGCCGTGAAGGATCGTGTTAGTGAAGTTGCTCTGCTGCGTGCGAACTGCGCTTGTAGTTGCCATGATCAAAATCTCCTTCGGTCCCGTGTCTCTGTAGTCGACCGGAACACACTGGGCGAAGCCATGCGAGGGTCCCGCCTCCCAAGGCCAGCGGGTGCATTTTCGGGAGTGGCTCAAAAAATCTTCTGTGTTCGTTGCAGAAGATTTTTTGAGAGGGCACCGAAACCCTTGAGGGCGTTCGTTCGCGCCGGCGAACGGACGAAGCAGAACCCGCGCAGTCCGCAGAGTCGGGGTCCCGGCACACGGTCTTTGTGTGCTGGGGTGACGGGGCGGCGGTAAAGACCCGAAGCAGTGTCCGGGCGATGCGCAGAGATTTCGGGCAGGAGATCGGAAACTTGGATGGCAACTGCATTCGCAGGGCGGCAGAGAAACCTCTGCAGAACCATTTTCCTGCCGGGAGCAACAAGGATCGCGTGAATGCTACTGGGGCGATTCCGTATCGTCGTGAAACAGCATGGCCGTAACCGCCAACACCTGCCGCAGGACATCTTCCGGGAGCACCTTCGCGATCGGCTGTGCCGCTGCGATCTCGGACGGATGCGGCACGAGGATTTCTTCTTCTTCGCAAGCGGTCGCATCGTTCGACTGGAGCAACCGCAGAAACTCGGCTTTGTTTCCGGCGGAGTTGAAGGAGAACAGCAGCTCGTACACGTCCTCTTTGGCATCGCCGACCAGGGCCAGCATGCGCGTGTCCGTCATCTGCGCATAGGCAAACATATAGCCGATGGCTTCCGCTCCGCGAGCGCGATCTTCTTCGTCATCGCTACGCAGAAACTCGATCAGCACTAGCCAGTCAGTCTCATCGCGCCAGAGAGATGGAATGCCGGGAGAGTTATGCATCGCTAGCGTGTGACCTCGAAGCCGCGTGCAAGGGCACTTGCAGAACGATCGGTGTTGTCTCGTGAAGTGACCTGAACCGCATAGAATCCAGGCGCGGCTTGACGGCTGATGGGGTATTTTGCGACGAAACAAGCCCCGTGGAGATATGCGGAGGTCGATCTCATTTCATGGAAGGCCAGAGTTATGGACTTTCCCCGCGGGTCTCGAACTACTTCCGATGCAGGCGTTCGATGCATGCCTGCAAACCGAATCGACACCATAGATCCTCGGTGGAACGTTGTTTTCGCCATACATACACAGGACGGTGTAACGAAATTACAAGTATCCAGCGTCGGCACAGTCGCCTGTGCATACGAGGTGGCAGATGTTGGGGTGGTTGGGAACGCCATACTGACGAACCAGTTCAGGAGTACGCCTAACACAATCAGGCACACCATCCCACCAGCAAGGATACCGGGAATCCTGGAAAGTCCACGGCGGGATCCGCGTCGAAATCCAATCGGTCGAAAGAACACAGATTTGCGCCGATAGAAGGGCCGGGGAGTCCGGTATTTTACGGAAGGCGGCGAAACATGCAGCGCGTGCCGATGGTCCCCCAGCAAATCCTGAAGTTGCAGATGCCGCTTTTGTATCTCCGCCATGTCCTGTGTCGAAGCGCAATAGAAGGGCGCTCTGCCGGATCGGGGAGATGCCGTCAGCTTTCTCGAAAGGCAAAGCTTTTCCAGTAGGTCGTCACAGGTGGAGTCCGAAGCCAGATAGTTGTGGGGTTGGGAGGGAAACTCCGCCTTCACCAGGTTCGGAAAGAAGATCAGATTGCAGACGTAAGGAGTCCATCCAAGTTGCTTTTCGATGTACGGCTTGACGCTGTGAATCTGTGCGTTGCTCTGCGCACTGGCGCTCTTCCAGCCATCGCGGTAGAGCACACGAGCATTCGTTCCGATGAGATCGACCTTGTCCCTTCCATGCGCCTTGACCTCGATGACCGCAAGGATGTCGAGGAACAAAACCTCCGCTGTCTCCGACCAACCTGGCAGTCGAATTCTGCGGGTAAATTCAGAGGGAAAGTGCGCATGCAGCAGAATGTCGATCTGCTCCCGCTTCTGCCCTGTGAAGTAAACATCGGTGTGGATGGAGATCGTGCCGCTGTCCCTCGGAAGGGCCGCGCGCCGGATGATGTCGCGGAGCCGTTCTGCGGCCTTGTACTCGGTGGTGCCGGGCAATCCGTAAACCGTGATGGAAAGCGCTTCTGTGTTCATCGTGAACCCAAATTGGCAGGCATTCGCCTGTCGGTTGACCCCATTGTCGCCGAGGTTGTTCCACAAAGCGAGCCGATTCCACCAGATATCATCCTCAGTTGTTGCAATCTGTACTGACATGCCGGAAATGTCTCTTTAACGCAACAAATTGTGTCCGTTTACTGATGACAAAAATGCACCAGTGCGTACAGAAATGCACCAGTAAGCCCGAAATTTCGGCCTTAAAGTAGCTTCATTCGGAGCGAAAAGCTTCACTTTTCGCTTGACAGCTTTGGAGCATAGGTCGAACGGGAGGAAATATGGAGGAACTGGATACATCCACCAGGATGGATGCGAACCGAACATTCGAGCGGCTACTGGACTGCGGACAGGCAGCGGAGTTGATGCACCTGCATCCGGAGACCGTCAAGCGCCTGGCGCGGACGGGCAGGATTGTCGCAGCAAAAATGGGCGGCGTATGGCGTTTTCGCGTCTCCGCCCTCGAAGCATACCTGCAGGAAATTACGCAAAATACTCAATCCAGAATTGCGAAAACTATGGCACCATCGGAGTCAGCGGTTGGTGTCGTTCGGAACGGGAGATAATCATTATGTTCCAACGTACACGGTATCAACAGGGAACGATCAGCCGCGTAAAGCGCAAGCAAGGCCCGGACTGCTGGATTTTCCGTTGGCGGGAAACCGACGCCAGCGGAAAGCGGGTCCGCCGGACGAGCATTCTTGGCACGGTCGAGCAATACCCAACCCAAACCAGTGCTTGGAGGGTGGCGGAATCTTTACGCATCACCATTAACGAAGAGCAGCCACGGTCGGCCCAGCGGCCGATCTCCGTCGCTGCTCTCATTGACCATTTCAAGCAGCATGAGCTGAAACCAATCCGGGAGGGCGAGAATGAAGAAGGGCGGGCGTATTCAACCCGTTCTACCTACATCGACATTCTCGATGCCTATGTTGTTCCCGACTGGGGAAAGTACAAGCTGGGTGAGGTGCGAACGGTGGCTGTCGAGAAATGGCTCGGGAAACTGGAACTGGCTCGTGGCAGTAAAGCGAAAATTCGCAGCATCATGAGCGTCCTGTTCAATCACGCCATTCGTCACGAGTTCCTGCCGCAAGGCACGAACCCGATCACGATGGTGCGGCAGAGCGCGAAGCGGATGCGCGCGCCGGACATCCTTGATGTGAGTGAATTGATCTCGCTGTTCGATCAGCTCTCACACCGGGATCGGGCGATGGTGCTGCTCGATGTCGTTACAGGGCTGCGGCGGGGCGAGCTGATTGGCCTCAAGTGGCTGGATGTTGACTTCGAGCAGCTTGATCTCTCTGTCACGCGCTCCGTCTACCGGCAGGTGGTTGGCAAGTGCAAGACGGAGATCTCCCAGAAACCAGTGCCGCTCGATCCATGGGTGGCGGAAGAACTGCTGACATGGAAACGCGCTACTCCCTACAACCAGCCGGAGGACTGGGTCTTCGCAAGCAGGCGGAAGAAGGGAAAGCAGCCCTACAGTCCCGACTCCATCCTGAAAAGGTGCATTCGTCCAGCGGCGGCGCGGGCGAAGATCGCCAAGCACATCGGATGGCACACCTTCCGGCGCACCTTTTCGACCTTGTTGAAAGCCAACGGCGAGGACATCAAGGTGGTGCAGGAGCTACTGCGGCACGCAACGGTGAAGATGACGCTTGAGGTCTACGCGCAAGCGGTCACTCCAGCCAAGCGGCAGGCGCAGTCGAAGGTGGCAGGAATGTTGAAGGCTGGCGTGGGGGTGAAATGAAGGTCTTTCTCTTATTGGACCTTTGTGGACCCTTAATAATTTTCGCAAAGTCTGTAAGTTGTTGATTTATTGGTGGACCTGGTCGGGATCGAACCGACGACCTCTTCCATGCCATGGAAGCGCGCTCCCAGCTGCGCCACAGGCCCACAGACGAACTTTCTCTAGTTTACACGAGCCAGCTTTTCAGCCAATGAACAACCATCCTCTTGCGTCATCGCGATAAGAGAGAAAAAGAATCTGTCGATACAGCCGTAAAAAATCCCTTACACTACAGTTTCTAGTCTCTGGCAATCGGCTTCTTCATCTCCAGGGGCAACGACCGGAGACTAGCCTGCATCCGTCCTTGAAGCTGACGAAAAGGAACAAAATTAAGCGCCCGAGTATGAATATGTTTCGATCGATTCTTTCTTCCGCGAAAAGACCGCTCGCAGAGCTATTTGCAGTGTTGCGGACGACACGAACGCGCTGCATGCCGGGCACGACGCAATCTTTTCTACTGTTTTTGCTGCTACCTTTTCTGCTGGCGCCATTTGCTGCATCTTCTCCATTGCAGCAGACTCCGGTTCCAGCCAATTCGGGCATTCCGATGGCCGCTCCAGCAGCCGTTCCCCCGATCAGCGAATCTTTACGTCCAGTATTGCAGCAGGCAGGCTCGGCTGTGGGTCAAATCAACGTGGATCGCTGGAAATTGTCCCGCGAATGGAAGCGGCAACTCCAAGGCGACGCAGGTTCGATCCAGCAGGATATTTCTTCGCAACTACCCGGTCTGCTACAGGCTGCGCAGGCGTCTCCGGCTACGCTGGGGCCTCAACTCCGCCTGATGCACAACGTCGATGCTCTGTACGACGTTCTGGTTCGAGTCACAACAGCAGCCAATATTGCCGGAGAAAAAAACGATGCTGCCCTACTCGGAGACGCCTTGCAGAATTTGGAATCCGCTCGAAAGGCTGCGGCAGACCAACTGCTGAGCGCTGCTTCGCGGCAAGATGGCGAGTTGGCAAAGTTTCAGGCCCAGCTCAACACAGCAGGGAAAACTGACAGCGCAACCGGTGAGCATCCGAAGACCATTGTCGTCAACAACGAATTGACCCATAGCAAGCGGCGTCACAAGACCATTCAGCATAAAAAAGCACCCGCAACCCCACCGACTCCGCAGGCAAACAACCGCTGAAACCGATGATTAGGCCGGATTTACCGCAAACGGGGAACCTTTCTCGCGTTGCAAGGGTCTAACACTTATAGCGGTTTGTTCACCGCCGAAAAACGATCGGCGGTTGTAATATACATCCGCAGCCTGATAGGGTTAGGGGTGACCGCAATGTCAGCGGCTTTCGCAGTGGGAAATCTGACAGGAATCCTCGATATACGGGTGGAAGACGCCGTCCTCACCGCTGAGCTGCAAGCTGGCTCAGAAGAGGCCTTTGCGCTTTTAATCGCGCAATATCATGCGCCGGTTTACAGCCTTGTTTCCCGCCTGCTCAACGATGTTGGGGATGCACCGGACATCACTCAGGATGTTTTTATAAAGGTTTTTCGCGGCATTCGCAATTTTCATGGCGACTCCAGCCTGCGCACCTGGATTTATCGCATCGCACTGCATGAAGCATCCAATCAGCGCCGGTGGTGGTCGCGGCATCGCGGGCGGGAAGTCACCATCGAGGACCAGACGGACGCCAGGGGCGAAGACGGTCCCAGCTATTCCTTTTGCCTGAAAGACATACTGGTCGATAAGCAGGCATCTCCGTTTGAAATGGCTGCCCATGAGGAGATACGGGCCAAAGTGGAGTCGGAGTTGCGAAAGTTGCCAGAGCCATTTCGTACCGTCGTGGTCCTCCGTGACCTGGAAGGCATGGCCTATGAGGAGATTGCAGAGATCTTGGGAGCACAGTTAGGCACGGTCAAGTCGCGGCTGGTACGAGGCCGTACCATGCTGCGGCAACAGTTGGCGGAGTTTGTCGCGCAGACACAACAGCGTCCGATAGTTTCTTCTCAGCGAACCGCATGGGAACCGAAACAGGACAAGCGGCGTAGTACATGTGAGGAGGCGGGATGAATTCCTGTTTATCCATACAATCGCAGTTCTCCGAGTATCTCGATGGGGCCATCTCCGGCGCTCAGATGCAGTCGATTGCGTCCCACTTGCAGGCATGTGAAGAGTGCGCAAAAGAATTTGCAGCATGGCGCGACGTACAGTCGCTGCTGACCAGTCTTGGCCCGGCGAAACCACCCGCCGATCTTGGATTGCGCCTGCGTGTGGCCATCTCTCAAGAGCAGGCCAGGACAATCCGCCACCGTCTGGACGTATGGCAGATGTACTGGCAGAACTCGATGGCCCCGTTTATGGCCCGTGCTGCGGCCGGACTGGCCAGCGCCATTATATTGATCGGCGTTCTCGGTTTGATGATCGGGACCGTGGCGGCGCCGCCAACTTTGGCCGCCAATGACGCCGTCACCGACAGCGTGAGCACTCCACACCTTCTCTACACCAGCGCCGGAACGGATTCGCGCATCGCGTTTCGCGATCCCGTCCTGGTGGAAGCGGAGATCAGCCAAAACGGCCGCGTGTACGACTATCGCATCGTGTCCGGTCCGGAGTCGCAGGCTGTTCGCGACGAACTGGACAATATTCTGCTCATGAGCCAGTTCACGCCGGCCCTGTTTTATGGCAGACCCGTACCTAGCCGTGCCATACTTTCCTTTTCCGGCGTGTCGGTCCGGGGCTAACTTCCACTGTCAATAACGTCCGTAAAATTGCCTGCATCAAACAGACAGCCGTTTTTTGCGTCTAAAGAATATGGCCTTCGGTAAAAGACGGGCTTCGGTATAGAGGCAATGTGGCCGATCTGTGATATTCTATGATGAAATGGGGACGTGCGCCCTGGCGTCATGATGACGCCCACTGATCGGCCTGCCGTCGCGGCTTCGACCGCATCCAACTGTCCTGCCCACGGACAATAGAACTCTCAAAGCATCTCCATCAGAGGGGCACTCTTGGCTATTAACGATAAATTTGAAGACGACATACAAAAACTCATCGACACCGGCAAGGAAAAAGGCTATCTGACCTTCGGTGAAGTGAACGATCTGATACCCGGCGAAATGAACTCCGCCGACGATCTCGACGACTTGATGACGACCATCGGGACGCAGGGCATTGATTTGCTCGACGACCAGCCGAAACTGGCAGCCGAGCATGACGAAGACAGCGAAGACAGTGAAGACGTCGAGCTGGATCTGACGCCCGGCGCGATGGAAAAGACGAACGACCCGGTCCGCATGTATCTCCGCGAGATGGGGACCGTGCCTTTGCTCACGCGCGAAGGCGAAGTGGAAATCGCCAAGCGCATCGAGCGCGGCCAGATGCGCGTCATGAAAGCCATTGCGCGTTCGTCGATTGTGACGCGCGAGATCATCGCGCTTGGTGAAGACTTGAAGCGTGGCGTGCGCAGCATCAAGGAAGTCGTGATCTTCGACGAGGAAGAACTCACCGAAGAGATCCTCCAGGCGCGCACCAAGCTGACCGTGGCCAGCATCGACTCGCTGGTGAAGCACTACAAAAAAGTCCAGCAGTTGCGCGAGAAGCTGGAGGGCGTCAATGTCAAGGAAAAGGGCAAGGCGCGCGAGCACCGTCGCACCCGCTGGACATTGGGACGCGAACTGGTCCTGGTTTCCCGCGTCATCCGCGAACTGAAATACACCAACCTCGAACGCAAGCGGCTGCTCGACAAGGTCAACAAGACTGTCGATGCCATGCGTGCGCTCGATCGTCAGATCAAAGCTCTGGACCAGAAATATGAACAGTCCAAGAGCGAGGAAATGAAAAAGGAGTATCGCCGCCAGCAACGCAACTGCAAGGGCGATCTCGAAAAGCTGGAAGTCGACGCTGGCGTTTCCGTTGTGGAGCTGAAGCGCACACAGCGAGAGATGATCCAGGGCGACATGGACGCCGAGCAGGCCAAGCGCGAGCTGATTGAGGCCAATCTGCGGCTGGTGGTTTCGATCGCCAAGAAATATACCAACCGTGGCTTGCAGTTTTTGGACCTGATTCAGGAAGGCAACATCGGCCTGATGAAGGCGGTCGATAAGTTTGAATACCGGCGCGGCTACAAATTCTCGACCTATGCCACTTGGTGGATTCGCCAGGCGATCACACGCGCGATTGCGGACCAGGCACGCACGATCCGCATTCCCGTGCACATGATTGAGACCATCAACAAGCTGATCCGCACTTCGCGCCAACTTGTACAGGAACTGGGACGCGAGCCAACCTCGGAAGAGATCGCCAAGCGCATGGACATTCCTGTCGCTAAAGTGCGCAAGGTCCTCAAGATCGCGCAGGAGCCGATCTCGCTCGAAACTCCGATCGGCGAAGAAGAAGACTCGCATCTGGGGGACTTCATCGAAGACCACCAGGCTGTTTCGCCTTCGGATGCCGTCATTAGCGTGAACCTGAAGGACTATACCGCACAGGTGCTGCGCACTCTCACTCCACGCGAGGAGCGCGTCATCAAGATGCGCTTTGGCCTGGAGGACGGCTCCGAGCACACGCTGGAAGAAGTCGGCCAGAGCTTCCAGGTGACGCGCGAGCGCATTCGCCAGATTGAAGCCAAGGCGCTGCGCAAGCTGCGGCATCCATCGCGCTCGCGCAAGCTGCGGGCGTTTCTGGATGGTGTGCGCGAGGCATAATCGGACGCTCCCAACCGCATGCAAAAGGCCGCTCATCGAGCGGCCTTTTTGCCGTCTATTTTTGCTTCTTGCGCTTACTCGTATTTCAAGGATTCCACAGGGTCCATTTGCGCGGCGCGGGTCGCGGGCAAAGTCCCAAACAATATGCCGACCAGCATCGCTGTGGACAACGAGATAACGACAGACCAGTATGAAATGGGAATTTGATAGGCAGGGAAAAAGAAGCGCACGGAGAGCGGAAGCGCCAGGCCCAGCAGTGTGCCAACGATGCCGCCGCTCAACGAAATAAGAATTGCCTCCGCCAGGAACTGCAACTGAATTTCACGGTAAGTCGCCCCGACAGCCTTGCGAATCCCAATCTCTCGAATCCGAGACCGCACCGTCGCCAGCATGATGTTCATAATGCCAACTCCGCTGACGGCGAGTGTGACCGCAGAAACCAACAAAAGCACCAGCGTCATAATGTTTGCAATCTGCGCCGCTGTCGTCACCAGCGCCGTGTATTCAATCACGTCATACACGGAGTTGGGCCGGTGCCGGGACTGGATCACGCGCGCAATCGCGCTCCTGGCCCGCGGAGTATCGCTGAAATCCCTGACAGAGAAAAACAATTGCTTCACTGCGTCTGTCCCGGTGAAATATCGCGCGACCGGGTAGGGAATCAAAATGGTCTGGTCCGCGACTTCCGACAACCCAAACGTATAAACACGCTCTTTGAACGTGCCGATAATAGTGAAAGGGATTCCCTTGATCGAGAAGCTTTTGTTGATAGCGGCATCCGCGCTGCCAAATAGATTTTTAGCGAACGGAACGGTTACGACGGCGACTTTGGCATGGCTGATCGCATCCTGTTCATCGAAAAATCGTCCAGCCAGAACGATGAGGTTGCGAACATTCTTATACTGCGGAGACACTCCAAGCACCAGAATGTCTTTCACCTTGCCATCGCCAAAGCTGATCCGGTCATGCATCTCCAGCATGTCCGACGACGCAACGATGCCGGGGACCTGCTCATCGACGGCCCTCAAGTCGTCGTTGGTCAGGTAATCCGGATTCCCATTCGCCGTTCCCATGCCACCGCCCTGATAGTCGGCTGTAATCATGTTGGAGCCGATGCCCTGGATCAGGTTGATCGCATACTGCTTGCCGGTCAGGCCGATGGTGACGACCAGGATCACCGAGGCCGACCCCATCACCATGCCCAGTGCCGTCAGCGCAAAGCGCACTTTATTGGTGCGAAAGCTATCGAGCGCAAGATGAATGATCTCGCTGAGCACCATGGTCTTTTTGGCGCTCGCCAGTGTGCGGGCAAACGACGGATTATGTGGGCGGGCGGGGACCATTTTCAGTTTGTGGCGCGATGAACTGCCAAGGCATAGCAGGCATCGGACAATTCACCTGCTACGCCTTTTCCAGCATACTGCGTTTGCCTATCGTCGTTGGGAGACGACGGTTAGAACTGTGCCGGATGGTCCCAGGCGGAAAATACAAATTCCTGTAAAGGCTTGCGCTCTCTGGGCGAGGTTTCCATCTTCCGCATCGGATCGGGAAGCGCCTCCACGTTGCCGAGATAGCCGATGGCCGTGACCGCACCAATCTCATAATCGTCAGGAATGCCAAACGCGGCGCGTGCTATCTCGTTATCGAACCCCGCCATGGAATGCGTATGCAGACCCGATGCCGTGGCCTGCAAGGCAAGGTTGGCCGTGGCTGCACCGGTGTCGTGCAATGCATAATGATTCGGATTGCCATTCTGGGCAAAGGTCTTTTTGCCGACGGACAGCATCAGAACGGGAGCGCTGTTTGCCCAGGACTGGTTGAATTCGATCAGCGAATCGAAGATCTTGCGGTAGGTCTCATCGCCCTTGCGCCCCACCAGGAACCTCCACGGCTGCTCGTTATAGGAGGAAGCCGCCCAGCGGGCCGCTTCAAACAGCTTTTTCAGTTGTTCCGCGCTCACTTCGCGGTCGGCAAACGCCCTGGGACTCCAGCGTCGCAGGATATTTTCTTCCACACCGGGAACAGGTGGGGCATGTTTCGTGGCTTCAACGGCTTCGGGTGTGGTCACAGACATAGTTTGTTTTTCTCCTGCAACTTGAGATGATCCGCAAGTCTGTGACGTTTCAAATTATGTTGTATCGCAACAGTGCGAGGCGACTCATTTACCCACCACGCCAACCGATCACAGAGGTTTCATATGTACAGGCGGCCCGTCATACACTGAGGGAAACCCGAGGTGCCTTCACCGTATCGCGATCGCGTTATTGATCTCATGCACCCCAGTTTGGATGCTCGTTAGAATCGCTATAATGAAAAAAGGCATGTTACGGTGTCGCATGTGACGGATTTAAAGCGAAAGCGCGCACATAGACTCAATGAGTCAATTCCGGCAAGGTGTCTTTAGCTTCGTGCGGACGTTGGATACGGTGAGCTTTTCCGCGATCTGAAGCGCGTGACCGAGAAAAACTATGGGGAACGCCATCAAACGCTTTCCGCGTCCCTGCGCTTTGTGTTGATGTCGGGAAATCACAACTCGGTGTGATGTCCGCTGTTGCCGAAATAGCCACGCTCAAGGCCATCAGGGAGACATGACTACAGCCCACGAACACCCTCTTCAAAAGATCCTCGAGAGTCGAATTGCCATCATCGATGGAGCGATGGGCACGACGATTCGCACCTACGGTATGACGGAAGCGGACATTCGTGGGGAGCGCTTCAAAGACTCAACGAAGGACCTGCTGAACAACGGCGACCTCTTCTCCCTGACTCAACCGAAGATGATCGGTGACATCCATCGTCGGTTTCTGGAGGCTGGGGCGGACATCATTGAGACAAACACCTTTGGCGCGACCAGTATCACCCAAAGCGAATTCTTCGTCGACGATCCGCGAGAGCGCGGCGGCCGGAAGGACCCCGCATTCTATCAAAAGATCATCGACGATCCATTTCTCAACAGCCTGGCTTGGGAGATCAATGAGAAGTCGGCGCGGGAGTGCCGTGAATGGGCCGATCACTTCGGGAACGCAACAGGACGTCAGCGGTTCGTGGCTGGTGCGATCGGGCCGCTGACCGTGTCTCTTTCAAACTCGCCCGATGCCGATGATGCAGGCTTCCGGGTGGTCACCTTCGATCAGGTTAAAACCGCTTACATCCAGCAAGTGCGCGCCCTCATCGCGGGAGGCACAGATCTGCTTTTGGTCGAGACGATCTTCGACTCGTTGAATGCCAAGGCTGCACTCGTCGCCATCCGCGAAGTGTTTGAACAGGACGGCAAGGAGTTGCCGGTGATGATCTCGGCGGCGGTGGGTCGTGGTGGCGAGACGTTGATTTCTGCACAGACGACTGAAGCGTTCTGGAACGCGGTGCAGCACATGAAACCGCTGTCAGTGGGACTCAACTGCTCTCTCGGTCCCGACCTGATGTATCCCTTCTTGGAGGAGATCTCGCAGAAGGCGGATGTGGCGATCTCGTGCTATCCGAATGCTGGTTTGCCGAATCCGCTCTCGGAAACCGGCTTCGATCTTGGGCCGGAGGACATGGCCCGTTATCTGGGTGACTTTGCACGAGGAGGGCTGATTAATATTGCTGGCGGCTGCTGTGGCAACACGCCCGAGCACATTGCGGCTATTGCCAAAGCGCTCGACGGCCAGCCTCCGCGAAGGTTGGGGGCGATCCCCCCTGAGGGGGCATCCTACGAACCTCAGATCGAGCGCAGAGCATGAGCGTGGCCACGGAGATGAAGCCGCTTCGCCTGTCGGGATCTCAGCCATTCACCCAGCAGCCCGGCGTTTACATCATGATCGGTGAGCGGACCAATGTGGCCGGTTCACCCAAGTTCGCGAAGCTGATTAAGCAAGGCAAATACGAAGAAGCGGTAAGCGTGGCCCGCCAGCAAGTCGAGAATGGAGCGAATGTCCTCGACATCTGTATGGACGAGGGCATGATCGACGGTGTTGCGGCGATGACACGCTACCTGCAGTTGCTGGGTAGTGAGCCCGAGGTCGCCAAAGTGCCGTTTATGGTGGACTCCTCGAAATGGGAGGTCATCGAGGCAGGGCTCAAGTGCCTGCAGGGCAAGGGCATCGTGAACTCGATTTCGCTGAAAGAAGGCGAAGAGAAGTTCCGCCAGAACGCCGCTACAGTGCTGAAATATGGCGCGGCGGTGGTGGTTATGGCATTCGACGAAGAGGGCCAGGCCGCGACGTATGAGGAGAAGATCCGCATCTGCGAGCGCGCTTACCGGATCCTCGTCGAGGGAGTTGGTTTCCCCCCCGAAGACATCATCTTCGACCCGAACATACTGACCGTTGCCACCGGCATGGAGGAGCATAACAACTATGCCGTCGACTACATCAAGGCCACGCGGTGGATCAAGGCCAACCTGCCGCACGCGAAAGTCAGTGGCGGCGTATCGAACATCTCGTTCAGCTTTCGAGGCAACAACAAGGTGCGCGAGGCCATGCACTCTGCGTTTCTTTATCACGCCATCGCGGCGGGCATGGATATGGGCATTGTGAATGCCGGGATGCTCGAGGTGTATGAGGAAATTGAGCCTGAGCTGAAAGTGCTGGTTGAGGACGTGCTGCTAAACCGCCGTCCCGACGCGACAGAGCGACTGGTAGACCACGGCGAAACGCTGAAGGGCGCTGGCGCGGCAGTGAATGAAAAGAAGGCCGAAGAATGGCGCAACGGCACAGTCGAGGAACGTCTTTCTCATGCACTGGTCAAGGGGATAGACGCGTACATCGAGCTTGATGCCGAGGAAGCCCGCGTCAAGCTGGGCCGTCCTCTATTGGTTATCGAAGGTCCGCTGATGGCCGGCATGAGCGTGGTTGGCGATCTGTTCGGAGCCGGCAAGATGTTCTTGCCGCAAGTGGTGAAGTCTGCGCGAGTGATGAAGAAGGCCGTGGCGCACCTGACGCCGTTCATGGAGGCAGAGAAGGCTGCGATGGCTGCGTCTGGCGAGGTGGTCAAGGCGCAGGGAAAAATCGTACTCGCAACGGTCAAGGGCGACGTTCACGACATTGGCAAGAACATCGTCGGCGTCGTCCTCGCCTGCAATAACTACGAGGTAATCGACATGGGGGTGATGGTCCCCTGTGAAAAGATCCTCGAACGCGCCAAAACGGAGAAGGCGGACCTTATCGGTCTCAGTGGCCTGATTACACCGTCTCTCGACGAGATGGTGCATGTGGCGCGCGAGATGGAGCGTCAGGGTTTCAAGTTGCCACTGCTCATCGGCGGGGCAACCACAAGCCGGAGGCACACGGCTGTCAAGATTGCGCCGCTCTACAGCGAGCCAGTGGTCCATGTGCTGGATGCTAGCCGCGCGGTGCCCGTGACAACCAGCCTTCTGAGCGACGAGGGCAAACCAGCATTCGTGGCGCAGCATCGCGCCGATTACGACGCGCTCCGCAAGGCCCACGCTTCGCCGCGCCAGACGGTCGTCTCCCTAGAGACCGCTCGCACAAGACGGACCCCCATCGAGTGGCGTGTCGAAGACATACCCGTACCGGAGTTTACCGGTGTGCGTGTGCTGGACAACTTCCCTCTGGCAACGCTGCGGGACTTTATCGATTGGACGCCGCTCTTCCACGCATGGGGACTGAAAGGCGTTTACCCCCGCATTCTTGAACACGAGGGGCAGGGCGAGCAAGCGCGCCAGATTTTTGCCGATGCCAATGCTCTCCTGGATCGCATCATTGACAAGAACCTGATCACGGCCCGTGGCGTATACGGCTTTTTTCTCGCCAGCGCCGTGGGCGACGACATTGAGTTGTACACAGACGACACACGCGGAAAAGTGCTGGAACGATTTCACTTCCTCCGCCAGCAAGCAAACCGGGAAGGCAGCGAACCGTGCCGGTCGCTCGCCGACTTCATCGCACCGAAGGAAACAGGACTGCTCGATCACATCGGCGCTTTCGCGGTGACCAGTGGGATCGGACTGAAAGAGCTGTGCGACCGGTTCAGAGCGGAGAACGATGACTACAACGCAATCATGGCGGAGGCAGTCGCCGATCGCCTGGCGGAAGCTTTTGCCGAATGCCTGCACAAGCGGGTGCGGGATGAATGGGGTTACGGTTGTGAAGAAGGCCTGACCCACGCCGATCTCATCCAGGAGAAGTATCGGGGGATCAGGCCGGCTGCGGGCTACCCAGCGTGCCCAGACCACACGGAGAAGGGAACGCTCTGGCGTTTGCTTGATGTGCAGGCCAACGCTGGAATGCTGATTACTGAATCGTTCGCGATGTGGCCCGGCTCAAGCGTGAGTGGGCTTTACTTCGCCCATCCGCAATCAAGATATTTCAGCCTCGGAAAGATCGACCGCGACCAGGTCTCTGACTACCACGAGCGCAAGAACATGAGCGTGGCAGAAGTCGAGCGATGGCTCGGTCAAAACCTGAACTATGACCCTGCTGAATAGCTTCAGGACCTTTGGTCGCCTGCCGCCATCTGTGGGTATCCGTTCCGTCCCGCAAGAAAACTGTGTGGAACCATTTCACGCCGTAATGGAGTGCCCGAAATTTTTTGTGCCGCAAAAGCCAGAGACTCGAGTATAAATTTCATAGACAATTATGCGATAACAGGGAAAGAGTTTTCCTTGATCCCGCAGTGATAATTCCCCGTTCCGCAGTGTTTCTCTAAATCTTCTCGCGGCTCGAAACTCACCTGGATTCAGGACTATAGAGGAATCTGCTACGGGATATCTTGGCGAAACTCGCAAATTTCCCTCTATTTTTCCTGTTAGCAGGGAATTCACGCCCGGAGAGCTGTTCGCTGAGGTCTGCATCTACCGCCAGCACATCCTGTAAATCCTTCGCCAACCCACATCCGATCTTTGGTGCCGATTTCCGAATTAAAACCTAGGCAAGTCTGCAAAAACTGTCTAATCTGGATGTTTCTGTACAACAGACAAACAGTATTTCGGGAGACACCAAGATGTTGGAGCGTACTCTGCGCAGAATCGAACTGCTCTTTCTTCTGACATTCACAACCTTTGGTCTGGCATTTGGCCAGCAGACTGCCAAACCTCTATTACTGCAAACGCCTACACTCAGTGCGACCCAGATTGCCTTTACCTATGGAGGCGACATTTGGGTTGTCAGCCGGAGTGGTGGAATGGCGCAACGGCTGGTGACGGGTACAGATCTGCTGAGCGGCCCCATATTTTCTCCCGATGGGTCGATGGTTGCTTACAGCGGCAACTACAACGGCAATGTCGATGTATACGTGGTTCCATCCACCGGCGGGGAGCCTCGGCGGTTGACCTATCATCCTGGCCCGGATGTTGCGGTGGGATGGACTCCGGATGGCAAGTCGGTCCTGTTCCGCTCGCCTCGCAACAGTTTTTCCGATCCAGACCATCTATTTACCGTGCCGATTACGGGCGGCTTTCCAAAGCAGCTTCCGCTGCCGATGGCTGAGGCAGGTTCGTATTCCCCGGACGGCACGCACCTGGCCTATGAACCGATCTTTCAGTGGGAGCCGGACTGGAAGCATTATCATGGCGGCCAGACGTTGAAAGTTTGGATTGCGGATCTTGCTGACTCCAGTGTGGTCCCGGTCCCGCGGGAAAATTCCAACGACAAGAATCCGATGTGGGTGGGCAACAAGATTTATTTCCTCTCCGACCGCAACGGCCCGGTCACACTGTTCGTCTACGATCCAGCCAGCAAACAGGTTTCTCAGGTCATCCAGAATAATCATGGCTTCGACATCAGCTCAGCCGCGGCTGATCCTGGAAGTATTGTTTACGCGC
>DAHUZH010000210.1 GCA_027306695.1 Acidobacteriaceae bacterium
GCTCTCGACTCCGCAGATGCAGTTCAACTGCCTCTGCTCCGCTCGGGATGACAATCCTTTGAGTACAGCGATCATCAATCCGCTATACGCGAACCACCAGCTTGCCCATGTGCGCATCCCCAGAGTGCAGCAGGGAAATAAAAGCTCTGGGGGCCTGCTCGATGCCATTAACGATTGTCTCCTGATGCAGCAGTTTTCCCGCACGCAACGCCGGGACCATTTCGGCAAGAAACTGCGGCATGCGATGGATATAGTCCACGACAATAAATCCTTCGATTCTGAGCCGGCGAACGATTGTCAGCGCCAGATTGCGCGGGCCCGGGACAGGAGTGTTATAGCCAGAGATTGCGCCGCACATGACGATGCGTCCGCGGTTGCGCATGGCGTAGAGCGCCGCTTCCAATTGAGGCCCGGCGGTGTTGTCGAAATATACATGCAGCCCCTCGGGAGCGGACGTCTGCAACTGTTGGAGCGGCTCAGATTCCCGGTAATTGAAGGCATGGTCCACCTTCAACTGGTTTTTCAGGAATGCGACCTTGGGCGCCGAGCCTGCGCTCGCAATCACGCGGCAGCCGCGCAATCTCGCCAGTTGGCAGGCCACACTACCAACTGCGCCCGCTCCGCCGGAAATAAAAACGGTCTCGCCTTCTTTGACATTCGCAATGTCATTTAAACCCACCCATGCAGTGAGACCTGTGGCCCCCAGCACGCCGAGATAGGCCGAAGCGGGTGCTTGCCTGGCGTCAATGGCGCGTAGCTGCTGCGCAGGAGCGACGAAGTAATCGCGCCATCCGCAGAGGCTTTGCACCCAGGTGCTGACCGGAAAGGCAGCATCTCGCGATTGCACCACCTGGCCGACGGCAGCCCCATCGAGGATTTTTCCAACCGCAAAGGCAGGAACGTAGGACTTGCCTTCATTCATGCGCCCGCGCATGTAGGGATCGACGGAGAAGAATGCATTGCGGACGAGGACTTCTCCGGGCTGGAGTTCAGGAATTTCTGCCGTCGCGAAGGCAAAATTTTCCTCGGACGGTTCGCCGTGCGGACGGGAGGCCAATCGAATTTCTTTTGCCTGCAGCTTATGCATAGAGGCCATTTTCACCGATGCTCTTTCATTCTAGCGGCCATTTCCATCCCTGCTTGCGACACGTCCCATGGCATTATCCACTTTTTTTCACACGGCCAGAAACAGCCGCTGCAAACGTTGGACGCATACGATGCCACAGAGGTTTCGCATTTAGATTCGTTGACACTGTTTTCCACCGGTTGGTATAGTTTGAAGTGGGAGCGAAGCGCCTTGGACTCATGTGCTTCGATTTCCATCGAGGGTTCCTCTCGTCCCCGGCTCAACATCTCGTTTTGGCCTCTGCAGGTATAACTGCCGGAGTTACCTCTCCGCCCGTTGTCAACGCTTTACGGGCAGGTCTTAAACGAACAGCCAGAGATAGATGCACCTCCGATTTCGCGCTGGCCAGAAGACTTCTCACTTCGGAAGTTTTTGTATCCGGCGAGAATGGACGGTCATCAGCTTCTTAAACGGGGTTGCTGACTGGCCAATACGGAGCGCCAGCCGCGCCGTAATGAGTCCGGAGCCCGCAGTCCTATGGTAGACGTCCTCAATCCCGAACACACCGAGAGCAAACCCCTGAACACCGAACTGGAAGCCACCGAAATCGCCACCGTCGCGGCGGAAGCCGACGCACTTGAATCCACCCACAACCTTTCTGCCAACGCGGAGAGCCAACACGCAGCCAGCCATATTCCAGGCGTTTCGACATCGGACGCGCATCACGACACGCATCGCTCGGGTGAAGTCCCTCCCCATGAAGAAGAGATGGACTTCGGAGCGTTGCTGGAGTCGTTTGAGCACGAGCAGGCCGCGCAGGAAGCCGCGCAGGCCGTCGATGGCAATGTCGTCACCGGCACAGTGATCAAACTGACCGACAAGCACGCCGTCATCGATGTCGGATTGAAGTCTGAAGGTCTGATTCCCATCGAGCAGGTGCTCGATCACAACGGCCAGCCGAAGCTGCAACCCGGCCAGACCGTGGAAGTGGTCATTGAGCGCGAAGAGGCCGAAGGCGGCTATTTGCTCAGCTACGACAAAGCTCTGCGTCACCGCGTGTGGGACACGATTGAAAAGGCGGCGAACGATAAGACGCCGGTCAGCGGCATCGTTGTCAGCCGCGTCAAGGGCGGCCTGACGGTGGACATTGGCATCAAGGCGTTTCTGCCTGGCTCCCAGGTGGAGATTCGACCGGTCCGCAATCTGGAATCCTACATCGGGCAGACCATCGAAGTTCGCGTCATTAAGCTGAACAAAAAGCGCGGCAACGTGGTCGTCTCTCGTAAGGAACTACTGGAGGATGAAGTCTCCGTCAAACGGACGCTGACACTCGACCATCTGGAAGAGGGAACCATCCTGACCGGCACAGTGAAGAACCTGACCGAGTACGGTGCGTTCGTGGATCTGGGCGGCATCGATGGCCTGCTGCACGTCACGGACATGTCCTGGGGACGACTGACGCATCCGCGCGACCTGGTCAACGTGGCCGATGAGATTCAGGTGAAGGTGCTGAAATTCGACCGGGAAAAGCAGCGCATCTCGCTCGGCTTCAAGCAACTCACGCCGGACCCATGGCTCGATGTGGCGGAACGCTATCCGATCGGCGCGCGTGTTCGCGGCCGCGTGCTCAGCGTCACCGACTACGGTGCGTTCGTCGAACTGGAACAGGGCATCGAAGGCCTGGTCCACGTCTCGGAGATGACCTGGTCAAAGCGTATGAAGCATCCGACCAAGCTGGTCAAGCCCGGCGACGAAATAGAAACCATCATTCTGAACGTGAACCCAGCGGACCGTCGCATTTCGCTCGGCATGAAACAACTGCTGGAAAATCCCTGGGAACATCTGTCGGAGCGTTACACCACAGGCAGCATCGTCGAGGGGCGCGTGCGCAACCTGACCGAGTTCGGGGCCTTCATTGAAATTGAAGATGGCATCGATGGCCTGGTGCATGTCAGCAATATGAGCTGGACCAAGCGCATCAAGCATCCGTCGGAAGTGGTCAAGAAGGGCGACAAGGTACGGGCCGTCGTGCTCGGAATTGAAGCCGAACATCGCCGTCTTTCGCTCGGCATCAAGCAATTGCAGCCGGATGTCTGGGAGTCCTTCTTCGCCCAGCATCGCGTCAACGATGTGCTGCGCGGCAAGGTGCTTCGCATCGCGCAGTTCGGCGCATTCGTCGAACTGGCGGATGGGGTCGAAGGTCTTTGCCACATCTCGGAAGCCACCGACATCCACGGCGTTCCCGTCAAACTCGATGTCGATCAGGAGCACGA
The DNA here is from genome assembly GCA_027306695.1 of Acidobacteriaceae bacterium. Taxonomy (GTDB): domain Bacteria; phylum Acidobacteriota; class Terriglobia; order Terriglobales; family Acidobacteriaceae; genus JAKAAZ01. The sequence goes on from DAHUZH010000210.1 coordinate 3,340, forward strand.
GTTTAAGATCATCAAGATGAACGCGGAAGAGAAAAAGATCGGGCTGAGCCTTCGCGCTGTCGGCGAGGAAGCGACCCGCGCGGATGTTGAGGCTTACAAGGCGCCTTCTTCCGGATCGTCGCAGTCCAGTACGTCCTCGTCGTCTTCGTCCTCAACCACGCTCGGCGACTTGATCAACTGGAAGCGCAGCGAACGGGAATAAGCAACGATAGCTCTGGAATGCTCGAAGGGCCGGCAGCCATCGCAGTCGGCCCTTCTTTTTTCCTCTGACGTGGGTGAGCGTTACTTGTCCGCGTCGATGTGGATGATGACCCGAAAAATGTCGCGATTGTCGAAAGAACTGAGCGTCCTCACTTTGCTTTTCTTGCCGCCGAGCTGTGCCCACAACTTGTAATCGTCGTTCGGCGAGAGCTGTTCAAAGCGGTAGGCGCCGTCCTGCTGCGTAATGTAGCTTTCCACAGTCATCGTGCGTGTATCGCTCAGGTAGACGATGGCGCTCATCAGGGGCTTCTCCTGCGCGTCCACCACTCTTCCCTGTACCGAGCGTTGCGCACTGGCAGCCCGGGCGGCATAGACGGGCTTGTCCGCCGATATCCAGCAGATTGCGCCCAGC
>DAHUZH010000211.1 GCA_027306695.1 Acidobacteriaceae bacterium
CTCGTTTGATTGCCTGGGTCGTCTCCAGAAACTGGCGCATGTCCCGGGCAAATTCGAGTGTCACTTCCCAGCACTTGACGGCCAACCCGGCAGCCACAATCGCCAATAACAGCTCGGAAATCTTGTCGCTGAGATGTGGCTCGTAGAGGGCATGACGGGCGAGTGCAATCGCCACTACTCCGCCTATGATCGGCAACAGCATGGTCAGGTAAAGCACACGTAGCTTAGGATTTCGCTTGATCTGCATTTCGCTGATCCTCAAAATGGTCGCTCCACCTTTTTCAGAAAGGTAACCATTTCTAAGATGGATTGATATTACCTTGGAGACACACCAGATGCAGTAGAAAACGCAAGGAAAATCCGGGCCCAGTTCCTGAGTTGCACCCATTCAGGTGCAAATGGCCACCAGGGAAGGAATACTACAGATGAATTGCTATTCGTCCCGGCCAGGGCGGGACATGAGGTTCTGCATGGCTTCTCTGGCTGAAATCTGCTCATTCAAAATCGCTGCAACCTGTTCTGTAATCGGCATTTCTACGCCAAACTTTAGGGCCAGCCCCAGCGCCGCGTGCGTGGTGCGCACACCCTCCGCTACCTTGCCGTGCATTCCTTGCAGAATCTCCTGGAGTTTTCGGCCTTTTCCCAGTTCCTGGCCAACATAGCGGTTGCGGGACAGCGCCCCAGTGCAGGTCAGAACCAAGTCGCCCAATCCAGCAAGCCCAGCCAGCGTCTCCCGCTGTCCACCGCACGCAACGGCCAGGCGCGTTATTTCCGCAATACCCCGCGTAATCAAGGCCGCTACGCTATTGTGCCCAAGTCCCAGTCCGTGCGTGGCCCCGGCGGCAATCGCAATCACATTTTTCAGCGCACCGCCCAGTTCCACTCCGACTACATCGTTATTTGTATAGAGCCGCAGCGTCGGGCTGGCAAACTCATCCTGCATGCGTGCGGCAATCGCTGCATGCTCGGATGCGATGGTGATGGCCGTCGGACTGCCAGCTGCAACCTCCTGCGCGAAAGACGGCCCGCTGAGTGCCCCAAAAGGCAATTGCAGCCGATGCGCGGCCAGCACTTCGGCAATCACCTGAGACATACGCAGAAAGCTGCCATCCTCGATGCCCTTGGCTGCATTCACGATGAGTTGGTTGCTGTTCAACAACGGGGCCATGGCGCTGCAAATGCTGCGTACATGCTCGGACGGTACGACCAGCGTCAGAATTTCAGCCTCGCCGACAGCCTCTTCCAGCCTTGTGGTTATTCGTATCGATTTTGGAATACGCAGTCCCAGTAAATAGGTGCAATTTTCCTGAGTCTGAGCGATGGTGTCCGCGACCTGCTGCGTGTGTGACCACAGGGTAATGCTATGGTCGCCGTGCCGCGACAGCACCAGCGCCAGCGCTGTTCCCCACGATCCCGCGCCAATGATGGCAATGCGGCTCAAGCAGCACTGCTTTCTTTACTGCCAAATCGATATTCGGTCCCATGCAGCAGTCGCTGGGCGTTCTTCCGGTGCTTGATGAGAATCATCGCTGGGACCAGCAGCGTGCTGGCAACAAAAATAGGGCCATGCCCGTAGTGAATGCCCAGCACGCGGGCCGCAAGCCATACCCAGACTGGAAAAGAAGTTGCGGCGAGGATGGAGGCCAGCGACACGTAGCGCGTGAGTAGCGTCACCACGATAAAAACGGCCAGCGCGAACCATGCCGCCAGCGGAGCCAGCGCCAGAAATACTCCCAGTGCCGTGGCCACGCCTTTGCCGCCCCTGCCGCGTAGCCAGATGGGAAAGACATGCCCGGCGACCGCGAACAGCGCGCCGATGGAAGCCGTGTCGATCACTTGCGCTCCGCTCGCCAAATGTCGCGCAATCACGACCGCCAGAAAGCCCTTGCCTGCGTCGAGCAATAAAGTCAGAATTCCCAGCCAGCGGGAGCCGGTACGGAGAACGTTGGTCGCCCCGATATTGCCGCTGCCAGTCTGCCGGATGTCCTCTTTGCGAAAAACCAGCACCAGCAGATAGCCGAAGGGGATCGAACCGAGCAAATACGCAATCGCTGCTGCAATCCAATCGACTGTCATGGGAGTACGTTTCGAGTGTAGCAGCGGTGCGGGGGATTGGGACGGACTTCCGCGCGTTCTTACATGAACTTTCTGCGAAGCATATCGAGCGCCTGCTGGCTGGCCAGCCAGCGCACACGTTCCCGGTCGCCGCGAAAATGTTTTTCACACACGCTGATCTCTTTTCCGTCGTCGAGCGCGATGTACACCAGGCCCACCGGTTTCGCATCGCTGCCCCCCGACGGTCCGGCAATGCCGGTGATCCCGATGCCCAGAGTTGCCTGCGTGCGTCGGCGGATTCCGTGTGCCAATGCCTCCGCAACCTCGCGGCTTACCGCGCCTTTTTCTTCGATCAACTCTTCCGGCACATCGGCGAACTGCGTCTTCAAAGCTTCGGAGTACACCACTGCGCCGCCCAGAAAGGAACGCGAACTCCCGCTGATGCTGGTCAACCGCTGCGCCACCAGGCCGCCCGTGCAACTCTCGGCCACGGCGACCGTGGCTCCGCGAATCTCCAGATAATAGAGGACGATCTGCTCCAGCGATTCGCCGTGCGAGGAAAAAATGGAGTCTTCCATCTCTTCCTCCACGCGGCTGGCCAATTCATTCACGCGTCCCTGCGCCACTTCCAGAATCGCCTTCGCGCATTGCAGGTGCAGTTGGATCTCTCCCGCATGCGCCAGGATCGTCGTTTCAACATCGGTGAAGCGCGTGTAAATAGGCGCCAGCCGCGCGTCCACTTCCGACTCGGGGAGCATGGCAATTCTCAACACGCGCTGCGCAATGTGGCGCGGCGGCAGTGCGGTTGTCAGCCGCGGCGCGCACTCCGCAATAAACATCGGCTTCAACTCTGAAGGTGGCCCGGGCAGCAAAATCACAAGCTTGCGGTGCTCGCCGACGACAATGTCCAGCCACTGGCCCGGCGCTGTGCCATTCGCGTTCGGCAGTATCTCCGCCCCATCGACCAGGTCCGCCTGCTTTGCATTGTTGGCGGGCATGCTGACGCGCCGCTCCGCAAAGCGCTTGTAGAGCAAAGCCAGCAGGTCGCCGTTGCGGCGCACGCGCACACCCAGCGCTTCGCCGACGGCCTCGCGGGTCAGGTCATCTTCCGTCGGCCCCAAGCCACCCATCACACAAACAATATCGGCGCGGCTTATCGCCTGAGAGACGGCCTGCACCAGATGCGCTTTGCGGTCTCCGACAATCGTTTTGAAGATGACCGTGACGCCCAGTTTGTTCAATTGTTCGGTAAGAAAAAGCGAATTCGTGTCCTGGCGGAAAGGGGTGAGCAGCTCCGAGCCGACGGCGATGATTTCTGCGAGCATGTGTGGTCGAGTAGGACTTACGACGTTGTACAGAATCTAGTGTTGAAGCTTTCAATCCACTACACAAATTTGTCATCCCGACCGGAGTGGAGGGGCCTGCGTTTTGAGCAACTGTAGAAAATCAAACTGGGTGCCCCATCCTCGCCGCGTTGTTTGCGGTTAGGGTGGGAGGCTACACCCTTCGCAACCAGCCTTAGTGCAGCAGCCGCCCGACGATCTCCAATCCCACATGATAAACGGTGTCTCGCGTGGCCAGCACCGCGTCGCCTTCCGGCAGAAACGCCAGCCCCACAATTCCCGAGCCAGAGACGACCAGCGATGCTTCCCGTTCGGGCGTGATCTTCACCACGCCGCGCCTGCCATGCAGGGAGGCCGCCACGTAGACATTCCCCCCCACGTCGAAGGCCATGCCCTGCGGACGTCCCAAACCACGATAGAAAGTGGAAATGCCGCCATCCGGCTCGATGGCGTAGATCGACTCATTGGCGGAGGTCGTCGGCCCGCTCACC
>DAHUZH010000212.1 GCA_027306695.1 Acidobacteriaceae bacterium
AGCTCAATCCCGTCGAATTGATTTGGGCCCACGCCAAGATGAATTCCCTGGCCAACTTCGCACCCACGGAAGTCAAGGCGCTTCTGCATCAGACCCACGCGGCTCTCCTGACCATCGCCGCCAACCCGCCGTTGCTGCGCGCGTTCCTCAAACACTGCCCACTCGCTTTGCATCTATAATAGGACATTACTTATACATGTATCAGTAATTATTGGACATCACAGTAGGTTCTAGAGAGGTTCTCATGACTTTAGCGGATATGCCTCAGCACGATTTTAATCTTGGCGTATATCAAACGCCTCAAAATCAGCAGTTTCAAATCACGGCCCGGCTATTTGAGATGACGGACCAGTATGACTACTGGCTCGTCGCGTATGATGCCCACCACCAGCAGTGGCACACGAGATTTTCACTGATGATACCGAAAACTACAGCAAGAAATACCCAACAAGCGTCAATCATAACTACGGGTACTGCAACGGATCAGGTCAAAGCGATATTGAACCAATCAGGAGCGGCCGCCGGAAGACCGTTAGCTCGCACAATCTCCCCGGACGGATGGATATTGATCTAGCCCATATAGCCTGATGCACGCTCAGCTCGAGCACTGGCACATGCGTCCGGTGGTCGCGGCCAAACGAGAGAAGGCCGAACTTCCCGAAGGCTGGAAGGATTCGGTTTCCCTCCATCTCGTCTCAAGCCGGGTCGAACAAAAGACCACGCTCCCGGACGACGTGCTCGACCGGGCGGCAGTTCTGTTTTCCGCAGCGCAGAAGCGTTTTGCGCAGATGGAACCGCCAAGAGCCGGCGCAGCGGCCGGAGACTGAAAGAAGCGGGTATGCGCTCGACTTCATCCGGGCGAATGCTGGGTTTTTGGCCTTATTTTCAAGCATGATAAAAGACATTATCATGCTTGAACGTTCCAGCAGGAGGTCGCCAGCAGTCGTGACGACGGATCCTACGGAAGCGGTTACCGTCAGCGGCAACCAAAATGACGAAAGAACAATTGTTCGCCGAGCTGGAGGGCGTTGCCAAAACGGTGCCGCCTCCACTTTCGCTTCGTAACTTTACGAAGGAAAACTCCTCTTGGTTCGGTCGTCTTATCCGATCATTCCATGGAGTTTCTGCCATAGTGTTCGTTCATTGATCTCTATGGGAGTTCCGGTGGATCGGGAGGTTTTCTGTTTGAAATCAATCCGAAGAAAAATAACCTGTCAGCTAGAAGTCTCACAGTATTCTCATACTTTTCTCGATTGGAATCAGGAAAACTGAATTCTTCAGGAACAGGATGACCAAGTGTAAAAGGATTTTGATGGTGCCATCCAAGAAACGCAAGATATTTTAATTCAGCTGCTACTTCAGGGCTATCAAAAGTTATTGGCATCATTGCATGTGCGAATGCGTTTCTGATATTTCGGATAACATTCAAATCTTTTTTCAACAATGGACCGTACAAACCCAAAGCGAACCCAAGGAATATTTTTGAGCTAAAGGAACGTAAAGGGCCGTTAACGAATATTTCATTGGAGATCATTCTGCTTTCTAAAGCGCACTGAAGAGAGTCATCGACGAACGCTGCACCAATTATTGCAGCAGATCGATCACTTCCTTCGCTAATTTCTTTCCAAGCCCGATCAAGGTCCATGCCCTCCGGGACTTTTCTGCTCACTTTATGGATTTCTTTGTTCATGAAGCGCCTCCCATTACCATGTTAAGTAAGACAAGTTTTCAGGCCGCATGAAGTGGTCCCTACGCCGCGGAGCCCATAGACGGGGTTTGACTGACATGCTTCATTCTGCGCGCATACTCGTTGGGCGACAAGTAGCCGAGTGATGAGTGCAGGCGGAGGCGCGTGTTGGGCTTGAGGAGATCATCCGAGCCTTGCAGGCGAAGATTGAGTTCAGCGACGTTGTTTGCGCCGGTTTAGAAGCATGGAGCCTAAATTGCGATCCGCTCCACTTCATCGAGCGAAATCTCATCCTCGCGCCGGTCGTAGAGCTTCGTCGTTCGCGGCGACTCGTGGTTGGCGAGGTGCTGCACCACTTCAAGCTTGCCGCTGTTCTTCAGGTACGCGGTGATGCCGGTCGCGCGGAAGGTATGGTTCCCGATCCGGGTCTTGAGGCCTGCGGCGGCCGCGCGGCGCTGGATCATGCGATAGGCGTCCTGCTGCCACAGGGCGTTTCGGGTGAGCGCGCCGGTCTTGCCGGCCGCCGTCCGGAACAAAGGGCCATCCGGGTCGCCGGCGATCCCGGCCGCCCCGATGTAGTCATCGAGCAACTGCGTCAGATTGTGGTGACAGGGAACCTCGTGTTCTTTGCCGCCTTTTTCGTGCAGGCGGACCCAGCCACGCCGTCCCTGCACGAAATAGTCGCGCACGTTCATCTGGAGCACGGCGTTCACGCGCGCGAAGGTGTAGACCATCACGCCGATCAGCGCCCGGTCGCGCAATCCGGTCAGGGCCGGTTCTTCCGCTTCAGTGCCATCCTCGCGTGTCGTCTTTCGGACCACCCGGATGCTGTCCAGGAGCCCGCGGGCCTCATCGGCCGTCAAGACGGGCGTCTTGCCTTTTTTCACGACGTAGCGGGGACCGCGCACGGCGTGGGCCGGGTTCACATCCAGGACGTGGCCGGTCACCAGCCAGTCGAAGAGCATCCGCAGTGCGGCCAGGTGCTGTTTGACGGTGGGCGGGGAAAACTTCCCCTGCAGGTGCTTGATGAAGGCGGCGACGTGGACGGGCTGGACGCGGGCGAGCTGGTCGATGCCACGGCCGGCGCACCAGTCCGCGAAGCGGTGGGTGGCGTTCAGGTACGCCTTGCGCGTATGGTCGTTGTTGATCTGGGCGGTGAAAAACTCCAGGACGCGCTGGGCGGCCTTCGGCGTCGGCGCGAAAAGCGGCCCGGGCCGCCCTGTGGGGTACCCCGCGGGGTGCCCCACGGGGTGAAGCGTCGGGGCGGGGAGGATCTCGGGGGTCATGGGTGCGGTTCAAATAGAGTGTGATAAAGGAGGTTATCACACTCAAAACCGATGGGCCGCGATCAGGGCTCCAAGAAAGCGGATCGGCGGCCGGCTACCGTGACCGGCTCCCGCGACCGGACCGGAAGGGATAGCAACATTAGGCCAATACTGGCGGGCATAGATCTACTTGCCAAATTCTATACAGGGAAAGACGCTACTGGAGCGGTTTAAAGAGTTTGTCTGGGAATTCTTTTCTCTTAACCAGACAGATAACCAGACGGATGACCAGGCGGATGCGAAAATGCTTTGCAATCTGCGAAACGCGAGCTATGCTTGAAAGTGGGGTGCCTGTATCCGTTGGGTGCGATGTGCCGCTGCAAGGCGACGAGTATTGACCTGCATGGATCACGTCCCACCGCAAAAGCGCTCGGAGATCATGCGGCATGGCGACTGATTTCAATTCAAAAAACATAGATCAATTCTTCCGGCACATTGACGGATGGGTGCGGGGACTCCGTGGGCGCACATTCCATTATTTTGGCATTGCAGTAGAGAACGAAGTCCACCTGTGCACGGCGCGCATACTCTTACAAATCCGTCAGCCACCGGCCCGGGAAATCGCAATCGGCCGCCTTCGAGCTGGCGTAATAGCCATTCCTGGCAATCATAGTCGGGCAGCGGAGATTGTCACTACTCTCGTGAGCGGCATCGCCACGCCGATTCGTCGTGGACTGGTCGTAAAGCTGCCGACCGACGACCTTGCCGGCATGCACGTTGCGCCACCAGTACTCCTGCACCCGGTAGGCCTTTCTTCCGGACATCGCCTGAGCGTCTTAACGATCCAAGCAGGAATGTGGCCGATTAC
>DAHUZH010000213.1 GCA_027306695.1 Acidobacteriaceae bacterium
GCTGGTCCGCTTCATCCACAAGCAGGTTGGCGACCCCGTCCACAAAGATGGACCGTCCCGGCGCGCCGGGGTCCATCGCGCACTTGGCCCATAGCTCTTCCAGCGAATGGAGGATCTGGTTGTACTCGCTGCGTTCGCGCTCCATGCGCCGCGCCAGCTCCTGCCGAATCCGTTCCAGGCCCCAGCCATGGAAGTTCGCGTTCAGATAATTGGCCGCTGTCTCCAGCTCGCCCGCAGTCAGGTCGCGCTCCAGCAGCAATAGGCGGTCGCGCACCACGCCGGTGGTCGTCACCAGCACAGTCAGCACGCGGGCCTGTCCCAGCCGCACAAAATGGACGTGCTCTAAAAGTTCCCGCGCACCGGCAGCGGTCAGCGCCACGCCGACACCGCCCGACAGCAGCGCCAGGATGTGCGAGGTCCGCGCGAAAAAATCGGTTGCGTTCGCCACGCCGGTAAAGGTCTCTTCAATCTGCTCCTGCGTCGGCTGCGGCAGCGCCTGGCGCGGAGTGGCCATGCGGCCCAGCAACTGCTCCACGTAATAACGAAACGCCTGCGCCGTCGGCACGCGCCCGGCGGAGGTATGCGGCTGCTCCAGATACCCGGCCTCCGACAGGTCCGCCATGACATTGCGCACCGTGGCCGCGCTCATGCCCTCGCGGTTCTGCTGGCGCGCGATCGATTGCGACGCCACCGGGTCCCCGCTCGCGATGTAGCTTTCAACCACGGCAGTGAGGATGACGCCTTCGCGCGGGGCGATGGCGCGAGTGGCAAGGGCGCGTGTGTCCCTTGCAGTGTCCCTTCCCTGCGCACCGAAAGCGTTGCTCGTCTCCATATGAGTTCGTATCTCACGTTTAGATGCCTGCGTCAAGCGCAGCAATGTCGGAAGCCCGCGTCAATTCATGAAAAGCCCTGTTTACGTCAACTAAGACCCTGTTCCGACTTGAAACGGATGCATCGGTAAATACTGGCCGACATTTCGGGACTAATCTGTCCCTCGATGAGTGATTCAGCGATTTAGCGTGAACCCAGAATTGGTTGGCGACATTCCCGTCTAGGGGCACCCATTCTGGCGGCAAGCCTCCGGTCCATGGTGACCGAGGCGTTTGTGGCGGAGTTGTATGATTGTTCCGATCCTGCCCAATGTTTACACAGGAGTCCGAGTGACGGTCGAAGAATGCGCCATACGGGTCTGCTTCATTCCTCTGAAAACTAGTGCGCCAAAATTCTTTGGATTTTCCGAGTTCCTTGCAGGTCTTGCGCTTATGGTTCTGGCATGGACTATTGCGGACATACGCTACCGGTTTCGCATCCGGTGCGCGCCAATTCCTCTTCAAGGTCTCACCTTCGCCGTTGTATCTGCCGTTGGGGCGCTCACTCTTTTAACAGATCTTTGGCGCGCTCAAGGATGGCTCGTTCCGAAGGTCAGCTTCTTCAATTTGGCCGCATGGCAGGCATTCCTCGCGGGCCTTTATTTTCTGACCTTTCTAATCTGGGTAATCTACGCCTTCGTCAAACCAGCAGCGTTCAGTAGGTGGAACGCCAAACGATACGCCCAGACCCTCTTCGGAGCCATTGTGAAAAGCTCTCCGGCGGAGTTGCCTGTGGTCGCCGACGAGCTGCGGCGCTCGGCGGAAGCGATTGTGTTTTATGCGACAGATATTCGCTTTCCCTCGCCCTTTCTGCCGAATCCTGCGAAAAACGCGAAAAAGCTGCCAAAGATCGCGCCCTACGCAAACGACCTTCTTCTGCTCATTGCAGACAAGCGATTTTGCCGAGCCATTGTCCAGTCCTCCCCTGGCACGGCATGGGCCTTTTTCGGGGAAATGGGAAAACAAAAGAAGTACGGCATTCAAATTCAAACCTTCGCCAACAACATCGTCAGCGAGGCACTGGAAAACAAGGACTCGTTTCTCTATCACGAAACTGCAGGTTACGACTCAGGGTTGATTGGCCGTTACAAGCCCCTCTGCAACGCAATTTTCTCCAACTACAAAATGGTCGAGACCATTGACACTTTACTCGACACGGATTTTGCGAGTAGGTCTAAATGGGATAGCGAGCAGTGGGAGGCTTATTGCCGAATCGTCCTTATGACCTTTCACGGTTACACTGAGGCGGGAAACGCTGGCCACTCCTACGTGCTTCACCGAGCGTTGGAGGCCATAAAGTATGCACCGTCTGATCTCTACAAGCTAAATGGGATGGCGAGCAGCCACTGGAACGACGATGTTTTGGCACGCCTTCGGGCAGTCATCAAGTTCATCAAAGATGCAATAGAAATCCTAGAGAAAAAAGGCGTCCCGGCTGACCTGGGGAGGCGACCTCGTGGCCAAAATCTGCAAGAGCCCAAGAACATCTATGACGACATCGCCAACCTGGTCTACGAGGTAATCTTTGAGGCCTCCGCAGTAAACTCCCCAACGGACCTCTGCTGGTGGATTCAGCACAACGCTCTGTGGGGAGAATTATTCAACTTTGGTCATCTCAACGGAAAAATAGGTAGCATTGTGAAGTCTAAGGTCTGCCGACTCCTATACAACGACGTCATAGATATGAAGCGTTTTCCGAACTTTAAAGGCGCAAGAATCCTTGCTTATTGCCTGAATGTCATGGGGCTGGAACGGGGCAAAGGCGACTATGACAACGACAGCCGAGCCCTGCAAAGAGCGATTCTCATCTGGATGAGAAAAAACTTTGCCTGGCTGCATAATTACGACCCGCGCGTTGCTGAGGCTTGTCTTGCAGATAGCATGACCTACGATGCCGCCAACCACAGGATTGTAAGGACGTATCCTGTAAGACTCGGGCAGCGTGTAGCGCAGACCGCATATTTCAATGTCGCTCCTCCAACTACAAACGAGAAGCGCGAAGGGTAGATGCAACTACCTCGAAGCAAAGGAGGGGTTTGATTGATCTGCATTAGTGGGTACACCGCGGCGAAGGCGCCGCAATTCAATTGATTGAAGATCAGTATTGGCAAGTCCGCCGGTCTTCAGCGATCTGCCGTCGCTGCGAATGCCCATTGTTGCCGGCAGGCTAAGGCGCTCACTGGAGATGATTTGCTCGCAAAAGAGCAGATTACTAACGAAAAACGCCCATGTCGCCAGAAACAATTCTCAACTGACGCATAATCGCCTTCTCACCAACTGCGGATAGTCTCCCGATCGGTAATTTCGCTTCCACCCCACACCATCGCCCTGCCCCGGCGCATGGCAACCGAGGCCGCTTCGCCCATATAAAAACAGGGGTTGCCAAAACTGCGGCAACCCCTGCTCGATGGTTTTTCATTTCCTGTCTGCTTCAACTCACATCGCGAAGCGTTCCGTCCACGGCGTCGCCGCTTTCAGCGCATGGTTTACGTTATTAATGTTCTTCACGCCATCGTTTTCCAGCCAGGACTCAAACGCCTTCGCGCCCTGCTTCGCATACACCGGAATGCCGTCCTTCCACGTCGCGCGGCCGCACAGCACGCCGTTGAACTTGGCCCCAGATTCGCCCGCCAGCTCCAGCGTTTCAATGAAAACAGGATTGGAGACGCCTGCGGACAAATAGATGAACGGCTTGGTCGCCGCCGAGGCGGCGTGGCGGAAATGCTCCAGCGCCTGCACGCGCGTGTACGCCGAGGTCCCCTTGTACGCCTTCGTCCCTTCGACAAATTCCAT
>DAHUZH010000214.1 GCA_027306695.1 Acidobacteriaceae bacterium
AAGGAAAACGCCTCAAAGCCGCCTGGAACGATCCCTACCTGCTCAAATTACTGGGAATTTGATATGCGTCAGCCCGGCCGTAAGGCCCCGCGTCTGGCCTCTCTCACCGGCCACAGTGCTACACTGATGGATAAGTTTGCTTGGTTTTTCCTTGCTCAATCACCGCAACTTAATTTGAATCCGCGCAGCAAAAGGACCCCACGGTTCATGAATCCCCGTGCACGCCGTTCACTCTTCTTCGTCCTTGCATTTCTGGTCACCTGCGGTATCGCGGGAACGTTTCTCGACCGTAACGTTGGAGCGCAGGCCAGCGATGAGTCCACGCTGCGGGACAGTCTGAAGCAATTTACCAACGTATACAGCGTCGTCGAACAAAATTATGCGGAGCCGATGACAAAGGACCGCATCGACACCGCCATTTACGACGGCGCCATTCCCGACATGCTGCATGTCCTCGATCCCCACTCCAATTTTTACGACCCCAAAGCGTTTGCGGAGATGCGCGAGGAAGAGAGCGGCAAATACTACGGCGTGGGCATGCAGATCATGCCGCAGGGAGACAAGATCGTTGTCGTGGCTCCGTTTGAAGGGACCCCATCCTATAAAGCCGGCATTCGGCCTGGCGATGTGATCCTCGCCGTCAACGGCAAGCCGATCAATGGGACCGGCCCGGACGGAAAACCCACCAAGCCAGCTACAACGCTCGATGTCGCCAACCTGTTGAAAGGCCCCAAAGGCACGTCCGTCGATGTGACCATTGGCCGCGAAGGCGCGCCGCAGCCGATGGTGTTTCACCTAGTCCGCGCAGAGATCCCCCGCGCCGCCGTCGATCTTGCTTTCGATATTCAACCCGGCGTCGGCTACATCCACATCAAAGACTTTGCGGAAGAAGAAACCGGCCATGAAGTGACCTCCGCGCTCCAACAGATGGGTCCGATCCACGGGCTGATCATCGATCTACGCGGCAATCCCGGCGGCCTGTTGAGTGAAGCGGTTTCGGTTTCCGGTGACTTTCTCCATAAAGGTCAGGTCATCGTCTCGCAGCGCGGGCGCGCCTTTCCGCCCATCACCTATCGCGCTACCCACGGCGATCAAGGCCGCACCTATCCCATCGTGGTGTTAGTAAATCGTGGGACAGCTTCCGCGGCGGAGATTGTCAGCGGCGCGCTCCAGGACCATGATCGCGCTCTGGTGGCGGGCGAAACCACGTTCGGCAAGGGCCTGGTACAGACGGTCTATCCGCTCTCCGACAGCACCGCGCTGGCCTTGACCACTTATCACTACTACACGCCAAGCGGGCGGCTGATCCAGCGCAACTATACCGGCGTGTCGATGTACGACTACTTTTTCAACCCCGCCGATCGGCCCCACAGCGACGCCAATCGCGAGGTCAAGCTCACCGACTCTGGCCGGCCTGTATATGGCGGTGGCGGCATTGCGCCCGATGTCAAGATCGACACACCAAAATCCAATCACTTTCAGGATGTGCTGCTGAACCAGTTCGCGTTCTTCAATTTCGCCGACCATTATCTCGTGAATCACACCATCACAAAAGATTTCAAAGTGGACGATGCGGTCGTCAAGGATTTTGAAGCCTACCTGACCAGCAAGCAGATTCCCTGGACGCAGCAGGACATCGGCGGCGTACGCGATTGGATCGACATGAGCATCAAAAGCGAACTGTTCACGTCCGTCTTCGGCCAGGAACAGGGACTGAAGATCCGCGCAGCATGGGACCCCATGATCGGCAAAGCTGTCACCCTGCTTCCGCAGGCGCAGGCCCTGGAAAACAGCGCCCAGAAAGTGCTGGCGATGAAGGCCAGCGCGGGAACAACAACCCGCTAGTGGGTGTCCGTTGAGATCATTGAATAAATTTGCCATCCATCCACGCCAGCGCAACGGTAAAACAGACTGAATCGCGAACGCCATTTACCATATAAGGTATGACTTTGCTCGTTTACACAGCCGCCTGGTGCCGCGATTGCCGTGAGGCCAAACGCTTTCTGGAAAAATACAACATCCCTTATACCGAAATTGACATTGAAGCCAACGCAGACGCTGCCGCAGATGTGATCGCGCAGGTTGGCAAGCGCGCCATTCCGCAGTTCGTCATCGATGGCAAATGGGTGCAGCCCTACAAGCCTGGGATTGGATTTCTGTACGAGGAAATGGCGGAACTCCTGGGAGTTGCACAACTTAGCCGGTAGTGGAGGGCGTTGTGCCTTGAATCCACTCCTCAAAGTTGTCATCCCGACCGAAGGTCGCAGTGGCGACCGGAGTGGAGGGACCCTGCGTTTTAGCAATACAAGGGGAATTCAACTGTGATTGCTCGCTACACACGCCCCGCGATGGGCCGCATTTGGACGGAAGAAAATAAGTACCACATGTGGCTGGAGGTCGAAGCCGCCGCATCGGAGACGCTCGCCGAATTTGGCATCGTCCCAGCAGAGGCCGCCCGCGCCATCCGCGAGCGCGGCAGCATCGATGTCGCGCGCATTCAGCGGATTGAGGCAGAGGTCCGCCACGATGTCATCGCCTTCACCACGGCGGTCGCTGAAAAAATCGGTCCGGAATCGCGCTGGCTGCATTACGGACTCACATCCAATGACATCGTCGATACAGCGCAAGCCCTGCAACTCAAAGACGCCTCCAAAATTCTGCGCGAAGATGTCCTGCGCCTGCTCGAAGTATTGAAGCGCCGCGCCATCGAGTTTCAACACACGCCGACGATTGGGCGCACCCATGGCATTCACGCCGAACCAACTACGTTTGGCCTGAAGCTGTTGAACTGGTATGCCGAAATGCAGCGCAATCTGAAGCGCTTCGACATGGCGGCGGAGGACATGCGCATCGGCAAACTCTCCGGCGCAGTGGGCACGTTTGGCCATCTCAAGCCAGAGCATGAGACGCGCATCTGCAAGCGGCTGGGACTTACGCCTGCTCCCATAGCGACGCAGGTCATCCAGCGCGACCGCCATGCATTTTACGTCGGCACGCTGGCGCTCATTACCGCAACGCTCGACAAGATCGCCGTGGAAATTCGCCATCTCCAGCGCACCGAAGTACGTGAAGCGGAAGAATATTTTTCGGAGAAGCAGAAAGGCTCCTCCGCCATGCCGCACAAACGCAACCCCATTACCAGCGAGCAGATCAGCGGTCTGGCCCGCGTGGTCCGCGCCAACCAGCAGGCGGCGCTGGAAAATGTGGCGCTGTGGCATGAACGCGACATTTCGCACTCCTCGGTCGAACGCATCATCCTGCCCGACTCGACCATCCTGACCGATTATCTGCTGGAAAAAACCACGGCGCTGATCGACAAGTTGGTGGTCCATCCGCGGCGCATGCTGCGCAATCTGGAGTTGACCGGCGGCCTGATTTTTTCCGGCCAGCTACTCCTCGAACTCGCCGAGGCTGGCATGTCGCGCGAAGACGCCTACCGGCTGGTGCAGTCGCATGCCATGCGAGCCTGGCAACAGGATTTGAATTTCCGCGAGCAGGTCGGCAACGACCCAGAAATTACGAAATTGCTGACGCCGGAAAAGCTGGCCCATGCCTTCGATCTGGACTGTCAGCTCACGAATGTCGATGCGATTTTCGATCGCGTGTTGAATGAAAGGGTTTG
>DAHUZH010000215.1 GCA_027306695.1 Acidobacteriaceae bacterium
CACGAATTTTCTCTTCAACGACGGGCAGCGCCGGTTCCAGTTGCGCGAGCTCTTCCTGCGCCATAGTACGCATCTCGGCATCCGGCTCATGCAACATCGCCTTCGCATCCTGAATGCCCTGCTCGATGCGCTTCAATTCGCGAATGCTGTCAACCACGGCCTCCAGATCGCGGTGCTGCTTTGTGATTTTCTGGTATTGCTGCTGGTCCAGGACCAAAGCCGGGTCTGCCAACTGCCGGGAGAGTTCGTCATAGCGGGCTTCGATTTGATGCAGACGTTCCAACATAGCGTGTCTTCCATGGCCGGATTTTTAATTGCACGCAACTCCGGCGGGGTGAAATGCAATTTTTAAGGTGGAAATATAAATCGGGAGATTAAAAAGCAAAGGCGGCGGAGAACCGCTAATACAGCGTCTCATCGGAAATGCGAATTGTGCTTGAGGAGTGCATCGGCATAGCTTCCTCTATTATGTTAGCGCGTTTTGCTGCAATTTTTCTTCCAGGACTCCTCCTTCCCGCAGTCTTTCACAATCTACAGAAACCCGGTATCAATGCGAGTGCGAATGCCCGTGGCTATGCGTATGGCCGCTGCCCATCGCCGATTGCTCCAACTGCATGCAGCCGTCTTCGACTTCACAGCCAGCCTCATCGCGCTTTTCAAACTGGATGGTCGTGTGATGGATTTGGAAACGCTCTCGCAGTTGATGATTCAGGTTGGAGAGAATGCGCCTGCTTTCCGAGGGCGGAATGTCCAGGATCGTTACGTGGCAAGCCAGCGCATTCAGGTGGGAGCCGAGGCTCCAGACGTGCAAGTCATGCACGCCGCAAACGCCGGTCACGGCCTGCATTGCGGAGCGAATATCGACCAAGGACACATTATCCGGCGTGCCTTCCAGCAGTATATTCAGCGTCTCGCGCACGATGGAAAGGGAAGACCAGAAGATGAGTGCGGCAATAATCAACGACAGCACCGGATCCACCCACTGCATGCCGGTCCATGCGATGACAGCGCCACCAACAATGACCGCAGCGGTCGAAAGCGTATCGCCCAGCATGTGAATGAAAGCGCCGCGAATGTTGACATCGTCGCTGACGCGCGACAGCATCCAGGCCAGGACGCCGTTCATCACCACGCCAATCGCCGCCGCCGCCATCATCAGGCGCGGCTCCACGGTAAGCGGGTGCAGCAACCGCCCAACGGCCTCCACGGCCAGCCAGCCTGCGATGCCAATCAGCGCGATGGCGTTTATAAACGCCGCCAGCACGCCCGCGCGACGATAGCCGAAGGTTTTTTTGTCCGTCGCAGGCCGTGCATGGAAATACACCGCGACAAACGACAGCAGCAACGCCAGAAAGTCTGAGGTGTTGTGTCCCGCTTCTGACAGCAAAGCCAGGCTGTGCGCGCGTAGGCCGACAAAAAATGTCAGCAAGATGTAGCCGAAGGTCAGAACCAGCGAAATGCGCAAGATGCGTTTGGTCTGGTCCGTCGCTGGCCCGTGCAGGTGCATACTTCCAGTCTAAATGTTACCGGGCGGCCAAGTCGCGGCGACATCACAGTCTAGTGTTCGGCTGTTTCTTGCGATGCAGTCAGGTGATGCAACCCGTTCCAGGTTTCCGCAACGATGATGCTGTTGGCGGGATTTTTCGGGTCATAGCGAACGGAGGCCGGCATGCCCAGGCAGGAAGCGTCGATCTTGACCACATCCTTCAAGGAACTCAGGTCCTGTGCCGACTGGTAGGTAACGCCACCGATGGCGTAGCGATAGTGGAGCGTCTGTAAATCTCCGGTGTCCGGCTGTTCGGTCCAATCCAAAACCGTACCGTCGATGATGCGCCCGATGCGTACGATATAACCGCGCCGCTGGCGCTCGATCTCCTCCGCAGATTTGCGGTGCGCAAGTACCCACCAGACAATGAGACCCGCCAGCACCACAAGCGCGGCGGCAGCGGAGACCAGGACAGAAATGTGCTGCGAAACCCAGGGTGTCATATCGTGCTCGTCGAAGCGCGAATCCGGTTGGCGCGAGCTACTTTGCAGCATAGCCGAATTGTGGGCCAAACGCGCATTCCGCATATCGGAAAGAAAAAAACACTGCTTTATAATCGTAAGTGACGATGTTCGACACCTATCTGCACCCCGGCCTGCCCGCTGTTTCGCAGCCAGATTTGCGCTTCCGCCCATCCGGTCCTTCCCCCTTCAGCCGCGGCAAAACTGCCAGCCAGCGCGCTCGCATCCGTTCGACCACTGTACTGTGCGTGCGCCGCAACGGGCGCGTGGTGATGGCCGCCGACGGTCAGGTCACGCTGGGCGAAAGCGTCATTAAACATTCGGCACGCAAGATTCGCCGCCTGTACCAGGAAAAAGTTTTGGCCGGTTTCGCCGGTTCCACCGCCGATGCATTTTCGCTCTTCAGCCGGTTTGAGGCGAAGCTGGAGCAGTACGCGGGCAACCTTGGCCGCTCCGCCGTGGAGCTGGCAAAAGACTGGCGGACGGACAAGATGCTGCGCAATCTGGAAGCGCTGCTGGTGGTCGCCGACCTGCAACAAACCTATCTGATCAGCGGCGCGGGCGATGTGATCGAGCCGGATGAGGGCGTCATCGCCATTGGCAGCGGCGGATCGTACGCACTGGCCGCGGCGCGCGCCTTGATGCAGAACACGGAACTTTCCGCGCGCGAGATCGCCGAAAAATCTTTGCGCATCGCGGGCCAGATCTGCATCTACACCAACGATCAAATCACCATCGAAGAACTGTAGGCCGTGCTGGCTGGGCCTTCACGCCCGGCACAGTCTACGCTGGAACAAGGCACGGCCGTAAGGAGTGGATGTGGCCATTTATCTTCCCGGAATTGAAGAAGACCAGGCGCTGGCGCTGGATGAAATGACGCCGCGCGAAATCGTCGCGGAACTCGACAAGTATGTTGTGGGCCAGCACGCCGCCAAGCGCGCGGTCGCCATTGCGCTGCGGAACCGCATGCGTCGGCAAAAGCTCGCACCTGACCTTGCCGATGACATCATGCCAAAAAATATCATCATGATCGGGCCGACCGGCGTCGGGAAAACGGAAATTGCAAGGCGGCTGGCCAAGCTGACCAACTCTCCGTTTCTCAAAGTGGAAGCGTCGAAGTTTACCGAGGTGGGCTACGTCGGGCGTGATGTCGAATCGATGATTCGCGATCTGGTGGAGATTGCCATCGACATGTTGCGCGAGGAAAAACTGGAAGAGGTGGAAGACAAGGCCGAGCTGAACGCCGAGGAACGCCTGCTCGATCTGCTGCTGCCCGCCGCTGGCGGTGCACCCGCTGCGTCGCCCGCGCCGACACCAGCCGTCCCATTCGGCGACACCAACGGCAACACCATCGCTTTCCCCAGTCCCGCGCAGCCCGCAGCCAGCGATTCGCACCAGCGCACGAGGGAAAAACTGCGCGTGCAGTTCCGCGAAGGCAAGCTGGATGAGCGGATGGTTGAGATCGACGTGCGCGAACGCAATACGCCGTCGCTTGAAATCATCTCCAACCAGGGCATGGAGGAGATGGACATCAATCTCAAGGACATCCTGCCCAACATCTTC
>DAHUZH010000216.1 GCA_027306695.1 Acidobacteriaceae bacterium
CGGAGGACCGCGTGGGAACGCCGACGGTGGCGGTGGTGAATGAGGCATTCGCCCGTGCGTATCTTGGACCCAATCCAGTAGGGAAGAAGCTGAATCTCGATGCGGACAACGCCAACTCCAAAAGCGTGTTGCGAGATACAACGGTAATCGGGGTGGTGGACAACACCTCCCGCGACCGCATTGGGCAAGCTGCCGAGCCGGAGGTAGACGTGGATCTGTATCAGCCACCGGTGACAGACGACTTTTACACGATTATGAATTACGGTGGGTCGTTGGCGGTAAGGACCGACCGCAAAGCGGCGCCTATGTTGCCGACAATCAGCAAAATAGTTGGGCAGCTCGACGCGGCCTTTGTGGTGCAAAGCGTTCGGACTTCTGAAACGCAGATGGAACGTCTGATGAGCAGCCAGATCCTGGCAGCGCGGCTGCTTTGGATTTTTTCGATTGCGGCGGTATTGATTGCCGCTGCCGGACTCTACGGGCTGTTGAGCTACGGAGTGAGCCAGCGGACGCGGGAGATTGGCGTGCGCATCGCGTTGGGTGCGCAGCGCGAGGACATTCTGCGGATGGTATTGCGGCAGGCGACTCGGTTACTTAGTGTGGGGATTTTGCTGGGAGTCTTAGGCAGCTACTTCGCGACCCGGCTGGTGCAGAGCTTTCTTTATGGCGTCGATCCGCATGACTGGCTCACCATCCTCGCTGTATCCATATTGCTGACGGGCGTGGGGCTGCTGGCCAGCTATATTCCAGCGCGCAGGGCCGCAAACATTGAACCGAATGAAGCATTGCGAACAGAGTGATGGACGGCTGCGTCAACCCACTCAAGCCACAGGACGGCTTGAATGGGGCACCTGCGGACCTCGGTCGGGATGACAGATTTTTTTAATGGACGGAACGGAGATCACGTTATGACGAACCTGTGGAACGACCTTCGATATGCAGTGCGGCAGTTACGCAAGTCGCCGGGATTTGCGCTGACGGCTGTGATGACGCTGGCGCTGGGCATTGGCGCGACGACGGCGATCTTCTCCGTCGTTTATGGCGTTCTGCTGCGCCCGCTTCCGTTTCGCGATCCTGGCCGGCTGGTGGTCCTCGGCGATCATTTGCAGGGGGTGCCTCTTGCGCCAGCCGGAGTAGTACGGGCACCGGAAATCCTCGACTACGTGCGCGATACCAGTGCATTCAGCCACCTGGGCGGTTACGAATCCACTGGATATGAACTCTCCGGAGGCGTGCAGCCGGTAGCGATCAATGCGGCGCGTCTCACCGCCGACGTATTTCCTGCCCTTGGCGTAACTCCGCGGATGGGCCGGTTTTTCACGCAGCAGGAAGATGCAAGCGCCCAGCAGGTCGCCGTCCTCAGCTACTCGACGTGGAAGAGCCGATTCCATGCCGATCCCAACATCCTCGGCAAAAAGATTTTTCTGGATCGCAAACCCTATCTCATCATCGGCGTGATGCCGCGCAATTTTGAGTTTCCTTTGTTGCCGGGCCATCTGAACCGCAGCGAACTCTGGGTGCCTACCAGTCTGAGCAAGACGGAACTGGAGGAGCAAGCCGGGTCATGGAACTTTCACATGGTCGGGCGACTGAAGCCGGGCATGACCGCTGCCCAGGCGCAGGCCGATGCGAACCGCGTCGCTGGCGAGATCATGCGCAACTTTCCGTCGTTTATCTCCAGCCTGCATATCGATGCGGTGATTCAGCCGCTGCAATCTTCGACGGTGGAGCAGGCCCGGCCGCTGCTCCGAATCCTGTTTCTTGCCGTGTTTGTCGTTCTGCTCATAGCCTGCGCAAATCTGGCGGGACTGCTTTTAGTGCGCGCGATTCGTCGGCGGCGGGAGACCGCGGTCCGCCTCGCACTTGGATCGAGCGCCGCAACGCTGGTACGCCAATTTCTTTTAGAGGGCCTGGTACTCAGTGTCTCCGGTGGCCTGTTGGGCATTGCGCTGGCTGGCGTTGCCATCCGTGTATCCATCAGCCTGCTGCCGGAGACGCTGCCCCGGATCGACGACATTCATTTGAACTGGGTCGTGGTCGCCTTTGCGTTATTCCTGGCGGTTGGAACCGGCGTTCTCTGCGGTCTGGCTCCCGCGTTCGCCGCGCTTCGCACCAGCATGAATGAAGCGCTGAAGGAAGGAGGCCGCACCGGAAGTGTCGGGAGTGGACATGTTCAACTTCGCTCGGCGCTCGTGGTCTCCGAAATTGCCGTGGCCCTTGTCCTTTTGATCGCTTCCGGGCTGCTGTTGCGCAGCTTCCAAAAGATGCGGGACGTGGACCTCGGCTTCCAGCCAGGCCATACCGTGATCGCCACCTATTCCCTGCCCATGCAAAAATATGCCTCTCAGATCTCGGTCGATGCATTCAACCAAGCACTTCTGCGGCGCCTGCGGCAGCTTCCCGGAGCGCAGTCCGTCGGTTTGGCTTCGGAACTCCCCATGTCGGGCGGTTCCAATACCGATGGCTTTACGGCTGATGGATACGTGCAGCCGAAGGGCGCAATCGTCAATCTTGCTTCTACTGCTCAAATAGCGGGAGACTATTTTCGTGCCGTCGGCACTCCACTGTTGCGTGGCCGTTTCTTCACCGAGGCGGACAACACCCATGCGCCGCTGGTTGTCATCGTGAACCGGAAGCTGGCCCAACATTACTGGCCCGGTCAGGACCCCATTGGCAAGCGCCTGCGGATTGGAGACGCTGAGATGAAAGCTCCCTGGCTCACCATCGTCGGCGAAATCGGCGACGTGAAAATGAGTTCCCCGGATGGGGATATGCTCGAGCAGTTCTACCAGCCGGTCGAGCAAGGAATGGCCGCATTAGGACAATTGGCCTCTCCAACCGATTTGAATGGAAATGGGATGTCGGTCGCGCTGCGCACTGCGCTACCGCCGGAGCAAATGGAAAATTCTTTGCGCGCGATCTTCCACTCCCTCGATCCGCAACTCGCCATTTCCCAGGTCCAAACGATGGAGCGAGCGGTCTCCGACACGGAAGCTCCGCGCCGCTTCAATACGACGATCATCAGCGCCTTTGGGGCCATTGCCGTGCTGCTCGCCGTCCTCGGCATCTACAGCGTGATCTCATTTTCGGTTGCGCTGCGCACCCAGGAGATGGCCATCCGCATGGCGCTGGGTTCGTCACGGTCCGGGATTTTGCGGCTGATTCTCTTTTCTGGAACGAGGCTCGCTCTCGTGGGATGCGGCCTCGGACTTGCGGGCGCAATTGTTTCGGCGCGGCTGATGCGTTCGTTACTTTTTGAAGTGAATCCGTTCGATCCGTGGGTATTGATTGGGGCGGCCGTAGTCATTTTGCTGCTTTCCCTGGCGGCCTCCGCACTGCCAGCGCGGCGCGCAGCATCGGTCGATCCCATGCAGGCTTTGCGTTCGGAATGATTCCCCCGGCTGAAACCGCAGGCCCCTCCACTTGTCGCCACGGCGACCTGCGGCGGACTTCGGTCGGGATGACAAACTTTTTCAGTGGACTGAATGGAGATCGCATTATGACGAACCTGTGGAACGACCTACGATATGCCATTCGGCAA
>DAHUZH010000217.1 GCA_027306695.1 Acidobacteriaceae bacterium
TAATCGCGCGGCCATTCGGCAACTGCACCACGACATCGGGCCGCTGCGCAGCGTCCTGATCGCCGCGCATGAATACCTCCGTATCGAAAGAGCAATGCTGCACCATGCCGGCGAATTCGACGCAGCGCTTGAGTTGCAGTTCGCCCCAGTTGCCGCGTGCCTTGGGAGCGCGCAGCGCCTGTACCAGTTGCGTGGTTTCCAGGCGCAGCGTCTCATGCGTCTTCTGGATATTTTTAATCTCCGTCAGGACTTCCGCATACGCCTCGGCGCGTTTGGTTTCAAGCTGCTGCGTCTGCGCCTCCATCTTGCCCAGCGTTTCACGCACCGGCGACAGCAGCTTCTGGATCGAGTCTTCTTTCGCGGACAGTTCCCGATTTGCGATTCCGAGAAACTGTGCGTTATTTTCTTTCAGGATGTCGCCCGCAAGCGACTTAAATGTGTCCGTCAATTTTTCTCGGGCCGTCGTCAGTAGTTCGCGCTCACTGGCCAGTGAGGCGTGGCCAGCTTTCAGTTGTTCCTGTGCGCGCGCGATCTCGATGGTCAGTTCCGAACGCTGGCGGCGAAGGTCGTCCAACTCAGCTTTCTGTTCCTCATGCCCGCGCTGCAAATGCTCCGCCTGTGACTGGAAGCCGGCGCGGTCCGCCACCAGGGTGTCCCGTTCGGCGCGCAGGCGTTCGATCTCCGCCTTGCACTGACCAATATCTTCGACGAGCGTCGAAAATTCCTTGCGTGCCGATGCCTTTGCCGAGCTGCGGCCCAACGCCCAGCCCGCCAGCAGGGCAATCGCTCCAATCAGGATTCCCAGCAACGTCATTGTGGTCTGCGCCATTGCACGCCCTCTTGATGCCTCTCTGCTTTAATGTAACCGGGAGGGCCTGCCAAATGGCAGCCGGCCCAAACGGACCTGTGGAAAGGCTGTTCTTTCATTCCGGCGCTTTACACTGGCAGAGGGCCTCAGTACACTCGAATTTCGAGCAAAGTGGCAATCGTGTGGATATTTGGGATAGTGTTCATAGAGGTGTGTGCGGTTTCGCTATCTGGCAAGGCTCCAAGGAAATGCATTTGACCCCATTGCAGGTTCCGCGTTTGAGCAACGTATTTACAGTTTCAAAACATAAGGTTTAGGAGAACGAAATGGCCGTTGAAGAAAAAGTAAAGCAGATCATCGTTGAGCAACTGCAGGTGGATGAAGCCGAAGTGACACCCAGCGCATCTTTTCAGGAAGACCTGGGAGCGGACTCGCTCGACGTCGTCGAGCTGGTGATGCAGTTCGAAGAAGCGTTCGACATGGAAATTCCCGACGAAGATGCCGAGAAGATCAAGACCGTGCAGGACGCTGTCGATTACATCAAAAAGAACGGTAAAGGCGGCAATTAGTCTTGAAGCGGCGTGTCGTTGTCACGGGCATTGGCCTTATTTGCGGAGTGGGAAACACCGCAAGCGAGGTATGGAGCAATCTGCTGGCCGGTAAGAGCGGTATGTCGCCCATTGCCGCCTTCGACACGACAAACTTTTCCGTCACCTTTGCGGCGGAAGTCAAGAACTTCGACCCGCACGTTTTTATTGAGAAGAAGGAAGCGCGCAAGATGGGGCGCTTTATCCACTTTGCACTGGCCGCAGCCCATGAGGCGATTGCATCCTCTGGTTTGGAGATTACGCCTGAGAACGCGGAGCGGGTGGGGGTCCATATCGGCTCTGGCATTGGTGGTTTCGACATCATCGAACGCGAGCACAGCGCCATGCTGGCCGGTGGACCGCGCAAAATCTCGCCGTTTTTCATTCCCGCAGCCATCGTCAACCTTGCCGCCGGACAGGTCAGCATTCGCTATGGGGCCAAAGGACCGAATGAGGCCACGGCGACTGCCTGCACCACCAGCGCGCATTCGATCGGAGATGCCTATCGCATTATCGAGCGCGATGATGCGGACGTGATGATTGCCGGTGGCGCAGAAGCCGCAATCACCCCCATGGGGGTCGGCGGGTTTGCCGCCATGCGCGCGCTTTCTACACGCAACGACGACCCCACGCACGCTTGCCGCCCGTTCGACAAGGACCGCGATGGCTTCGTGATTGGGGAGGGCGCGGGCATTCTGGTCCTGGAAGAACTGGAACATGCCAAGGCGCGCGGCGCTAAGATTCTGGCCGAGATCATCGGCTATGGCATGAGCGCCGATGCCTACCACATGTCCGGCATGGCGCCGGAAGGTGAAGGTTGCGCGCGGGCCATGCGCAATGCCATCAAGAGCGCGGGCATTCAGCCGCATGAGATCGACTACGTGAACGCCCATGCTACTTCGACGCCACTGGGAGACGCGCTGGAGTCGGCGGCCATCGCGACCGTGTTCGGCGAGCACGCCACCAGCCACAAGCTGAAGATCAGCTCGACCAAATCGATGACCGGACATCTACTCGGTGGTGCTGGTGGGCTCGAGGCCGGCATTCTGGTCCTTGCCATGCAAAAGGGCGAATTACCGCCAACCATGAATCTGGTAGACCCAGACCCCGCCTGCACACTGGACTATGTACCCAACAAACCAGTCAAGGCCCACGTCGATATCGCCCTGTCGAACTCCTTCGGTTTTGGCGGAACCAACGGGTCGCTGATCTTCCGCCGCTTGGCGGAATAGATATCCGTCGATCCAGTCCGTGGGTGCCCCACCTTCGCGCAGCTAAGATGGGTATTTTGCTTATCTGTTGAAGTACAGATCGATGGATTTTGACATGCTACTATCTTTCCCATGAACACTGCCGTTCTCTCAGAAGATGCTACTTTGGAGCCTCCCGGCAGCACACAACCAAATGCATCCGCTTTCGGAGCTACTATATTCCTGAGCGCGTTTCTGTTGTTCTCTCTGGAACCGTTAATGGCCAAGAAGATTCTGCCTTGGTTTGGTGGATCGGCTTCGGTTTGGTCAACCTGTCTCGTTTTTTATCAAGTCGCGCTGCTGGTCGGATATTTGTATGCCCGTCTGTTAACGCGGCACGTACCCGGCCGCCTCCAGCACGTCCTTCATATCGCAGTGTTAGTGGTATCTCTGGCCCTTCTGCCCATCGGTCCACGAGGGTGGTGGAAGCCGAACGCCATAGAGAGCCCTTCGTGGCTCATACTCGGCATGTTGACCGCAACAGTCGGTTTGCCGTTTGCGACTTTATCCGCTACAAGCCCGTTGTTACAAGACTGGCTGGCGCGAAGCGGTCATAAGACGCCTTACCGCATGTTCGCATTCTCAAACTTCGCTTCGATTGCAGCTCTATTAAGCTACCCCGTCCTGATTGAGCCGCTATTCGGCATTCGCAGCCAGGTGCTTGGTTGGTCCGCGCTGTATCTTGGTTTTGCGATTCTTTGTGCCCGTGTTGCCTGGCAGAGCCGAACGGCTTTGAGTCCTGTTCAAACAAGGGCAGGTACAAGGCCAACCTCTTTAACTAAGAAAGCGTACTGGTTGGCGCTCTCCGCCTGCGGGTCGATGCTGCTGTTGTCAACCACCAATCACATTACAAAGAATGTGGC
>DAHUZH010000218.1 GCA_027306695.1 Acidobacteriaceae bacterium
AGCACGATGACGTCAGTCACGGCATGCGCCGCGTCGAGGCGCGCTGTGCGGGCTGTGGCTCGCATCTCGGCCACGTGTTTCCCGATGGCCCACCGCCGACCGGCTTGCGCTATTGCATCAACTCGCTGGCGCTGGACTTCGCGCCGCGTGCCGCAGCTGAAAATGGGTGTTCGGATTCGAGTGTGGGATCGGTCGATTCCGTCAGGTTGCCTGAGTGAATCGCTCAATGTTGGAAACGCGACTTCAAGTAGGTAGTGCTTCCAGCGTGGCGATGTGGAAACAGGGTTTTTAGCGCGCGACTACCGCGTTGACACGGCCGGCGCTGCGCATCGGCGAGTTCAGGGTGCGGCTGATGTGCCGGGTGCTGTCGGTGTCGCCGAGCGGCTACTACGTCTGGCGGGATCGAAGGCCGTCGGTGCGGGCGCAGCGGCGCGCAGCGCTGGATGGGAAGGTGCGGGAAGCCTTCGCGGCCGAGCGCGGCCGCGCGGGTGCGCCGCGGCTGTCCAGACGGCTTGAGAGGGGGCGTCGGCAGGTGGCCGAGAGTCTGCGTCGGCAGGGCCTGCGAGCGAAGGCGGCGCGCAAGTTCAAGGCGACGACGAACTCGAATCACTCCCTCCCGGTGGCGGCGAACCTGCTGCAGCAGGAGTTCACGGCGCAGCGACGGGATCAGGTGTGGGTCGGCGACATCACCTACATCGACACGGCCGAGGGGTGGCTGTACCTGGCGGCGGTGCTCGACCTGTACTCGCGCAAGATCGTGGGCTGGTCCATGTCCGACCGCATGACCGCGGTGCTGGTCTGCGATGCGTTGCGCATGGCCCTGTTCCGCCGGCACCGGCCGCGCGGCGTGATCATGCACTCGGACCGCGGCAGCCAATACTGCTCGCGCGAACACCGCGCCCTGCTCGACGCGCACGGCCTGATCGCCAGCATGAGCGCCAAGGGCAACTGCTACGACAACGCGGCCATGGAGAGCTGGAACCACAGCCTCAAGGTTGAGGCCATTCACGGTGAGCGTTTCGACACCCGTGCGCAGGCCAAGGCCCACGTGTTTGACTACATCGAGGCCTACTACAATCGCAACCGACTCCACTCGACCTTGGGCTACCTCAGCCCTGACGAGTTCGAGCGGACCCATGTCGCTTAGCTGGGTGTCCGTCTTTCGGGGGCAAGATCACTCTTCTCCGAACGCCTTATCCTTGTCTCGAGGGCAAGAGGAAGTCATACTGTTTATTAGGTTGAGCTAAAGAGCAAACTGTGTGATGGACGAAATCCACACGGAACCCAATGCGCTCGAGCAGAGGTAGTCCGATTAGTCCTACAACAGGTCCTTTGAGGCCGAATGGTGCATTCGGATCCAATTCAGTGAATGTCTTTGGATTGGATGCACCCAAAATTTTGGTAGCAACCGCGTACATCCAGCCATTTGTCTTCGCGCCGGACACATTCGCATGGCCCCATGCCCACCCGGTCGGGATTTGATTAGCCACAATGCCCGGATCGACAAGGAATAGATCGCGATTGAAACCGCTGTCGGCTTCCACATAAACTGGAACACCATTTATTCTTGCTGGCAAAACAATGCCCTTGAGTGTATAAACCGAAGAAAGGCCAATCGCGAGGGGCAATGTGCATTTCGGGCTCTTTTGAGCATCGAGCCCAATAGTAATTCCAGTCGGGTCGAAAGAGATTACGCCAAGATGAGTTGCGAAATCAAGGCCAAGCACATTCTGACGCTCGTCATTCTTGATTGGCGGCAACACAGCGAAATAGATATGACGTGCAGTAACGTCAGCGAACTTGATTTGTGTTGCTTCTCCAATATTAACTCTCGTGGTCGAAGCTCCGCGAAATCGGCCGAAAGCTACCGTAGCCGGAGCACCGATCAGGGATGCATCTTTCGCACTTCCGGAACTGATCGTTGAGATTGTGGAACCTAAATCCAGCCCGAAGCATTCGTTATGACCATTAATGCTGACCATTATTTGATGGCGGCTATATCCGCATTTTTTACTCCAATCGATATGAGTAGTCTGTTCCGGAACATTAAATTCTGGCTGCTTTCTGTTATAAAAAGTCATTGGCTTCTCTAAAAATTCGAATTGAGCAACGTGTAGATCACTTCTTCGCAAGGCGATCTCTAGATCGTTCAATGCTGTGCGACCAAGCAATTCCTCGCGCGCAACCGCTGGTAGATCACCTTGCGCAAAATATGCATCGACAAGGAATGCACGGCACAAAACCGCCTTAATCTTGGAGCCGGGAGTTCCGCCGGACTGACAGTTACCCAAATATTTGATTGCCCTATCGAATTGCCCGCTCGTTTGATCGGCCATAAAGTTCATAAATAGTGGTTGCTTATCGTTACTTTCTTGGAATTCAGCGCTGTCGCCGATCCACAATGCTCGCTGTGTTGCTGGGGTTGGGTTAAACGTTATATATCCGGCATTAGAATTGTTGGCCGCAATGAAAATCAGCAGCGTTGCGCCTAACAATTGTACATACATGCGGAACCTACTGTTTTGCATAATTAATCACCTCGTCACAAGGAATACGAAACTCACCTTGGTCTTTACCTGCCCAAGCAGCCCAAGAGCCGGAAGTTTGAAGAACATATCAATCAATCACTCCTTTTGAAGGCATGCTGAAAAGTTACTATTGGGGTTGTTGAAAGCGCGCTTTTTCTGAGCCTAATGACCGATGCAATTCATGTGGGTGTCGAAACCGACTTCTGACGGATCAAGCGCTTGCCGCGCTTGATCCGCGAGATCATCATCTGTACTCACTGCTAACAAGTGGTGTAACAATATCCGCTAGGATTGATGCTTTGTCGCCAATCTTAAAATCGCTGCGCTTCTTATAACAAACTTCTGAAAAACACCGCCAGATAATTTCAACTGATTGGTATCCACTCCGTAACCAGTTATACGGGTCCATGACAACTGACGGTATAAGCATGGAACAACCCCACCGGAACGAACCTGCTCTTTTCCGATCTGCAAACAACGTCATCGTTGACGCAGGCCCAACTTTGGAGTACTGACGGATGCAGTGTCCGGGCGTTTACGGGCGGCTATATGATACGTGCAGTCTACCAGTATTGAATCGCCGCAAGTTGACAAACTTTTTAACAGTGCTATCGGGTTCGCGCCTCAAATAGAAGGCAACCTCAGCATCAAGAAAAAGCCTGTCTCGTCGGTCACCCCTGGCTCCACAGTGAAATCCTGCTTACAAGAACGAAGTAACAGTGGAATCCGATTTACAGGAGTGCATGACAGGTGCAGGAGCACACCCGTTCCAACGCTCAAATCCGGGTACCCAAATCGTCGTTGAGCGGCTTTCAGTCGAGCTGCGCGGCCAGGTAAGCCGGCACCGCCGCGGCCAGCGCGGTGAGGCTGTAGCCGCCTTCCAGTGCCGAAACCAGCCGGCCTGACGCGTGCGCATCGGCCAGCGCCGCCAGCTCGGCGCCCAG
>DAHUZH010000219.1 GCA_027306695.1 Acidobacteriaceae bacterium
AATACGGTCGCGCCATGTGAGCTCATGTCGCAGATCATCGCCATATCTACTCTACACCATCAGACAAAATGCTCTAGCGCGGTCAAATATCAAAGAGAGTCATTCTGAAGGGAGGTCGCCGTGGCGACCGAAGTTCAGAATGACTCCTTCGTACGACTGTCTTCATTGGCCAAAAGCCAGCCTTACAGAATTGGCAGCAAAACTGCCGAGGCACCTGCCATCTCTGGCATTTTCAGCTCCGGCATAGGCTTGGCTTCAAACAGCTTGCGGCAGGGGATGGCCAGCCAGCGCGCCATCCGCGTCGCCTTTTGACGGCGCGCGCTGTCGGTCGAAATTCCGGTGTTCGCATACATCTGCCGATACAGTTTTGAAATGAACAGAAACGCCAGCCGTCCGCGCAACGTGGGCACGCATTTCGAGCGCTGCCAGATTGCCGGCATGCTGTAAAAGCTGTCCCAGACGCCCTGCGTGCGGGCGCGGATTTCATCTGTTGTCATAGTGCTATGGGGGCTGAACATCTTGGGCCGGACGGCTGCGGGAATCAGCCAGTGGCGGGTGATCGGAACACCGGCAACCTGCATGACATTTTCGCCCAGGCCCTTTTCCCAGCGATCGAAATCGATCGTCCCGGGGAAAGGCGTCAGCATCACAAATTGTGCAAACGTGATGCCCGCTTTCTTTGCCAACTCTGCTGTTGCGGCAAACGTGTCCGTGCGGTCCGTAGGCAGGCCAAAGATAAACGACCCCAGAACGTGCACACCATGCTCTTTGAACGTCTGCAACCGCTTCACCAGGTTGTCGCCAGAGAGGTTGAAGTCCTTGAACACGGCCTTCAATCCTTCTGCGGTGGCAGACTCCACACCAACCAGAGCACCTTTAATGTTGGCCTTGCGCATGGCGTCGAGGAACTGCATGTCCTCGCCCGCTTCCATGGTGATCTGCGTAAAAAACACCATGTCGCGCGGCAGTGCGGCCAGCTTCGCCATCAGTTCAAAACGCTCGGAACGGATACCTTCCAGTTCGGAGACGCGCGCGGCATTGCCCTGCTGCTTCGCCAGCCGCAAATCTGCGAGACTCACCGGATAGAAGTTGTCATCGGCCAGCGCAATGAAGCGAAATCCCCGACGGCGCAGATCGACAATCTCCCTCACTACGACATCGGAAGTACGTGGACGCGGCTTCTGGCCATCCGTGCGCCAGACGGAACAGAACGAGCAGTGCTTCGGGCAACCGCGCACCGTCTGCACCGAGGCCCACATATAGCGGTCGCGCGGAGCAAGATCCCAGCGAGCCGGAACAAACTGGTCACCAGAAATACGTCCGCCGTCGTAAATGGTTTTGGCAGTCCCGGCGACCAGATCCGCGATCACTTTTCCCCAGACCACATCGCCATCGCCTTTGACGATGGCATGCGCGCCGCCCAGTTCCAGGGCCTCTTCCGGGTACAGTGTGGCATGGATGCCGCCATAGACGACCCAGGCCCCGCGCTCGCGCGCCATCTGTCCCAACGCCATGCCGCGCAGCGCATTACCGGTATGAATGCCGATGCCAACTACATCTCCGGGTTGGACACTCTCCGGCTGAAACTGCTCCAGCGTTTCGTCGGTAATGAGCGGATCGCCGTATTTTGCGGGAGTTGCAGCGGCCAGTACATACAGCCAGCGAGGGGTGATGACGCCGATTCCGAATGAGGAATCGCTAGGATTGATGAGGTGCACTTGCATCTGCTGCAATCTCCTTCTGTTACACCCTCCTTAGACGAGGAACTGGCGGGGGTAGTTCATACATCTTATGGAAGCGTGCCCCGATGGTAGCAGAACTTGTGCATCTATGGTGCGGAGGCCCAGGTAGAGCGGGGATAAATTATATGACGCAGAATCAACTCTCAAAGAGGGTGAAGCCGCATGACACTTCGGTTGGATGCCTTCGCGGGCTGCACAGGTTGCCAACTACGCCCCGCTTGGAAACCGTCTCACGACTGGCCCTCTATGCATAAAATCCGCGTTGCCGAATCACGCCCGCCACGCGGTCTATGGCCAGCATATAAGCCGCAATCCGATTGTTGACATCGTGCGTTTGTGCATAGCGGACGACATCCGCAAAGCTCTCCTTCAATATCTCTTCCAGGCGCTCGTTGACGGTCTCTTCTTTCCAGAAATAACCCTGGCGGTCCTGCACCCACTCAAAATATGAGGCCGTCACGCCGCCTGCGTTGGCCAGGATGTCCGGCACGATGAAGATGCCTTTGTCGGCGAGAATGTCGTCGGCCACAGCGGTCGTTGGGCCGTTCGCGCCTTCGCAGACGATCTTGGCCTTGATTTTTGCCGCGTTCCGGCTGGTGATGACATTCTCCGTCGCTGCAGGAATCAGAATGTCGCACGCCGTCGTCAATAAATCGGCGGACTCCATCGCCTCCGCGCCGCGATAGCCCACGATGGAGCTGTTGCGCTGGCGATATTCATTCAACGCATGGATATCGATGCCATTGGCGTTATAAAGCCCACCATCGTATTCGGCAATTCCGATGATCTTGCAGCCAACATCCATCAAAAGGTGCGCGGCGTTGGAGCCGACGTTGCCAAAACCCTGAATGATGATGCGGCAACCTTCCACCGGCATGTTGAGCTGGCGCAGCGCCTCCAGGCAAACCACGCGAATGCCCCGGCCTGTCGCTTCACGACGTCCACGCGAGCCGCCCATGCTGATCGGCTTGCCCGTCACCACGCTCGTCACCGTCTGGCGCATGTGCATGGAATAGGTGTCCATGATCCAGGCCATGGTCTGCTCATTGGTATTCACGTCCGGCGCTGGCACATCTTTTTCCGGCCCGATGAACTCCATCAGCTCCGCCGTATATCGCCGCGTGATGCGCTCCAGCTCTCCCTGCGACAGCTTCTTCGGATCGCAGATGACGCCGCCTTTTGCCCCTCCGAAGGGGATGTTCACCACGGCGCACTTCCATGTCATCCAACTGGCCAGCGCGCGCACCTCGTCCAGGTTCACGTCCGGTGCATAGCGGATACCGCCCTTACCGGGTCCACGCGCGACTGAGTGATGGACGCGATACCCCGTGAAAAGCTCGACCTTGCCGTTGTCCAGCGCGACTGGAAAATGCACGATGATCTCCCGGCTGGGCGAACGAAGCACCTTCCACAAACCTTCATCCAGGTTGAGCTTCCGCGCGGCAAAATCGAAGCGGGCCGCTTGCGCTTCCCATGGATTCATTTCCTGTTCAATCGATATTGTTGTTGTCATAATCTCCCTGTGAGGTCGGAGTGGATTCGCGTAAAAAAGTTTTTGTGCCTCCGCGAACCACACCGGCCAAACCTTCGGAGTATAGGCCGAACCGGTGAAGTCCGGCAAGGCCGGCATGCAGCAGCGCAGGGCTGGCGCCTATAAATTTGAGGTGGGGATATAGATAGCTATATGCCGCAGCGAGGTAGATGGGCGACAAGG
>DAHUZH010000021.1 GCA_027306695.1 Acidobacteriaceae bacterium
GTCGGCCTTGGTCTTCGGCTCGATCGCAACCGAAATCACAGGCTCAGGGAAAATAATCGCGCCCAACGCAATCGCATGTTGCGGACTGCACAGCGTATCGCCGGTCTTGATTTCTTTCAGACCCACGCAGGCGCAAATATCGCCGGCATAGATTTCCGTAATATCTTCGCGCTTGTTGGCGTGCATCTTCACCAGACGCCCAACACGCTCCGTTTTTCCGGTGCGCGGATTCAGCACCGTATCGCCTGTCTTGAGCGACCCAGAATACAGGCGAATGAAGCTCAGCTTGCCGAACTGGTCATTAATCAATTTGAAGGCCAGCGCGGAAAATGGCTCTGAATCTTCCGGCTTGCGTATCAGCGTGACCGATGGATCGTGCGGGTCGATGCCTTCGACAGGAGCGATATCGACCGGACTCGGCAGATAATCGACGACTGCATCGAGCAGCGTCTGCACGCCTTTGTTCTTGAACGCGCTGCCGCAAAGCACCGGGAAGACCTTCATCGCGAGAGTCGCCTTGCGCAGCGAAACTTTGAGCTGTGCCGGGGTTGGTGTCTCCCCTTCCAGGAACAGGTGCAGCATGTCGTCGTCGTATTCCGCGACCGACTCGATCAACTGCATGCGGAAGGCCTCCGCTTTTTTCTTTAGATCGGCGGGAATCTCTTCCACGGAATACTCGGCGCCCATGGTCTCGTCATTCCAGATGATGGCGCGCATCTCGACCAGATCGACCAGACCCTTGAAGTTCGCTTCCGCGCCAATCGGAATCTGGATGGCCACGGGACGCGCACCCAGCCGCTTGCGGATGGTTTCGATGACATGCTCGAAGTCCGCGCCCGCCTTGTCCATCTTGTTGACAAAGCAAATGCGCGGGACCTTATATTTGTCGCCTTGACGCCAGACGGTCTCGGTCTGCGGCTGCACGCCGGAGACGGAATCGAACAGCGCCACCGCGCTGTCCAGCACGCGCAGGCTACGCTCCACTTCGGCGGTAAAGTCCACATGGCCAGGCGTATCGATAATGTTAATGCGAATGTCGCGCCAGGAACACGTCGTCGCGGCCGAGGTGATCGTGATGCCGCGCTCCTGCTCCTGCTCCATATAATCCATGGTGGCGGTGCCTTCATGCACTTCGCCAATGCGGTGCGTGATGCCTGTATAAAAAAGGATGCGTTCCGTCGTCGTCGTTTTCCCGGCGTCGATGTGCGCCATGATCCCGATATTGCGGCAACGATTTAACGGTATTGTACGAGGCACGGTACTTATCTCACTTCGCGGGATTTCCCGCAGGTTCCTGTTACGATTTCGAGTTTCTAACGACGCGCTACCAACGGTAATGCGCAAAAGCCTTATTGGCTTCCGCCATGCGATGCACGTCTTCCTTTTTCTTCATCGCCGCGCCACGCCCATTGGCGGCGTCCAGCAGTTCATTCGTCAACTTGTCGACCATGCCCTTTTCGCCACGGGCGCGGCCAAACGTCACCAGCCAGCGGATCGCCAAGGAAGTCCGACGCTCGGCGTTCACTTCGATCGGGACCTGATAGTTCGCCCCGCCGACGCGGCGCGTCTTCACTTCCAACAGCGGCTTGCAGTTCTCGACCGCCTTTTTGAACAGCTTCAGCGCTTCATCGCCACCGCGCTGCTCCAGGTTAGTCATGGAGGTATAAAAAATCTTCTGCGCGGTCGACTTCTTGCCGTCCCACATCATGGAGTTGACAAACTTCGTGACCAGCGTGGAGTTATAAATCGCGTCTGGCACCACTTCCCGCTTCGCAATGTGACCTTTTCTCGGCATAGTTCCTGTTCCCCTTGCGTTCCTTCAATTCCTTAGCGATTACCGGGCAGCGACCCTATTTCGCAGCCGCTTTGGCGCGCTTGGCCCCATATTTCGAGCGGCTCTGTTTGCGGTTGGCGACGCCGACCGAATCCAGCGTGCCGCGAACGACGTGATAGCGAACACCCGGCAGGTCCTTCACACGGCCGCCGCGGATCAGCACAATCGAGTGCTCCTGCAGATTGTGGCCGATGCCGGGAATGTAGGTCGTGACTTCAATACCATTGGTCAGGCGAACACGCGCCACCTTGCGCAATGCGGAGTTGGGCTTCTTCGGGGTCTGCGTATACACGCGGGTGCAAACGCCGCGCCGCTGCGGGCAACCCTGCAGGGCCGGGCTCGCGGTCTTATATCGCGGCGCCGTCCGGCCTTTCCTGACAAGCTGACTGAATGTAGGCAAGAACAATCTCCTTTGTTACGGTGCTGCTTTACTGCTGGCGTCTTAAAACTTTGTCATCCCGACCGAAGTCCGGTCGCGGTAGCGACACGGACGCAGTGGAGGGACCTGCGTTTCACACAATTTCCATCGCCAATCCCGTTCAGCGAACTGGCACTCCACAGGCGCGCGATTTCGCGCAACCGGCGGAGTTGAATCAAAATTCTGTAGTCTGACTGAAACAACGACGGTGACCGGCTTTTACTGCTTGCCCGCTCCGTTTCGCTGTTCTGCCCCGCATAGCCCGCCAGGGTGGCCGGTGTCGCAGGTGCAAAAGGACGAGTATCGAATCAAGAAACCGATGCAATCCGCTGTCGACTGCCAGCGGAAGTGGACAGCCTGCGCATAGGCGCAAAACTATCTCTCGCCAAACTTCACAAGAATATCAAGGGATCACCGCAGAGTCAACAACGGTCTTGCCGCCTCAGAACCCCACTCAAGCAATTGAAGCTTAAGCGAGCTGACCCCAGAATCCATCTCAACGAGGTAAATCCTGAAGAAGTCGATCCACACAGGTACGCCATCCCTTGATCTTCTGGTACACCGTCCAAAAACGTCCCTGAGCACGGTCTATAAAGTGCCGCCTCGTTGCCTCATCCAACTGAACGTCGAGAACATTCACGGCCAGGAATCTGGACTCGATAGATGAATCGAGATATTTCTTGCCAACTTCTGCGATTCGACTTTTGACTTTTTCTAATTTTCGAAGCAACTCGTCATAGTCGCGCCCGTCATTGCCGTTATAGGCAGCCAATTCGCACTGGGAGAGTTCAACCAGTATGCGGCCAAGCTCTTCTTTCCCTCGCTTTAAGCGGTATGCGCCGCGATAGGCCACCCCGACAGCCGCTAACACCATGATCACTGCACACCCAAAACAGCTATAGCCTGTGTAGCGATGTTGGACGCTGACCGAAAACGCGCCAATGGCATCGAGCACTGTTGCGATTCCAAGAAAAAGGGTCTCTTTCATCTCGATTCAACTCTAGGCGGACTCTCGCTTTGTTCCCTTGAAGTCCCCACACGCCTTCCAAAATTTATAAATTGGCCCGTCGGCTGGCTGGCCCATACAAGCCGCGATTTTCTCTGGCTTGAGTGGGGTAGATTTACAGCCCGCGTCAGGCAGATGCGTACATCAAAATCTGGGTGCCCCTCGTCTCGGTCGCCACGGCGACAGACGTGGGTTTCTGCGGCGCGATTCCACTCTCTGGAAAAGTATGCACCATCATAATGCCGGGACCATACACCTAGTTCCGCGGCTTGTACGGACTCGTCGCAAGCCACTCCGGCCTGACAGGTGCATTCGCCACAGTCCTGGTCAGCGCATAGAAGAACGCATCGAACTTTGTCGCAGCATCGAAGTCGATCGGCTGCGTCACATCATCCTGCGGGCGGTGGTACTGCGTGGTGTACCACTGCCGGTATCGCTTCTCCGCATCCGTTCCCGGGTCGTACCCAAAGATGAACCCTATGGAAGGTACTCCTATCTGCATAAACGGCCAATGGTCCGCCCGCTGCAACATGTGCCGCTCCGGCTCCCGGTCTGCACGAATAGCGATCTTCATCGGCGCGGCCACTGCCTTCGCCGTCGCTCCCAGCGTCGTATCGTCCACAGCGAGCGCCGTTAAAATATGCAGAGGAAACAGCGGCCGCAACTGGTCCAGATTGATGTCCGCCACCAGTCCCGCCTTGGGGACCGTCGGATGCTCGGTGAAATACGTTGATCCCAGCAGCCCTTTCTCCTCACCCGTAAACGCACAGAAGAGGACACTCCGCTTCAACCCCACACCCGGTCGATCTTCATGCTTCTTCATCGCTGCTTGCTGGTCTTCGGCGAACTGAATAATCAGCGCCACGTACGCCGCATCATCCAGGGCGCCGTTGTAGATTTTGTCTCCCTGCACCGGCGTCCCGTACCCATATCCATCCAGATGCGCTGCAATGACTACATACTCCGACCTCAGCTTTGGGTCCGAACCCGGCAGGACCGCCAGCACGTTCGGTGAGCTGATGTCCCTTTGCACGGTATGGGTCTTCACCCGCAGTCGCGCAGGCAGATCGAAGGAAGGCAGCGGCTTCGACGCCCCACCCAGGGCCAGTATTTCCGCCGCATCCCGCCCGGACCCATCCAGCATTGTGGCGAATGCGGGAGCACTCAGCCGCATCGTTACAAATGCACCCATGTTATTGCTCAAAACGTTGCCAAGCATTTTTCCTCGCGATGTCTGGAGCGTCACCGACCGTGCGTATGCATCCGGCCAACGTGGCGGCTCCATCGTGAAGGTCAGATCATCGACCGCTATCATCCCCACCGCACCCGCCGCCCGCACTGCAACAAGCTGCTGCCTCCCGTTCGGGGGCCCTGCGCGACGTGTGCCAAAGCACACTGCAATCTTTCCCGTCAGCTTCGTCGCTTCAGCCTTCGAGCAGTATCCCCGAAACGCCAGTGGGGCCTCCAGACGCTTCGGCAGCGTCGCTGTCACTCTCAGATCAATCTCCTGCAAGAACTTCAGCTCGTGGACCGTGCCATCATCGCGGACCAGCGTGAACGATGTACCATCCGGCGTCACTCGAATTTCATGCATGGGCACCTGCTGAAAGTAGGTGCCATTCTCGCCCGCTGGCTGCAACCCCGCTTCCTTAAACCGCGCCGCGACGTACTTCGCTGCCCGTTCATACGCCGCCGAGCCAGTATCACGGCCCTCCATCGCATCCGACGATAGGAACTCCGTCGTATGCCACCACGCCAACGTGTCAGCGTTGTGAATCTCCCCATCGCGCCCGTAAATTCCGCTCTGTGCTCCTAGTCGTGCCACCCCAGAACCCGAGGACACCGCCGTCTGCGCGGCAATACTGGCCGACGTTTGGGCAGCCATCGGCAAAGAAACAGCCACTCCTGCTAAACAAGCTGCTGCACCGATCATCAGAGCGAAGATTGAGAAGTTGTTACGCATATGCACTGGATGCTAGCAGAACTTGTCTCGGAGCCGGGTGCCCCACCTTCGCGCAGCTAAGGTGGGATTCGGTGGATCCTCGCGCAAAATGAGGGTCATTCTGAACCCTTCGACAAGCTCGGGGTCAGAATGACTCCCTTTTTAGATATGGGCATATGGCCCACATCTCGAATTACACACTCGCGGCAGGTGCGCTCGCCAAAACATTTCATTTTTCGGTGCGCGAACGCGACGCCCGGCGGCGAATGGAAAACATCTCGTCCGGCTTTGCAAATGCGAACGCCGTGAAACAGAGCGCCAGCACCGAGTGGTCGAGCGACGCCCCGAAGTATTGCCAGAAGACGGCATGCGGTCCCGGGTAATTCGACGAAAACAGCAGCGCCAGCATGTAGAGGAACCCACATATGCTGGCCGGCCGAACCATGACTCCAAGCACCAGAGACAGGCCGATGGCCAGTTCCCCATACGCGACGAAGAAGGCCAGCAGATGCACATGCGGCAGAACGAAGCCTCGCAGGATTGGGACCATAAAAGGATAGGCCCCGTCGTGGAGAAAGCGATGGACCCATTCCTCCATGCCTCCGCCAAGCGTGAACTTTGTGCCAGCGACTTTGTATTCCGCAAAGATGAGAAACAGCGCGCCAACCGCCATGCGCAGACCGGCAAGTGCGGTAAGACTGCGCGGAATGTTGGAGCGTTTGACGGCCATGCAAGACCTTTGCAGGAGGAGGATATAGTCAAAATCCTACACTGCAAAAAATCTGCGGTGCGGACTTCTGTCTGAAAGCCGAGATGGATGAAGCTGCAGGCGGGATTTATGAAGCTCAACCAGGGCCAAGCTCCAGCTTCTCTGTTAAAAACAAGGGGGGCCATCGATGGCAGCAAAGCAAATCGTATCCAATCTCCCGCCGATCGTTACGGACAAGCATTTTGAACACGCCTCCGTGTTTGAACCGGAAAATCTTTTGCGGGAAGCGCGGCGGCAGAAAGACCTGCCCGAAGGCCGCGTGCCGGAGATTTGCCTGCTCGATCCAGATGGAGACATCGTGCGCGCTCTGATTAAAAGCGGCCTTGCGCATCGGTCAGCATGCTGGGCGTGTTATCACACGGACCTGTACGAATTTTATTGGGAGGGCGAGCACTTTGGCATCATCGGTTGCGCGGTGGGGGCTTCCTTCGCCGTGCTTCTGGCCGAGCAGCTTTTCGTTTCCGGCTGTCGATTGCTGCTCAGCATGACCTCCGCAGGACAGATTCTCGAGCAAGGCCCGCTGCCATACTTTATTCTCATCGCCCGCGCCTTGCGCGACGAGGGAACCAGCTACCACTACCTACCGCCGTCCGATTTCGCGGAGGCGGACCCGCTGCTGGTCGAGCGCGCCTTACAGGCTGCGGCGAATTCGCCGCAGCCTGTGTATTGCGGCGCTACATGGACCACAGATGCGCCCTATCGTGAAACACTGGCAGCCATTGAAACCTGCCGTGACCGCAACATCCTGGCCGTCGAAATGGAAGCAGCCGCCTTGTATGCCTTTGCGCAAGCCAGACAAAAACCTGTGCTTTGCTTTGCCCACGTCACCAATCGGATGGCTGTCAGCGAGGGTGATTTTGAAAAGGGCGAGGCTGATGGCGCACAGGATTCGCTGCGGGTCATCGCTGCCACCGCACGCGGCTGGAGGAAACTCCAGCCGCAGGCTGAAACTTCTTCACTGACCGCCCGCTAATTATTGCCAAGATGCAACCCAAGCCATGAACATGGTAGGATGCGCGCACGATGAAGCTCTCGCTACGGACCCTTCTTTCTTTCCCAATACGCACCTTTGCCGCTGCTGGAATGTACGCCGCACTGGTGCTGTTCAGCCTTTCGACCTTGTCTTCGTCTGTCATCGCACAGACCACTGCATCCAGCGATGCCAACGCCGCGCAGAAGCAGGTCATCGCCAGCCTGCTCGACACATTGGGCAGGACTCGTTCACCGCGACAGGCCGAGATATCCCCAGACGGCGGCACGGTCGCGTGGGTGGCTGCGATGGGCAAGTCCGGCAGCCGAGTGCATCTTACGCCGCTCGGCGGCATGGCTGCGGAGCAGATGATCTCCGTCCCGAATGCCGATCCGCAAGCCGCGCGCAAATGCAGTGAAAGCGATCCAGCCTGGTCGCCGGACTCCAAGCAGATCGCATTCCTTTCCGACTGCGCCACGCCCGGCCAGTCGCAGGTATTTCTGGCAAACGTAGACCCCAGCCAGCCCTATACACGCGGTGGGCCGCCAACGCGCCAGTTGACGATGCTCAAAGGTTTCGTGCATTCCCTCTCCTGGTCGCCGGATGGCAAACAGATTGGATTCCTCTTCGTGGAGAACGCCACCCGACCCGCCGGTGCGCTGGCGGCGATGAAGCCAGCCATCGGGGTCATCAGCGCCGATACCATGGCGGAGATCCAGCGCGTCGCGGTGCTGGACGTTGCAGGCAACAACACGGGGAATGCTCCGCTCTCTCAGGTCACTCCAGCCAATCTGCATGTGTATGAATTTTCCTGGTCGCCCAACTCGAAAAATCTCGCCTACGTCGCCGCTGCGCCTCCCGGGGAAGACAACTGGTGGGTCGCGCAGCTCTATACGCAGGCTGTCGCCAATGGCACGCCGCATTCCATCCTGAAGCCGACCATGCAGATTGCCGTGCCGCGCTGGTCGCCCAATGGCAAACAGATCGCCTTTATCGGTGGTCTGATGAGCGACCAGGGCGCAACCGGTGGAGACATTTATCTGATCTCTTCCAACGGCGGCGCGGCCAGGGACATCACCCCCAACCGCAAATCGAGTCCAGCGTGGGTGCACTGGATCGGCGACAGCCAGCTTGGATTCACTGAAGGCGTCGAGGGGGAAACGCGCTACAGCGTGCTGGATACGAAGACCGGGGCCGAGGACAAATCCGCCAGCGTGACGTTTCCCTACAGCATCGGCGACGGGCGTATGGAGTTGAGCCTGTCGTTTGCAAACAATGCCAAAACGGGGGCAAAAAACGGCAGCGTTGCGCTCATCAAAACCGGCTTTAGCGCTCCACCTGAAGTCTGGGCCGGCCCGCTGAACAACCTCACGCAGATCACGCATCTGAATGGCGCGCTCCAGCCGGACTGGGGCAAGAGCGAGAGCGTGACATGGACGAATGAAGGTTTCCGTGTGCAGGGCTGGCTGCTCTATCCCAAAAATTACGACCCGCGGAAAAAATATCCGCTCGTCGTCTACGTACATGGCGGTCCGGCCAGTGAGGTCTTGCCGCGCTGGCCCTCCGCTGGCTACGGTCCCGTTGCTTTTTCCACACTCGACTACTTCGTTCTTATGCCGAATCCGCGCGGCAGTTATGGTGAAGGCGAAGCCTTCACCCGCGCCAATCGCAAGGACTTCGGCTATGGCGATCTGCGCGATATCCTCGCCGGTGTCGATACCATCACGAAAAAACTGCCCGTCGATCCCGTGCGCATCGGCATCACCGGCTGGAGCTATGGCGGCTTTATGACCATGTTCGCCATCACTCAGACGCATCGCTTCCGCGCTGCCGTGGCCGGGGCGGGGCTATCGGACTGGAAGAGTTATTACGGCGAAAATTCCATCGACCAGTGGATGATTCCCTACTTCGGCGCTAGTGTCTACGACGACCCCGCCGTGTATGCGAAGAGTTCCGCCATCAACTTCATCAAAAATGCGAAGACACCCACGCTCATCGTCGTTGGCGACCGCGATGGAGAGTGCCCCGCGCCGCAGTCCTTCGAGTTCTGGCACGCGCTGCGCACCATGCATGTTCCCGTCGAGCTTGTGGTCTACCCCAACGAGGGGCATGGCTTCTCCAATCCGAACGACCGCCGCGATGTGCTGGAGCGCGCGCTCGAATGGTTCGAGAAATATATGCCGGCCACACAGCCGCAATAAGCAAAAAATGGGCCGCGGATGACGAGTTTATGCCGGACCATCTGCGGCATTCCATCGAATTAAAAACCCTGTCGTGGCTGCCTCAGGTTGCCGAAGCCGCAATGGACCCATAAAATACATTCATCTGACTCGCGTCAACGTAGTTTAAGTAACCGCCAGCCCGCGTCCAAGCGGCGGCGGGGAGGTTCAATGCGGCGGTTCGTATTTTTGGCAGTACTCTGTGCTCTATCCCTACCCGTCGGTCTCTCTGTTACCGGCTGTACAAATAACTACGGCGCGAACTACTGTAGCGGCTACCAGAGCGGCCCGCAGACCAGCGCCACCGCGTCGATCACTCTTCAGCCTTACACCTATGGCCTCTCTGTCGCTTATGGCCAAATCACGCAGGTGCAGACGCCGACGGCGATCAACTGTCACGGGCAGCCGTCCGGCCTGACCTCATTTACTTACGGAACCAGCAATCTGCTTCTCGCGGATGTCTCGCCTTCCGGCCAGGTTTGCGGCGGTACATGGAACCGCAACTCCGGCAACGGCATCGCAAACTTCACCACATGCATTCCGACCAAGAATTCTGGCATTGCCTACATCACAGCCAGCGGCGGCGGCGCCACCAGCAATCCCGTCCCTGTCTTTGTCCATCCTGCGATCACCAGCGTAGTGCTGGGCACGACCGTGCATACTTGTCCGAACAATCCCGCCAACGGTCTGCCCCCGGAGAGCACAACCATCGGCACGTACAATCCACTGGAATGCGTTTCGCAGAACCAGACCGCGCAATTGGCTGCCACTGTCTATAGTGGAACGCAGGACATTACCTGCGCTGCCGGCCATTTGGTCTATACCCCGCAGAATTCAAACGTAGTCTCCGTCGATCAGAACGGTGTCGCGACCGCGCATCTACCCGGTTCCACGGTCCTTTCCGCCACGATCGCCCAGGCGACCAGCACGACGGGTTACTTCTTTACCTGCCCACCAAAAAGCATTCAGTTGACGGTCGGCAGCAATGGAGCGACCACCGACACCAGCGTGACCGTCAACACCTCGAACATCCAGCCGTTGACTGCGACCGTAACCGACACACAGGGCAATCCGATTACTGGCCTGTCTCTCACCTACAGCTCGACGGACCAGATCAACATCCCGGTCAGCAACTCTGGATCGGTGGCCCCCGTCTTCCCAAGCGATGCCGCCATTACCGCTCAGTGCCTGCCGGCCCTCTGCAATCCATCCCCGGTCAACCAGATTGGCACCCTCAGCACAGGATTTCCTGTCACCAGCAATCCTGTGGAAGTCCATACACCTGGTCCAAGCTCAACTCTGCTGTATATGGCCAGCCCGGACTCTTACAACTTCGTCCCCGTGGACTTTCAAAGCGGGACCGTAGGCACGCCCATCCGTCTGCCCTATCAACCCAACTCCATGGTGATGGACAAGAATGGTAACGACCTGTTCTTCGGCAGTACGGATGAGCTGATGGTTGTATCCATTTCCTCTATCAGCGGCGCCGCATTGACCAGCCAGACGCCGGGCGTTCCCGGCACTGTACTCGCCGTGGCCCCGGACGACAGCATCGTCGTCATCCATGATCCATGCCGCAAGCTCTTCTATCTCTATACGCCGTCGGCAGGCAAAACCGGCGCCAGCGCAATTTCCTTTTCCGCACAAGGCGCCACGATCGCCTGCAACGTGGACAATCAGCCGCTCGATCCGTCGGTAGAGGTGAATCCGCCGTACGCAGCCGCCTTTACCATCGACAGCCAGACACTCTATATCGCAGGCAATGACGTGCTTTACGTGTACAACAAATTTACCGGCTGGCATACCTGCACAGACAACGGCAATAGCCAGGCCAGCAATTGCCCAGTGGATCCCGCCAGCGTCAGCGCCACTGTCACCGTGCCCGGTGTTGGGGTATATACGGGTGGCCAGCAGACCCGCGCCTTCAGTTATTGCGCGCAGGGCCCGAACAATACGGCCCAGAACCCCAGCAATGGGCTGAACCCAACCAACTACTATCCGCCAGCCGAGACACTCGCATCGACAGCCATCGATCAATTGTCCGCAACTACGGATGGCTTTCACATCATCGGCGCGGCGGCTGCCAGCGGGAACCTGACAGACATTCAGCCAACAATTCCCATCGGCGCTTGCCCCTTGGCCGCGCCATTGCAATTCACCAGCACGCAAAACCAATACAGCCTGGCCACACCGAATATTGGCACCATCAATCAGGTGCTCACGTCCCCCACTTCGGAACTGGCGTTCGTGACCTTCACGCCAGCAAGCGCAACGGGCAGCAACAATACACTGCCTGCGTATCAGATCCCCTGCACCGCGCAGCAGGTGGCCAACGGCACTTGCCCCTCCGGGCAGGCCAAGACCCCCAGCGTTGTAAATGTCCCACTCACAGGGCAGGCAGGCGCTCCTATAGGCGGCGTATTCAGCCCCGACACCAACACGTTTTACGTTTCCACCAGCAGCGATGATCTAGTGCACCTCATCGACACTGCCAACATCGCCACCTTGACCGACATCCAGCAGATCAATCCTCAATTGACCTGTTCCACAACGACAACCGCACTCGCCAATCC
The DNA here is from genome assembly GCA_027306695.1 of Acidobacteriaceae bacterium. Classification (GTDB taxonomy): domain Bacteria; phylum Acidobacteriota; class Terriglobia; order Terriglobales; family Acidobacteriaceae; genus JAKAAZ01. Next base: position 11,732 of record DAHUZH010000021.1, read on the forward strand.
GTTTCTGGCATGCACGCAGGGCCAGCCTATACCTGCATTGTTCCTGGCCGCCAAGCCTCGTCCAATTCAAGGGACCACCACTTCGGTGGCCAAGAACTAAATCGAGAGACCCCATCGACACGCATCGATGGGGTCTCTTCAAAATTACTCTGGGATTTCGCTTCTATAGCAGATTTACGGATACTGATATCAAGAATTGGGTGAGCCATTCTTGGGTCGCAGCAGCGACCTAAGAATCCAGAGGGTAATGGCGACACCACCCAGGCGAGCATTCTCTGGATTCTTCACTCCGCTACGCTCCGTTCAGAATGACTCTCTTTCAGATCGGGCTACACCAACTATACGTCCACGCCTACACCTGCGGCTCTTTTGCCGCGCGCGGCGTCAACTGCTTAGCCGTGCGAGGTAACACCCTTGCCACGGCATCCAGCACCCCATTCAAAAAGTGAATGGACTCCGGCGCGGAATATAACCGCGCAATTTCCAGCGCCTCATTGATGATAACCGGTAACGGCGTCGCTGGATAAGCGAGCATTTCCGCAATCGCCGCCCGCAACAGGTTGCGGTCCACCGCAGCCATGCGTTCCAACCGCCAATGCTGGCTGGCCTTTTCGATCAATGCGTCGATCTCTTCCTGGCGCGCCACCGCCACGCGAAAAAGGTCTTCCGCAAATCCCTGTGTGCCCGCATCGATCTTTTCGCGCGCCTGCCAAAAGGTGCGCTGCACCTCGTCGGCGCTCTGCCGGCCCAGGTCAGACTGAAACAACATCTGCATCGCAAGTTCGCGTGATTTCCGGCGTTTCCCCACCTTATCTGCCCACCGGCAGATCAGTTACCGCCTGCATCGCGATCTTGCGTTTCACCCCGACCATTTCAATCGCCGCCAGCGCCACTTCAAATCCTTTATTGCCCATCTTCAGGCCGGCCCGATCTAAAGCCTGTTCCAGCGTTTCGCAGGTCAGCACTCCAAAGGAGTGCGGCACGCCCGTCTCCTGTTGCGACTGGCCAATGCCTCGCGAAACTTCGTTATAGATCGCTTCATAGTGCGCCGTTTCGCCGCGCAACAGCACGCCGAGAGTGAGAATGGCATCGACCTGTCCACTCTCTGCCAGCAGTCGCGCCGCCGCAGGGACCTCCCACGCGCCGGGAACGCGGACAATTTTTATCGCGTCGCGCTTTGCCCCACTGCGCAGCAGCGCATCCAGCGCGCCTTGCAGCAACCGGTCTGTAATCACCGCATTCCAGCGTGCAACCACGATGCCGAACCGCATGTCCGCCGCGCTCAGGTCTCCTTCGATTGCCATCGGCTTCCCATGGTGCGGATTCTCCGATTCCCAAAAACCGCATACCATTCCGGGCACTGGCTCAGCGGTAAACACACGCGAATTCCAATGCGTTTCTGAAATGGGCGCAATGCATTTCTCGGCGACGCCTGCCTTGGCAGCCCAGCGCACCGCAATCTCACGCACCGTATCAAGTGCGGTCACTTCGATCAAAATTTCGGATGTAGCCAACATTCTTCCTTCGACAAATTCCAGATTGCCCAGGGGCGCAAGAAATGGCGCGCCACGGCTCTGGCCGTCCGCCCAGCCTTTGCCCGGCTCCAAGCCGAGCGCTGCAAAAAAACTCGCCAGCGTGTCAAATTCGGCAGCCGTGCGGGCAGCGCGCACCAATGTAATCCCTTTAATCATGCTTCGATGTTACAACCATTCCATGTTGCCACTGCCATATCGACGAGCGGCAGTACTATAGCTCAAGGAGCAAAGAGCCGTGACCGCGCGCCAACGCAAGGTTCATACTCAACTCGGCCAAGCCGCGCTCCATATCTTTGCCGCCAATGATCGCATGAACCAGATTCTTATCGAACATCTTGACCCTGCCGCCTGGAGAGCCAAGCCGCCCGGCAAGGTCCGCACCATAGCGGCGATCTTCACGCACATGCACAATGTCCGATGCAAGTGGGTCAGGCTTACAGCTCCGCACCTGAAGATTCCACGACAGATCAACCGCGCGCGCTGCTCGCCGCAGGAGGCCCGTGCGGGATTGGCCGAGAGCGCCGCTCGCTGCGCGGAGATGCTCGCTGAAGCGCTCGGCGGTAGTGGAGGCAGCATCGATAACTTTCTCAGAGACAACTGGGCTTCGCCTTGGCCGGTTGGCCCGGAAATGCTGTACTACATGCTTGCTCACGAAGCCCACCATCGCGGGCAGATATGTATGCTCGCGCATCAGATCGGATTCCCGTTGCCGACCAAGGTGGCGTCCGGGATATGGAATTGGGAAAAGCTGTGGAAAGAGTGCGGGTCGCCTCACGGCCCCGGCTATGATTCATGAGAAATCGCTCAAGCACATAATCCGCCCGGGGATGCGATAGCGGAGATTCAATTTCTGCCTCTGCCTTAATAAAATTTGGCCGGATTGCCGCCAATGGTGACTGGGTGGAAATGGAAAGTCAAGTTTGCGGTATGCAAGAGATTGGGTCAATTTCCGAATAGCTGGCCATCTGACGGGAACTCGGAAACATCGCGTCTCAATGAGCGCTATGCCCTGCTATGGAGTGACCGCGTTAACTCCATACCGGCTTACATTCATCCATCCCGGATGGGTCCATTCCATTCGGTCAGCAAGTCCTTAAATCATATTGACGGGTACCACCTGCTTTAGTACTATCCCTCACAATTGGTGCTTCACCTTGCACGCGCCATCTCGTAGCTAATTTACGACAAAAATTTTCAAATCATATCGCAGGGTACAGCAGTGCGGGATTCGCTCCAAGCCTAGTCTCAAAAATAGTTCTTGAGGAGGAAGTAAATGAAACGATATCTCTTACCAGCCCTGACCGCCTTGCTGTGCGCGACATGCGTCACATGGGCGCAGAATTCGTCTTCGACGCCACGCAACAACGATGGCACTCTTGGAGGTGTGCGGTACCTCGAGCCAGGGCAACCACCGGTGGTCATACATCCGACGGTAGAAGCAGCGAAGCAAGCACGCAAAGGCGGCGGCAGTTCGAGCAAAAACCTGTACTACCATAGCGGCACCAGCGACGGCTTGCTCGGCGCCATCGGCGTGGAGACGGCTCCCAGAATTTATCTGGTGTTCTGGGGCTCGCAGTGGGACAACAATGATCCGAGCGGCGAGGCGGGCATTCTTGAAAACTTCCTCCCGGGTGCCAGCGGCAGTTCTTGGCTCAACACAGTTACGCAGTATTGCCAGGCAGTCGCCTCCGGCACCTACTTCTGTAGTGGCGCAGGCACCCCCGCCGGCAATACGACCGGCGAGTATGTCACTTACTGGTATGACAATGCCAGCGCGGCACCGAAGCATCCGACCCAGTCACAACTCGCCAGCGAGGCAGTCAATGCTGCAGCACACTTCGGCGAAACCAGCACCGCAGAGAACACAAACGCGCAGTATGTAATTGCAACGGCGACGGGGAACAGTTCGTCGGGTTTTGGAAGACAATATTGCGCCTATCACAGCTCGACGAGTTCTTCCTATGGCGATGTCGCTTACACCAACCTGCCATACATTACCGACGCCGGCGCAAGCTGCGGCGCCAACTTCAATGGCTTGGGGCCTGATGCCGGCATCACGATCGTTGAAGGTCACGAGGCCGCTGAGACGATCACCGACCAGTTCCCGAGTGGCGGCTGGCTGGATTCAAGCGGCTACGAGATCGGCGACAAGTGCGCCTGGATCTCCAGCGGTCAGGGCGCGACGGCAGACGTGTCCTTCTCGACTGGCTCATACCCGGTGCAGTCCCTTTGGAGCAATGCCTTCAACAGCGACGCGGGCGGCTGCGTGCTGTCATATTAGTCGGTAGAGGCCCCTTGTGACCCACACCGTAAAGCCACCGGCTTTCTGCCGGTGGCTTTACGGTGTGGAAGCTGGAACTAAATTGAACTACCGCTTCGGAACACCAACACAGCAGCAGCGCCAGCGGCTTAGTTCAAACGCCGTCCTGGTCAAGAAACTCCCGGATCGTCGGCAATCTAGAATTTGACTGCGCATCCTCGTGCCAGTTGAAGATAAATCGCCGAGTCACTCACGGAATGTCTGGCCGCACCGGATGGCGCCAAGTTTCTGGATTGTTGGCGGATCACCCACAATCCGGGAACTATTGATCTAACTCTGTGACTTCAAACTGACCCACTGCCCAGGTTGCATCCGCTTTGCTTACTCCCTGTGAAGTTGATAGACTCAGCAGTTTTCAAGAAACCCACGCATCACCGACCATGAGGATTCCATGACGTTTGAAAATTTGTTGTTGGAAGTCCGCGACGGCATCGCATTTCTGACCTTGAACCGCCCCAAGGTGCTGAACGCGCTCAATGCTGCGACGCTCCAGGAGTTACAGTCTGCCATCAGCGCTGTCCGCGACGACGCATCGATTCGTGCTGTCCTTCTGACTGGAGCGGGCGAAAAAGCCTTTGCAGCCGGGGCGGACATTCAGGAACTGGCGCAAGTGGACGAAGCAAAGGGCCGCGAACTCGCCTTGCGCGGCCAGGCTGTTTTTCGCGCCGTCGAGACCTGCGGCAAACCGGTCATCGCCTGCATCAACGGGTTCGCGCTCGGTGGAGGATGCGAACTCTCGCTGGCGTGTACGTTGCGGATCGCCAGCGAGACGGCGAAATTCGGCCAGCCGGAGGTGAAACTTGGCTTGATTCCCGGCTACGGCGGCACGCAACGGCTGGCGCGGCTGGTGGGCAAGGGCGTTGCGCTGCAGATGATTTTGACCGGCGAAATGATGACCGCCGCGGACGCGCTGCGCGTCGGCCTGGTCAATGAAGTCGTTGCACCCGATCAGTTACTGGCACGCGGAGAAGCCATCGCACGCACCATCGCCAGCATGGCCCCGCTCGCCGTCCGCTACAGCATGGAAGCCGTCGATCGCGGCTACGATCTGCCGCTCGAACAAGCTCTGGCCATCGAAGCATCTCTCTTCGGGAAGAGCTGCGGCACTGCGGACAAGGCCAAAGGAACAGCGGCCTTTCTCGCAAAACGTCCACCGGTGTGGGAGGGCCGCTAGGTTTTTTCTCGCGCAACGCCTCGCAGGGCGCTGGTATTCTGAATGCGATGCAGCCTTCCCATCGACCCGCCTTCTGGAGCCTGCTTGCGCTGAGTGGAATGCTCTTCCTCGGTGCATGCAGGTCTCACGGCGATCCGTTCAACATTCCCGCGAATGACTCTTCCTGGATGGCCGCTAAAAATGCGGCGCGTCAGGACCTGAACGAAATTCCAGCACCCTCCAAAGACGTCTACCTCGCCATCCACGAAGAACCGCAATGGCAGAATCCATTCCTGACCGTGGAGCGGAACATGATCCAGATTCGCATTTATCTGCGCGACGAAAATACCAGTCAATTTGACCAGGGCGGCCTGACGCGGACCCGTGCCGCGCGCCGGCAAGTATTGAATGTGCGCCTGTCCGATCTGCCGAAGGCCCTCGACTCGCTGCCCACGGACGCCTGGCCCTACGGTCGCGTGGTTGCCGTGCAGTACAACATGAAAACAGGCCAGCATAACGCCAATGTCCGCCATAATGTCGAAGTCACGTTCCAGACGCTGAACGATCTTGGCATCGTCGTAGATGACTGGAACAGTACAGGATTGCCATGAGCGAGCCGCAGTTTCCCATTCTTGTCCAACACCCCCACGAGTCTTTCTCCGCGCCGCGGGAACTCGAAGCCGAACTGCGAAAATCCGTGCGCGGAGAGGTGCGCTTTGAATCTGGCTCGCGCGCCCTCTACGCTACCGACGCCTCGAATTATCGCCAGCTTCCCATCGGCGTCGTACTGCCGCTGGACACCGCCGATGTCGAAGCTGCCGTGGCCGCGTGCCGCAAATTCAATGCGCCCGTTTTGTCGCGCGGCGGAGGCACGAGTCTCTCCGGCCAATGCTGCAACGTCGCCGTCGTTCTGGATTTTTCCAAATACGTAGACAAAGTTCTTCATCTCGACGTGGACACCCAGCAGGCGCGCGTACAGCCTGGCATCGTGCTCGACCGCGTGCGTGAGGCCGCCGAGATGCATCATTTGACTTTTGCGCCTGACCCGGCAACGCACAGCCGCTGCACGCTGGGCGGCATGATCGGCAACAACTCCTGCGGTGTGCATGCGCTAATGGGCGGCAAGACGGTCGACAATATCGAATCCCTGCGCGTGCTGCTCTATGACGGCACAGTGCTTGATGTGGGCGCAACCAGTGAGGACGAACTGGCGGCCATCATTGGCGCGGGAGGACGGCGCGGCGAAATTTACGCCTCGCTCAAAAAAATTCGCGACCGTTACGCGCCGCTGGTGCGCGAACGCTTCCCCGATATTCCGCGCCGCGTCTCAGGCTATAACCTGGACCAGCTCCTGCCGGAGAACGGCTTCCACGTCGCGCGCACACTGGTCGGCACGGAAGGCACATGTGTCACCGTGCTCGAAGCGACGCTGCGGCTGATGCACAGTCCGCCCTGCCGCGTGCTGGTGGGCCTCGGTTTCGCCGACGCATTCATCGCCGCAGACCACGTTCCGTTCGTTCTGGAGCACAAGCCCATTGGCCTGGAAGGATTCGACGCTCTGCTGGTCGAATTTATGCGGCGGAAAAATTTGGCGACGAAAGACATCGAATTGCTTCCAGAGGGTCGCGGTCATCTGCTGGTGGAGCTGGGCGCGGAAACCATGGAAGAGGCCACCGCGCAGGCCCACGCGCTAATCGCGGCTTGCCAAAAACTTTCTTCTCCGCCGCACGCGCGGCTGTATTCGCAACAGGAAGCCAGACGCGTGTGGTATGTGCGCGAATCTGCCCTCGGCGCAACTGTCTTCGTCCCCGGTGAACCGCATGGGTGGGAAGGTTGGGAAGACGCAGCCGTTCCAGTGGACCGGCTGGGAAGTTATCTGCGCGAGCTGTTCCGGGCCATGCAGCCATACGGATATCGCACGCCCATGTATGGGCATTTCGGCCAGGGATGCGTACACATGCGGTTCAACTTCGATCTGGAAAGCGAGGAAGGCATCCGCAAGTTTCGCCGCTTTCTCGATGAAGCGACGGACATCGTTCTCGCCCACGGTGGGTCGCTCTCCGGCGAACACGGGGATGGCCAGGCGCGCGCCGCGCTGCTGCCGAAGATGTTTGGGCCGGAACTGATGCAGGGCTTCCGAGAATTCAAGGCCATCTGGGACCCCACCAACAAAATGAATCCCGGCAAGCTGATCGACCCCATCGCCGTCTACGAACCGCAGGACAATCTTCGCCTCGGCGCGGGTTATCATTCGCACACCGTCAAAACGCATTTTCAATTTCCCGAAGACGGCGGTTCATTCGCGGACGCGACGCTGCGCTGCGTCGGCGTCGGCGCCTGCCGTAAGCAGGAGGGGACCATGTGCCCCAGCTATATGGCCACGCGAGAGGAGCAGCATTCCACGCGAGGACGCGCCCATTTGCTATGGGAGGTGTTGCAAGGCGAACTTCGCCCCGAGGGCTGGAAGAGCGAAGCCGTGAAAGATGCACTGGAACTGTGCCTCTCCTGCAAGGCCTGCAAGTATGAGTGCCCCGTCAATGTGGACGTGGCAACATACAAGGCCGAGTTTCTTTCGCATTACTATGAAGGCCATCGCCGCCCGCTGCATGCTTATGCATTCGGCCTGATGGACCGTTGGGCGCATCTGGCGTCGGCAATGCCGCGCGTTGCCAACTTGCCAGGGCGTGTGCCCGTGGTGCGCGACGTGATGAAAACAATCATCGGCATTGCGCCGGAACGCACTGTTCCCGCCTTCGCGCGGCAAAGTTTCCAGAGAGCGATGCGCTCGCAGGCCCATACGTCGGATGCATCTCGACCCAGCGTCCTGCTGTGGCCCGACACATGGAACAACTACTTCCATCCGCAAACCGCATACGCAGCGCGACAGGTGTTGGAGGACGCTGGCTTCCGTGTTGAAGTGCTGCGTGGGCATCTATGCTGCGGAAGGCCGCTCTACGACTTCGGCATGCTCGACCACGCCAAGCTCTATCTGCAGCGCGTGCTCGACGCACTGCAACCGCAACTGCAAGCAGGAACGCCAATCGTCGTTCTGGAGCCAAGTTGCGCCAGCGTCTTTCGCGACGAGGCGCGCAATCTGCTGGCGAATGATTCCCGCGTTGAAAAGCTGGCGCGGCAGACTTATCTGCTCAGCGAATTTCTTGTAAAAAAAGCGCCGCATTATGTTCCAGCGAATCGAGCCGGAGAACATATCCTGCTGCATGGACATTGCCATCAAAAACCTTTTATGGAAGAAGAAGTCCAGCTTCTGCGGGCCTCCGGCGCCGAGGTAGAACTGCTCGACACCGGCTGCTGCGGAATGGCGGGGCCATTCGGCTTCGAGAAAGATAAATACGAAATTTCAAAGACGCTGGCGAATCGAGTCTTAATGCCAGCAGTATCGCGTGCCACGAAAGAAACCGTGATCGTTACCAATGGATTCAGTTGCCGCGAGCAGATCGCACAGCTTTCCGAACGGCGCGCCGTGCATCTTGCTCAGGTACTTGCCGGAAAATTCTAGGGCGGAATCGGAGTTGCTGAAGAGGATTTGCGGCGGCGGATTCAACCTCAATATGAGTCATTCTGAGCGCAGCGAAGAATCCAGAGGGTAACGGCGGCACACACGCAGCGAATATTCTCTGGATTCTTCACGTCGCTTCGCTTCGTTCAGAATGACTCAATTGACATCCGGCTGCAGCAATCTGTCAATCTTCTCTAATATCCCGCAGTGACCTGGTTATGTAGAGGTTCCCCCGCTAAATAGCGGCGGACCTGCTCCCCTGCGAAGGTATAGCCACGTACCCAGAAACGCTCGACCGACCCCGCGACGTGCGGCGTGATAAAGCAATTCGGCGCCGACCATAGCGGATGCCCCTTCGGAAGCGGTTCCGGATCCGTCACATCCAGCACCGCATGGAGACGCTTGCCATAGAGCTGCACCAGCAACGCATCGGTTTCGACCACTGGACCGCGCGCTGCATTCACCAGGATGGCCCCGGATTTCATACGGCCCAGCGCATCGGCATTCATCAGGCCGCGCGTCTGGTCGGTCAGCGGAACCAGCAGGACGACGACATCCGCCGCTGGAAGAATTTTGTGCAGGTCCGCAATCGCCAAAACACCCGGCTTCGCGGTGCGCGCCATGCGGAGTATTTCGACATCGAACGGTTGCAGCATACGTTCGACCTCAGCGCCAATGCCGCCATAACCAACAATTAGAATTTTCTTTTTCCCCAGCTCATCGCCAAGAACGCGATACGGAGGCGGCTCACTTCTGGGATCGTTTTCATCGCCGGGAAATTTTCCGCCCATCAACTGGCCGTCCCAGAATTGTTCGCGCTGACAGTCGCGAAATTCCGGAAAACGCTTGATCGCACCCAGAATTGCTCCAACCACCCATTCGGCAACAGGCAGGTTGTGGATGCCCTGACCGTCGCAGAGTACGATCCCTTTCGGCAACCAGGGAACAATCCAGTCCACGCCGGCAAGCAGAGACTGAATCACCTTCACTCCATGCAGACGCGGAAACATCTGCTTGGCAAAGCGCCCGTACGAAGGCGGAATCCAGAACCCGATTTCCGTCTCGTGTTCGAGATGATTCGCAAGCGGAACCAGTTCCACATCCTGTTGAGGAAAGTACTGGAGTAAATCCGGGGAAAGATTTTCAGGAAGGCCAATACGCAGCATGCCCGATGATAACCAGCCAGTCAACGCTGGAGCAAACGCGCCGTCTGGTTTTTCCAGTGCTATTGGTTGCTGGGGCTGAGATGCAAAATGTGTTTGGCGATGTCCGGCCAGAACTCGCGAAACACATTGAATCCTCCGTCTCGGATCGCCACCTGCACCAGCCAGCGCTGCCCGGTCTTCGTCCAGTCGCGATAGCGGGCCGGATAATACAGATCGCCCAACCCTGCCGCAGCGCCTTTACCGACAATCTCCGAGTAGTTGAAGGTGTTTCTACCCGCATCGTTGGGAGTAATCAACACGCGCGTGTACGCATAGAACGCGCGCACGTACCAGTGGCCTGTACCGAGAGCGTAGTAGCGTGAATCCTGACGGGTCAACGTGGGAACGATGGTATCGGTCATGTAATTGCCGATGCCTTTATCCACAAATCCATGCCAGTAGTAGACCCCGTAACCAACCCAGCCGTTGCCGAATTCAGGATAGCTTTTCGTTACATAAGGGATTTCGGTATCCACTGCATTAAAAATGAACGCAGAATAATCGAAGGTATTTTGCGTACCAATCATAAATTTCTCTTTGAAGCTCGGCGGTGGCGGCTTGGCCCCCACGCTGACCGCGCGATAATTCGGGATCCATCCCATTATGCGCTGGGGCTGCTGCCCGTAGTCTGGCGCAGGAGCATTGGAATTCTGGATTGCGTTTCCGTTTTTATCGTAGTGAATGCGGTCCCCTTTGTCGCCTGGCAACACGGGATTTTGAGGCTGCGCATTCTGCTGAGGCATCGCTCCGCTCGTTTGCGGTTGGGTTTGTGGTTCCGGTGTTATCGAATCGGGCAAAGCTGCCAGCGGCGTAATTGAACTGGCTGCCAGACCGTACGCCATCTCCGTTCCTGGTGCTGGAGGGCCGTCCGGCTGCTGGGACGGAGGAGACGTCGCGGAAATCTCCGGCGCGGCATGCGCATCCAGACTCCGTGGAAGAGAAGCGCCTTGTTGTTGAGCGGATAAATGCACCGCAAACAATAAAAACATAAGAAAAAAAAGGAAAATACGCTGCAATCGCAAACTGACCGTCCAGGAGGTGGAATACGTAAGATTTTCGTAATACTAAACATTAGACGCAGCCGGTAAGGCAGTGGTTTCTATTGCTACCCTTCATCTCCTAAGAGATGCAAAATGAGGAGCAAAACAGAACCTGCGGGCGCACCATAATTGTAACCTTTGCAGGGAAACTGCGGGAATTACGGTCGATTGCCGACAATGTTGGCTCCAGCGGTTTATTGGCAACTTAAATCTGCCAGGCCACAGGATTGCTATAAAATTTGCACGGTTCTCTCATGATTTGCAGAGTTTTCAGGCCTCCACAAACCGGCGGTCTGAATCTAAACTAGGAACTGTACTGATGATTACGATGAAAACGAAACTTGCGATCACTACATTCTTTCTGGCGCTCGGTTTGACCATCCCGTCCCACATCTTGGCGCAAACCTCGCAGATCGAATATCCTGCATCGATCGATCTCGGCTTCCACGACATGTACAATCTGCAATTTGATCAGGCGCACGCAGAATTCTCCAGATTTATGGCAGCGCACCCGGACGACCCAATGGGGCCTGTTTCGGATGCGGCCGCGTACCTGTTTTCAGAATTCCATCGCACCGGCGTGCTCGATATGCAATTGTTCACAAACGACAATAGCTACCTGAGCCATAAGAAAGATGTTCCCGATCCTGCGGTGAAACAGGCGTTTGTCCGGCAACTGGATAAAACCAATCAACTGGCGGACGCAGTCCTGGCGAAGAAGCCGCAGGATGCGACGGCGCTGTTTGCCAAAACGCTTGCCTACGGCCTCCATGCCGACTATGCTTCGCTGATCGAACGACGCGACCTCACAGGATTTCAATACACGAAGTCTGGCAGCGCTTACGCCCACCAGCTTTTGCAGGTGGACCCACACGCCTACGATGCATACCTTGCGGTGGGAATGGAAAATTACATTCTAGGACTAAAACCGGCGCCAGTTCGTTGGCTCCTGCAAATGGCGGGCGGAGAAACAAACAAAGTCCTGGGAGAGCAAGACCTGGAACTAACTGCGGCACAGGGCCACTATCTCCGTCCACTCGCCAAACTGCTGCTGGCCGTAGCGGCGATCCGTGATAAAGATAAAGTGAAGGCTCGCGAGTTGCTTTCGTCCCTGGCCAAGGAATTTCCAAACAATCCCTTATATGCGCAGCAATTGGCGAAGCTCAGTTAAGACTTCGTCCGGCCTTTCTCAACAAAAAGGCATCGGCGTGGAGAAATCCTCCACGCCGATGCCTTTTTGACCTGCCGCATGTTTATGGAATGTAGTAGCGGAAAGACGTCCAGAACATATTGTCGGTCGCCTTCGGCTGTACGCCGTCAATTCCCGCCCATATCTTGCGTTGAGCGTTGTTGTATTGCATACCGTAGACTAATTTTCCTTTATTGCCACGATAAAAGTTGTACCAGAATCCAACCGTTTCATTCATGATCGCGCGGGTGTCGTTGGCGCAATTCGCCTGACCGCCCGGTCCATAAGGAGAAGAGCTAGGAACAGTCTCCGTTTCGCAGCCGCTGTTGTTGAACGCTCCGGAACCGTATCCGACCGGCGCGCCAGCAGCGTTCACGTAGGCTGCGCGGCCCGCATAGTCTCCGCCGTAGTATTCATACAGGTCCCACTTGCCAGGATGCAATTCCACCGAAGCCAGGGCGACCACGTTGTGCAATGGGGCCAGCGTGCCATCCGGGTGCACGGTGGAGTCAGGAAGACCACCTGCACCGTACCGGCCCACACTCTGCCCATAGAGACCGCGCAAGCCAAAGTTATAAAGCCCCTTGTGGAATGGCAGCCATGCGGCTGCGTCTACTCCGCCCGCAACTTTGTCATCGTTATAAGCGCCGGTCGCGCTCTTCGTGCTGGCGCTCGGATAAACGCGGTCACGCAGGAAGGTCGCAATCCCGGCAATTTCATAATGGCCGAAGCCCGGCTCGAAAGAGAGCTTCGCGATCACGTCCGGTGCCATGTTGATGGAGTAATTGGTGCTCGGATTGAGCAGCCCGCCAGGATTGCCCGCCGTGCCAAGAACAAAGTTATTGCTGAATCCCTGCCCACCGAATGTCGTCTGCGGATTTTCCAGCGCGACACCAGCGAACATTTTTTTATCGAACAGATTCTTATAGACGCGAAATCCATACTGCCGCGTCCAGATAAAGCCCGGGACGTACTGAGGATCGATGGTCAATGGTATCGCCTCGTACCGGTTCTCCATACCGACCGTATCCAGCGTCAGGAACGACCACATCTGCCCGCCGACGACCGTCAAGCCGCCCGTGTTCTGATATCGCGCCCACATCTGGCGTTGGCGGAGCGTATAGCTGTTGCTCTCATTGTTGTTGGAGGTGGTGCCAGCCGACAGAAAGTCAGCCTCGTAGTAGCCAGCAATGGTTGCGGTATCGTATTTGCCTTCCGCAAGCAGCGTGACACGCGACTGACGGCCGGTGGCGACAAATTCATTCTGTTTACCAAGCGATGAATTGCTGAACGGAATTGCCCCGAATGCCGTGTTCAGACCGCCTCCGGTTGCCCGTTGACGGTCCACAGTTTCAGCCGCCAGGAAGCCTCCCGGTGTGATGTAGATGTCTTTGTACTTTATCGCGATTGGGTTTGCGTAGTTTTCGCGCATTCCTTCGTCGTTCTGACGCACTGTGGTGACGTCAGCCTTGGTTTGCGTTACGTCTGCCTGCACGCTCTGCACCGCCTGCTGCAGATTGGTATAGGCCTGCGTGTTCTGGCTGGTGGTCTGCTGCGCTGCCTGGGCCTGGGATTGCGCCTGCTGCGCCGCCTGTTGGGCCTGCTGGGCCGCATCCTGCGCCTGTTGGAGCTGCTGGTCTCGGTTTTGCAACTGCTGTTTCAATTGGTCGATTTCTTCCTGCTGCTGTTGAAACTGTTGCTGCATCTGTTGGATCTGCAACTCTATACTTGACGCCTTACTGCTCGTGTGCTTCTTGTGCGTCGTCGTTCCATTCGCATCGGACTGTGCCCATGCGAAAGTGCCTGCCAATGACATGGCTGCCACGCTCAATGCAAGAATCAGTGCTTGCAACATACTCCGTCGATCTTTCATCCGGCCTCTCACTCGTGGTTTTGAAGAATTCATGAAGAACTTCCCCCAATACTTAAGCATTGTTTGTTTCAGCCCATCTTACTCAACGATCAAATGGCACACTTACAGTTGGGGGGCTGGGTTGTGCCGCCTGTAGTATTGCAGTGCAAGATGAACAGAATGGAAATAGAAGATGAATGGGAGATGAATTCTGGGACAGGAAGACAGATGGAGATTACAAAAAAAGGCCGATCTGAAAAGGATCGGCCTAGCATATGCAGGCCAATAGTTTGGCCAGGGAGGCTGGAAAATTTGTGGAGCCAGACCCTAAATAGAGTCATTGTGAATGGAGGTCGCTTCGCCGCAGCAGACGACTGGAGTGAAGAATCCAGAAAATGCTCGCATGTATCATGTCGCCAGCACCCTCTGGATTCTTCGGTCGCGCGGCGACCTCAGAACGACTCATCCTCTTACTTGATTACAGTATCTGCGAATTCGCATTAGGGCATATTGCCGATCTGATAATTCAATGCAGCCAGCGAGAGCTCGTATTCAAACTGCGCGTTGATGTTTTCAATCGAGGCTTGTGTTTGTTCCAATTGCGACTCGCTCAATTCGACGATGGAACTTAGACCCAATTTATATCGGGCCTGTGCGAGATCCAACCCAAGATTTGCCGCCTGCAACAGCTTCTCCGTGACCGCAATCTTCTGGTAGGAAGTATTGGTTTGCAGCCAGGCGTTGCGGACGTCCCTCACGACGCGGTCGCGCAGATCGCGTTCATTTTCCTGTACAGCCTTGGCACGATCATCCGCCTCGTGGGCCTGGGAGGTATAGAGAAACCCATTGAAGACAGGGATTTCCAGGTTCGCCCCGATGGCGCCAAACCAGTTGCTATTGAAATATCTGGCGTCTCGTACCGGAGTGCCGCCGACCACGCCCATGGTGCTCAAGCTGGGCATCAACTGCTCCCACTCTGCGCGGGTGTATTTTTTGGCCGCCTGTTGGTCGTAATCGAGTGCCATCAGGTCAGGGCGTTGCTTCAGCGCCATCTGCACCAGCGCGTCCTGATCAGGCGGAGGCACGGAAAGACTCTTGTCATCCTCCACCAGCGAATACTGCATCGGCTTGTCGAAGCCTAGCACAGACGTAAGAGCATTCAGGTCCTCGTTATATTGTGCCTGGGCGTCCAGCAAAAGGAGCTGGGCACGGGCCAGATTTTCATCGGCAAAGGCCAGGTCGATGGTGGAGCGCAGTTTGTTTTTTGTCAGTTCAGTAATTTGCTTGTCTGTAGTCTGCCGCGTGTCGACCGTCTGTTCCGCAACTTTGACCAGCGCCTGTGCTTCCAGCGCATTGTAAAACGCCTGATCGGTCACCAGCACAACGTCTAACTGGCTGGCAAGTGCATTGGCGTTTTGCGCCTTCTCGTATAGTTTGGACGAGGCGATCAGATTGGAAGTGTGCCCAAAGTCTGTAATCAACTGGTGCATGTCCAAACCGCCTCCCACATGTGTCAGCAACCGCGTCGAACGCAGATTGTCGAATGTGAAACGACTGCCGCTATCGGCATCTGCGGCGACTGCTCCGACATCGATTTGCGGCAAATAGGCAGACCGCGTTTCTCGATACGCCTGATGCTGTGCGCGCGCCAACAATTGACTCACGCGGATGCGTGGATTATTGCGGACCGCAATTTGCTCCGCTTCACCTAGCGTGAGTTGCTGCGGAATTGAAGTGGCAAGGCCAGCATTCGTCTCCTTTTTCAAGGACGCTTGCGAAGGCATCTGTCCGGGATGCCCATTCAGCATGGTTGCCGTCTGGGGTGCGCCAGGAGCGTCCACTGCATTTTGCCGCTGTATATTTTTCGCCAGCATTACAGTCGAGGGCGCGTCCGCCAGCCGTTGGGCCTGCAATGCCGGAAAATTGCTGCTTACAAGAATCGTGAGGATGCCAATGCATGGCCAATTCATACGTTTTTGCATTACGCCCGCGCCTCCAGATCGGGATGTTGCGGATTCTGTACCATGATGTCTACCCCTTCATGATTGCGATGGATCAGGTAATATGCCACCGGCACAAGAAAAATCGAGACAACTGTGGAAACGGCCAGTCCGCCGAGAATGGCGCGCGCCAGTGGGGCGTACTGTTCGCTGCCCGCTTCCACGCCCAGCGCCATCGGAATCATGCCCAACACAGTGGCCAGTGTCGTCATCAGGATGGGACGCAAACGCACGCGACAGCCCTCGACCAATGCGACCTTAATTCGCTTGCCCTCCATGCGCAGAGCGGTAACAAATTCCACAATTAGAATGCTGTTGGAAACCACGATGCCGGTCGTCATCAACAGGCCCATCAGCGACATGATATTGATGCTGGTGCTCGTCATCAGCAGGAACAGCAGCACTCCGGCAATCCCAGGTGGGACCGCCAGCAGGATCACAAAGGGGTCGGAGAATGAAGCGAACTGCGCCATCAAAATCAGATAGACAAGGATCACCGAGAGGATCAGACCAATGGCAAAGCTCCGAAAAGAATCGTGCATATCGTTGATCGATCCGGCAATTGTAATGACGGTTCCGTGGGGAGGATGCACACCATTGACGATCTTCTGGATCTGGCCGCCAACCTTCCCCAGGTCTTCAGTCTTCGGCATGATGTAAACGTCGAAGACGCGGCGTAACTGATAGTGGTCCACAACTGTAGGCGTGTTGATGTATTTCACGTCCGCAACCGTTTCCAACGGGACGATATTGTCGTGCGCCAACGCCGCCACCTCCGCGCCGGATGCTGTGACGCGCGATGCGGCATCCATCGTGTGCCCGGCACGCAATGGGATCTGTTTGAAATCCTTGATCGACTGAATCTGGCTGTTGTAATACTGCACCGTCAGCATGTAGTTGTTGCCGGACTTGGGATCGATCCAGTAACTCGGCGCGATCATACCGTTGGACGTGAGCGCCGTAATCACTCCATCGACGACGTCTTTCTCCGTCAAACCGAGAATGGCCGCGCGCTGCCGGCTGACATTCAATTGCAAACCCGGATAGTCGATGTCCTGCGGTATCAGCACGTCACTGACCCGGCTCAACTGGCGGACCTGGCGTGCAATGTCCTGCGCAATGCTGTAACCCTGTTCAAAATTCATGGTGCTGACGCGAATGTCGAACGGCGCCGGCTTGCCCTGGTTCACGATCGAATCCACCAGGCCGCCTGCTTGAAAATAAGTCTGCACCTCGGGAACTTCGCGTTTCACGCGCCGATGCACTCTCTCCATATACCGATAGCTGCCGACCTTGTGGTGCTCCTTCAGGCTCACCTGAATGAATGCGTTGTCCATTGCCGTATTCGTGGTGTAAATGGACGACAAGTCGGGATACACCCCAATATTGGAAACGATCATGTTCAGTTCGCTCGGCGGAACTATCTGACGAATGATGTTTTCGATCCGCGCGCAGTACTGGTCGGTCAGCTCCAGCCGCGTGCCTGCCGGGGCCTTCAGGTTGATGACAAACTGCCCCGGGTCTGTGCGTGGAAAGAATGCAACCCCTACGAATGGATAGAGTGCCAAGCTGACCACAACGAAAATGGAGAACGCCACGATCACGGCCACAGGCCGTTCCAGGCAGTAAAGGACGGAGTTGTCATACCAGAGTTGTAGCCGGTGAAAATATCCGTTAAACCCCTGCGCAATGGACCGCAAGGGTGAGAAGCGTCGGCTGAGCATCGGCGGTTCTGCGATTGGCGCCGGATCGGCAGCCTCGTAGCTTTCGGTCGCCGTATTGTCCCGCTTCTCGTGGCCAGTGTAGGTAATAAACTTCGCGCAGAACAGCGGCACTACCGTCATGGCCACCACATAGGAAGCACAGAGTGCCAACACGACTGCCAGCGCCATGGCGGTAAACAGATACTTACTTACACCCGCCAGTAGAATTACCGGGAAAAACACAATCGAAGTTGCGACTGTGGCTGCGAGCACGGCAAGATCGACTTCCTTGCCCCCTAGTTCCGCGGCAACGACCGGCGGCTCGCCCATCTCCATGTGGCGAAAAATGTTTTCCAGCACCACCACCGAGTTGTCGATCAACCGCGACAATGCCAGCGCCAACCCGCCCAGCACCATCGTGTTGATAGTATTGCCGCTAAGGTGGAGCAGGAGAAATGCAGCCAGCGTCGAAATAGGTATCGATAGAAGCACTGCGACCGTCGCGCGAATGTTCCCCAGAAACAGCAGGATCATCAGCGCCGTCAGCACCAGGCCGATCCCGCCTTCGCGCATTACATTATTCACCGCCATCTTGACGAAGAGAGACTGATCGAACACCACCTTCGCCTTCAACTGCTCTGGCACATCCAGCAGATGGTGCACGCGCCTGCGAATGCCGCTCACAATGGTGATGGTGTTGCTGCCGCCGCCCTGCTTGAAGATCGGCAGATACACTGAATGCTCCCCATCGACGCGCACAATGTTGTACTGCAATTGCCCGCCATCTTCCGCATGCCCGACATCTCCAACCAGTACCGAAGAATTTCCAGATGTCTTTAATGGAATTCTGTTAGCATCGGAAGGCCGCAGCACCTGGCTGTTGGCATAGATGTTGTAATCCTTGGGGCCAATACGCACATCGCCGGCGGGAAGAATCAGGTTGGAATCGTTGACCGCCTTGTAGACATCGTTGACGCTCAGACCATTGGATTCCAGTTTCAGCGGGTCCACATACACCATCACCTGGCGGTAGGTCCCGCCATACGGCTGCGGCACCGACGCCCCCTTGACGTTGGCCACCTGATCGCGAATCTGAAACATCGCGTAATCTTTCAACTGGATTTCGTTCAGGCCTTGCCCCTCAACGGTAATCAAGCAGACGGGAAGGTTCGCGGCATCGAAGGAAAGGACGACGGGTGGAAATGTTCCCGGTGGCAGCCGCCGCAGGTCGGCCATGGCCAGGTTGGAGATGTTGCTGACATCGGCGTTCGGGTCTGTACCGGGCGTAAAGTACACCTTGATGAGGCTGACCCCGGTCATCGATCGCGACTCGATGTGGTCGATGTTGCTTCCCAGCGTGAAAAAACGCTCGAAGGTATTGGTGATGTCGGCTTCGATCTGCTCCGGCGGCATACCGGAGTAAAACGTCGCCACCACCACAACTGGGATCTTGATGGCCGGAAACAGGTCCACCGGCATGCTCAGCAGGTTCACAGTGCCAACCACCACGATAATCATGCACGCCATCAAAATGAAAAATGGATACTTGATAGCAAAAGAGGACATCTACTTCTGCCCTCCCTGGACCGATATTTCCCGTTGACTTATTTGGGGCCCCTGTCTTTGCTTTGAAGTCTGATTGAAGTTGGCCAGGTTCATATCGACCGGGCTGGGAGTCACCAACTGTCCCGGCTGATAGTTGGCCTGATTGCCGACGATCACGCGATCTCCAATGTGGACGCCTCTGACAATTTCATAGAAATTCGCGCCTTGTATCCCCAGCACAACTGGCGACTTCACGACACGATTGTTTTGGTCTACGACCAGTACGTACGGCTGATCTCCCTCCACAATGGCATCGATAGGAACCACCAACGCATTGTTGTCATGCTTCAGCGGAAACGTCGTATTGGCATACATGCCTGGAGCAAGATGCAGGTCCTTGTTCGGGATGTCCACTTCCGTCAGCATGGTGCGGGTGTTGCGGTCCATCGACCGTGTAAAACGGACGATCGTCGTGTGGATTGTCTCACCCGTCGCCTGCACCTGCACGACCGCCGGACCGCCTAGATGCATGAAATCCGCGTCTGATTCCGGCACTGGCATGCGAAGCCGCAACAGGCCGCTCTCAGCCAGGCGCACAATCGGCATGGCGTCTTTACTCTCGTCTGTACCCGCCGCAACCAATGCTCCAGTATCTGCGTAGCGAAAAGTCACAACACCGTCAAAGGGTGCGCGTACGTAGGAATATGCCTGAAGCGCTCTGTAATGTTCCAGGGTGGCGGCGTCCTCGCTCGATTTTTGCTGCGCCGCGTCATTCGCAGACTTGGCGGCATCGATCTGCGCTTCCGAGGAAAGGTCCGCAGCCTGCTTATTATCGAGGTCCTGCTGTGCAACCAGTCCTGGCATGGTAGCGGCTGCGGCCTTCAACCGGACATATTCCGCGTGGAGCGCCGAGTGGATCGCCCTAGCGCGAGACACGTCATGACTGGTGCGTTCGACTTCTGAACTATCGCGCACCACCGCTGCCTGCGCTGCCTTCACCTGAGCGTCCAGTTCAGGGACTTCGAGGATGGCAAGCACTTCTCCTTCATGCACCCGGTCGCCGATATCGACAAAGATGTCTTTGACATAGCCGGAGACCTTGCCGTGGACCAGGATGTCCTGATACGCCTGAAAGACACCCGGAACAGTAATGGTGGTCTCAGCAGGCTCGCGTTGCACGGTGGCAACCGCAGCCGCAGACGGCTGGTTCTGAGAGCTAGTGGCAGCATCTTGTTTTTCATCCTTGGCCCTCACATGCATCACCAGGAAAGCGGAGACTGCGACGATGACGATGGCCACAATAAGTACAGTGCGCTTGGACATGCTCATGGGTAAAAGTTCCTACCTGTGCCAGCGGGCACAGTTTTTGACTGACTATCGGTAAATGCCATGCAGGCGGGCCTGTTTGCAAACAAACAACTGGCTCCCTCGCCATGGCAAGGACTCTTACTACGCAGCGTAGTGGGCTGGAGGGGGCAAGAAGAAAAAATGCGTCAGACAGCGCCGGATACATGCATGTCGTGGCAGGTTGGAGCGATCGCGCAGGCGAAACGAAAGTCTGGCTGCATGCGACCGCAAACCCGCTGAAAAAAATGAAAACGCAATAAAGATCAGCAGAGAACCATCGACGGTCTGCGGCGATGGCACGGGAATCTGATTGCGTTCTGTCAGGCAAACCTTTGCGGAAGGCACATGGCCACCCGCCTGCTGGATCGACTCATACTGCGCCAACCGGCGATGCACCGCCCAGGTAAATAGTGCAAGAAGAACCACAAAAAGACAGACGCTGAACCCGCTCCAGTAAGCACACTGCGGACGCTTATTCTGGGCGGATTCCGTGCAATAGACTATCTTTATTGGCTTCATCTAGCTCTTTCGAAGCTCCAGGTCTTTGAAGAATCCGGCTTGGATCCACCCATTGTCATGCAAGGACAACGCTCGAATCCAGTCTGTAAAAATCTATTTTACCGCACCCTTTGACATGCAATCTCTTGGGAACACTTTTGCTCACAACGCTTGACCTTGCCGGCAGCCAAAATGGGACCGAGGGTCATGCATCCAACTGGAGGATGCTTTCCTTTGGACGAGGGATGTCTCGAAAGGTCACGAAGGAGCTTTCAGATGGACACAGACCACTGCGAGAGACCCGGCGGCCTGGCTGCGGTTTGCCCACTCACACCTGCATGACCCCGATGGCATTTGCTCGATTTCATAGCACGTTAGCGATAAGGTAATAAGGAGCCGATGAATCAGCCTCTAATCGCCAGAGATGCCAAGGAAAAAGATCCTCTACCGCCAGCGCAGCGCAATCTGCGCCGTAAGCTTATTTTGCAGGACAGCCTTGCACTGCTGACCTTGGCCGCGATCACAGTCTGCATTGCAATCCTCACTTATTTTTTCTTTCATTCCTTCCGCGAGCATCGCAGTGTATTGGAAAAACGGTGGTATCAGCGCGGCGAAGAAGCTCTGGCGGCTGGCCATCCGAAAGATGCAGTCGAGGCGTTTCGCTCGGCGCTTTCGCTTTCCTCCTCAAATCCAACCTATGAATTACCCCTGGCGGAGGCGTTGGCGGAAGCAGGTCGAACGGGGGAGGCCTACGCATATTTTTCCACCCTGCATGACGCCGAACCTGGCGACGGGTTCCTGAACCTGCAATTGGCTCGTCTGGCCGTCCGGCGCAAAGACCAGCAACAGGCCATAGACTTCTACCGCTCGGCCCTGAACGGCGCATGGCCTGGCCAGGGAACGGAGCAGCGGCTGCAAATCCGCCTGGAACTTGCGAAATACTTGTTGTCATTAGGCAAAACGACCGATGCGCAAGGTGAACTCCTTACCGCAGAAGGCAACTCACTCGACAACCCATCTGCCTTGTTTGAAATAGCTTCCCTTCTCAAGCAGGCGGACGACCCTTCCGATGCCTTGACCGCGTATCAGCGTGTAGTGCGGCACATCCGAGCGAGCCGCAAGCAAGTTTTGCAGGCCCTGTTTGCAGAGGCGCAGATTGCCGTGTCGATGGGTCAATATAAACGCGGCACCCTGGCGCTGGACCGTTATAGCGCGATCATTCGTCAACACCCGGCAGGGGCGACAGCGGAAGAAAAGCATGCGGCTTTCCAGCAGCAGGCCCGATTGCAGCGAATGCTGCGGTTGATTCCCTTTTATGGCTTGCAGCCGAAGCAGCACGCGCAACGTGTTTTGCTCGAAGCCGAAATTGCCCATAGGCGACTGGAAAACTGCGTACATCAACAGCAATCGCAGACGCAATCCCAGGACAGCACCAGCCCCGATGCCGCCGAATTATCGAACCTTGGCTCCACATGGAAGCAGATTGGACCGATGAGTCTCCGCCAACTGGCTGGCGATGCTGCGGCGCAACAAGGCCTGATCGCATGGGTCAATCAAACGGAAATCACCACAGCCAGGATATGCGGCGCGCCCAGCGGCGACGACGCACTGCTGCTGCAACTGGCCCAGGTGCCGGACAAGACGGAGTGAACGAACATAACGTGAGCACGAACATAAGGAACGCAGCCGAGACGAATTTCGCAGCGGACATCCCCGTCGGCGACCCGTCCGCTTTGACCGAAGAAACACTGAACCGGATTGCGCCCACGCGCGGAGAACGCCTTTTCCTGGTTCTTTCCATTTTCATCGGCATCCTGTCGGGACTACTGGTTGTTTGCTTTCGAATTTCTATCGAGTGGCTGCGGGTTTTGCTGCTGGGTTCTGTACCTCACCCAGGCCAATACCGGTTGTTGCTTGCGCCCATGCTGGTCGGCCTGCTGATTGGAATTCTGGTGAAATACTTCTTCCCCCAGGCCCGCGGCAGTGGTGTCAACCAGACCAAGGCTGCTCTCTACATCTACAACGGGTACATCTCCGCCCGCACCATGATTGGCAAGTTCATCACCTCGGCCCTTGCCATCGGTTCCGGCCACTCGCTCGGCCCCGAAGACCCATCGCTGCAAATTGGCGCTGGGATCGCATCTCTGATCAGCCGCCGCCTGCGTCTGTCGCGCGAACGGCTCCGGATGTTTGCTCCAGTTGGCGCTGCCGCTGGCCTTGCGGCGGCCTTCAACGCGCCGATTTCAGCCATACTGTTTGTCATTGAAGAAGTCATCGGGGCCTGGAGCGCAGCGGTCCTCGGCTCCATTGTTCTGGCAGCCGTCTCCAGCGTGGTCGTCGCCCGCGCCTTCTGGGGTGCGCAACCCATGTTCCGTATTCCGGCGGTCACGCTCCGCGACAGCCGCGAGTTGCTGGCTTACGCTGTCCTCGGTATCGTCGGCGGCTTCGCGGCCGCCATTTTTTCCCGCCTTCTCGCCACACTGCGCCCATGGTTGCGCTCATTGCCCTCGTGGACCCAGGTACTGCAACCGGCTGGAGCCGGTCTGCTGGTGGGCTGCATCGGGTTCTTTGGATTTCCCGAAGTGATGGGGGCCGGCTACGAGGTCATCGACCACGCCATGCACGGAGAGTATCTATGGCATGTACTGCTGGCGCTCGCCGTATTGAAAATCGTTGCCACCACTCTTTCCTTTTCCAGCGGCACACCCGGCGGCATGTTCGCTCCCACACTGTTCATCGGCGCCATGCTGGGCGCTTCCGTAGGCAGTTTTGAAAAACATTTTTTTCCTCACCTTACTGGTTCGGTAGGGTCGTATGCGCTGGTTGGCATGGGCGTTTTGTTTGCAGGCTTTTTGCGTGTCCCGCTCACCAGTGTCTTTATGGTGTTTGAACTGAGCGGAAATTATTCCATCGTACTGCCCGTCATTCTCGCCAACACAATTGCTTATTTGCTTGCGCGCAGCCTGCAGCCGATCCCGATCTTTGAGCAACTCACGCTACAGGACGGGCTGAATCTTCCCTCTATGGAAGAGGTCCGGGAAGAAACTCCATTGCGGATTGAAGACGCCATCCGTCCCACCGATGTACCAGTCTTCACAGGCTCCGATCCTGGAGCCACAATCGCGGCAAAGATGGAAGAAGACAAGGCCGAAGTCGGCCTGATACGCTGCGTTGGCAATCGCTGGTATGCGATTTCCGCCGCAGAGCTGGCAAAAATCATGCAGCCACCTCCAGGGACCAATCAGCCCATTGAAGAGTTGTTGCCCAAAGACCGCATTCCCTACCTGTATCTTGATCTTCCCTTAAATGAGACGCTGGCGCACTTTCCACGCTGGCCGTTACTGCCCATCGTCAATCGTGCCGTTTCCGGACTGCTGGAGGGTGTGGTGTCGCAGGCCGACGTCCTGAAGTGCTACCAGGACCATACCCACACCTACCAGTAGTGTTTATCGCTCAAGACTGCATTTAATGCGAAGCGTCCCCTCCCCAGGAGAATTGCAACCCGGAGCGGAAGTTGAATGGCAACGACGGATAACCCAGCACTTCCTGATAGTGCTGACTTAGCAGGTTATCCATCACCGTATACCCCGACACATGCCGGTTAATACGGTAGTTGCCGCTCAGGCCAAGGTCCTGATAACTGGGGTCGAGGTTGTGGTTCGGCAACAGCAGGGTAGTGCCGCCATTCGCGTCTGTCAGAAACGTGCTGTCATCGCGGCGTCCAACAAATGTGCCTGTCATCTGTACATACCAGCGCGGGCGTATATAGATCACCGAATAATAGCCGGTCTGTGGCGCGCGTCGGAATGGCCGCTGGCCTATCAGTGGCGAGTAGGCCCCAATTGGTGTATTCGGATACGCCGGATTGATTGATGGAAACAGGTTGTCGCTCGAAAACGACTTCTGCACATTGGCGTTCAGAAAGGTATAGCCTCCACGCGCAAACAACCGTTCGGTCACGCGATACTCCGCACTGGTCTCTACCCCCTGGGCACGAAATGTCAGTGAGTTGATATATGCCCCAAAAGAGGTGTTCGCAATCACCTGCTCCACGGCTGGCGGCACGCCCGACTGGAGCAACGCGGGCGCATCGACAAATTCAATCTGGTTGGAAAATTCATTGTGATAATAGCCGCCGTGCAGCAAGGCCCGGCTGCCCAGAACATTCTGGTCCACGCCGGCTTCGTAGGTGCGGGCCAGTTGCGCCCCAACCGGAGAAATCTTGTTCTGCGCGATCAACTGCTGGCCGTTCGGCAGTCCACCCAGAACGTTATAGATGGAGCCTTCCTGCTCGGCAATCGTCGGCTCCAGAATGCCTTGGGAATAATTGAACCGGACCTTGGTCCCCGAAATGACTCCTTTGAGCGACGGAGGGGCCAGGTAATATGCAGCGCTGGCATGGGGCGCAGGCTGAAAACCAAAAACAGAATAGTTCGGCAGGTCCGCCCCGGCAGAATAGTAAAGACGATTTTTCAAATTGCCGGATGTCTGCATAATGTAGTCGAAGTTTCCGCGACGGGCCG
>DAHUZH010000220.1 GCA_027306695.1 Acidobacteriaceae bacterium
GTTCGATTTCAAGCCTTCCATTTCTCGCCAAAGGAACAGAGGGTATAGCGGAGGACGGCGCTAGCCAAAATACGGCAATCGGTGCGGCTGTAACAGCAGAAGCACTTCCAGAGCCTGGCGTGCCTGTAGAGATTAGCAACGTGCAAGCTTTTTCAGACCCAGTAACTCGCAGTACGATGCTCACGTATGTGACGAGAAACATTGGTGCCTCCCCGACGACATATTTGCGCTTGTTTGCCCTTGTTTTCGACGAGACCGGCGGGGTGAGAGGTGGCGCACATTGGCTCGACAAGAATCGGATACAGCCAGGCGATACTCAAACGAGTGTCTTTCAATTTGGCGGTTCCGGTTCACTTTACATTGATCCAAAGGGCCCGTACGCGAGGATCGTCCTTGCTGCCGAGGCTGGGGCTACGGAGAATCGCACATGGCAAATGGGTATCTCTCGGAATGATTGGCTAGCTGCTATGCGTAAGGGATCTCCCTTAGAAACTGCTGCTTCTTCTTCCGCTTTGGACACCTCGATGTCGCCGAATACTGATTGTTGCGGCGGAGGATACCAAAATTACCAAAATTGGTGCGAAACAGACTCAGTCGCTTTTTGTGGAGAGGGACAGGTACAGAGCGTTAGTGCCAGTTGTTTATCGTGTACGTGTAGCTTTGCATGTCGCAACAGTCCACCACCACCGCCTATCGGCTAAACGACCACCGGCTGAAAGCCGGTGGGTTGGATTGCGGCTTCAGCCGCGCCGTAAAAGACGACTTCCGGCATGGCTAAACAGGCTGCGGAAAAACTCATTGATTTCCGTGAGAGATGTTGTAAGAAAGAAGAATGCGGGGAGCGAGAGAAGAGCAGAAGGCAATGTTCAGTTATGTGACGCTGGAGCGGCGGATACCGCAAGACCATCCGTTGCGCGGAATTCGTGCTCTGGTGGACGCGGCGCAGAACACGGCTGACGGTGGCGCGGCTGAGAGCCAGTTCCCGCGCGATGCGCCAGCCATTCCAGCGCAGGCGGCGGAGTTGCTCGACCTGTGTAACGATGGCCGCGTCGGGTCTGCCGGGGACAACGGTGCGGGCGCGAGGAACGGTTCCGCAGACCGGCCAATCCGTGCTCCCTGAAACGGCGAACCCACTTGGCCGAGGCCAGCTTCAACGTGCATCCCTCGGCAAGAACTTTTTTGGCCAATTGCTCTCGCTGATGAACCATCAATCTGGCATTCTGGTGGTAGTCCATTCGGTCTCCCTTTGAAACTGGATTGTTCGCACAATCAGCTTCTCCAGTTTTGATCGAATGGACAACCTATTGAAACTTCACATCTAGTGGCTTATGGGGCGCGCCAACGGGGCCAGCAGTTGCTGGCTTTTCTGCGCAGCCAAAGAGAGTCAGATGGCATGGGAAGAGTTGCCAGGAAGACCTGTACCGGCGCGACTTGCCAGAATTGCTACCGTTCTTCAGCCTGCCCGAACCTCGAATGAAACACTCGCACCCCTCATTTTATACAAGCGCCTTGACATCACTTCCTGATAAATTTCTTGATAATTTCTCTTGACAAGCGTGGATTGTCAAGGTATACGTTTTCTGTATATTTAAGCATTGTGTGAGGTGGATGCTAATGACAGATATCAAGCGGCGTACCCTGCTGGGGTGGTTTGGTGGTCTGGGCCTTGTTCCTCTATGGCGTTCGATTTCAAGCCTTCCATTTCTCGCCAAAGGAACAGAGGGTATAGCGGAGGACGGCGCTAGCCAAAATACGGCATATGCTGGAGCTATACCAGCCGAAGCAGCTACTCAGACTGGTTTGCCAGTGGAAATCGAAGGGGTAAGCATTTCTTCAGATTCGGTAACTCGCAGCACGATGCTTACGTACTCGGTGAGAAATATGGGTGAGTCACCCACGACCTATGTGATGTTGCGTGCCCTTTTTTTCGACAAAAACGGAGGGGTGCGGGGCGCTCTCCGCTGGATGGACAAGAGCCCAATCCTGTCAGATGAGACTCGGACGAGCACCTATCAGTATGGTGGTACACTTTATATCAATCCGAAGGGGCCATACACACGAGTCGTGCTTGCCGCTGTGGCTGGCGCAACTGAGGATGGTGCTGCTTGGCAGTTGACTACTTCATTGAATAATTTACTGACTGCCACGCGCAAGGGATCGTCCGTAGAGGGTGCTGTAGTTTCTGTTACCCCATTGACCGATTGCTGCAGCGAAAGCTACTGGACAAACTGTTGTATTAACGATGGAACGCAGTTGTGTGGGAATCATCCATGTACCTGCGATGCTTGCAATTGTTCTGTGTGTTGCTGTAATATTACTTGCTGTCAAGGGCCTCCACCGCCGCCTATTGGCTAAATGGTTCCCGCAAGGAATCTCTTACGTGACTCGAGTCAGATTCCCGTTCAAGTCGTGGCTTTTGCAAGCCCTACTTACTGCCCGTTTTTCTATGCGGCGGATTGGTTTGCGGGCGCGAGGCTTGGGCGACGTTCCACGGCCGCAATTCCTCGATGGAACTGCGCCACGAAGATCGTGGATGGTGACGAAATAGACCGTATTTCCGTCGCTTGTTGTAGGGGAAGTGCGCCCACTGCGCCTTCAGGCGCACGTTCTTTGGTGTGCTTGGCCTGGTTCTCAGCTTCCAGCGCCTGTTCGAGGAAAATCCAGATAGGGCAGTTTTTTGTGGAGACCTCTTCCATGATTGCCTCGTAGCAGTTGGGCAGATGGGAAAGGCGCAGTCGCAGCATGTGCGAGGGCAGGCTTTCAGATTGTAGCGGCATGTGGGCCACCTCCTCATAGATCGCCAGCGACCGGAACTCCACCACCGCGACAGAATGATGCAGCCCGACGCCGGGTTCGGGCCTCAATTCGGCGATGACGGCTGGCGCCGTCCAGGTCGAAACACACAGACGCCCGCTCCTGGCCTTCACTGCGCCAAGGATCTACCTCTTTCTTCACCTACGGCAGGCAGCCATCGTATCCACGAGGGTCCATTAGGGGTCCAACATTGGCGAAATTCTATATATTTAGTAGCGTTATAGCGCGGTTGGTGTCATTCCGTTTCAATGAGTTGCGTTACGTTGCCGAAATGGCATGGAAGAGGTCGTCGGTTCGATCCCGACCAGGTCCACCAACAAACCCTTCAAAATAAGCGACTTAGGATGGTATACCCCTACCGGGTATCCTGAAATTTGGTAGCATTTGGTAGCAAATTCCAAAACTTTGCTACAAAATAGCTGCCAAAGTGTCCTCCATCGCGACTGTCTTCGTAGCGCTCGTCGGACTTTTTTTCGCCGCCATTCGCTCCCTGGATTTCAGCGACGCTTGCGCTCGCTGGTCTGCTGGTGGAATGCCCGGCAAATCTTGTACCAGTGGATAAGAGAGAGGCTGGACACAAGGAGCCAAGGAAATGGCAAGGAAGA
>DAHUZH010000221.1 GCA_027306695.1 Acidobacteriaceae bacterium
ATATGCGATTCCGCTGGGACATGTGGCGCTGGGCGACGCTCGCGCGCCGGGACGAGCTCGATCCAGTGTACGTGTATGAATTCACCCGCTCCCCCCCCTACTCGAACCGTTCTCCGTACTACCACCTCGGAGCCACCCACGGCGTCGAAATGCAGTACGTGTTCGACCACCTTGGCCCCGAGGGGGGAGAGTGGACCACCGTTGACCGCGATCTCGCGCAGGTGATACCGGCTTACTGGACACGATTCGCTCGCACCGGCAGTCCAAACGGACCCGGTCTGCCCCGCTGGCCCTTGTTCGAAGTCGACCGTCCGCAGGTCATGCAGCTTGGGGCGCAAATCCACGCAGGCCCCATGCCTGATGTCGCGCCTCTGCGCAGCATCGGCCGTATCTACGGCATCGCCCGATACGCCGCGAGCCACTGGGTCCTGCTAGCCACTGTCGCGCTGACCGCGGTTGCCGTCTTGACCGCCGCTCTCACGCGCCTGATTCGCCGTTGCGCCGCTTCTCTACAGCGCCCCCCCCGCCGCCGTAATTGATTAGAAGATGTCTGGATTCCACTTCGTCACAGGAATTGCTTTTTGCATGAGAAACCTGAACTGGACCCGAAAAGACATTCTTGGCTGCGCGATTGTGCCTATCGATAGCTGCTGTAGAGACGTTTAACCACCTTTGCGATTGGCTTTTTAAGCAGCTCATCCGGGCTTGTGGACGTGAGTGTGACTCTTGAGGTCCTTGCCACGATGCCTTCTGACAACAGTTGTTTTCCACTCGCTACATCCCACACAGTGATTCGGAGTGCCACCCTGCTCGGCAGACCGGACCACTCGGTGGCCCGCTGTTCCCAATGCGTGATTACCGGAACAACCAGATAGTCACTGCCGGCGCGTCGCGCTTCGCTCATGCCGCCGTCGGAGAGTTGCGAGGGCGCGGTTTGAACCGTCCGCGAATATCTTGAGAATTCCATCGCGAGGACCTGAGCGACGAGCTGCCCGGAACCTGGGTAATGGATATCTTGGTACCGACCGTCTGCCGGGATGGTGATATAGACGGCGCCTTGTCTATTCAAGGCAACGGCATGCCCAGATCCCGACAATGGCTGTATTTGATACTGCGACGCGCAGCCTGAAAGGGCGACGATGGAGACAATCAAGATGAGCACGCGCGTCATCGCAGATTCCTCTTGTGCACAAAGAGCTCCATGAGAGTAATGCATCAACTCGGCTGATTACCCCGGGTGTTCTAGAAGTGTGACGAACTGCGCTCTTGACTTGCGTTCCGCACATCGCCGAACAGTTTCGGAGCAATTTCCCCTGACGAAAAGCCGCCACGAGAGTGCCGGTCATACCGCTCCGGATTTCACCGTCAGCGAGGCGCTGGCTTCTGTTCCGGTGAATCGGTCAGCCACGGCAAATCCGCTGGAGTTCGCACGACCGGCTTATTGCTTTCCCATCCCTCGAAGAACCAGGCTTGCTGCGTAACGGCCAGGGTATTCGCCAGGAGAACCTCAATCTGCTCACTGATAAGTCTGAGACCCTGCGAGTACTTCCTCTCCGCATGCGTCGGCAATTCCCTCTTTGGAACTGGGTAGTCAAATGGATTTATTGTTAGCAACCACGCGCCCGCACCTTGCATCGCGCGTTTCTGGTACATAAGAGCCACGAGGAAGGCATTTCCATCTACCGGAAGCATCAGCTGCGATGCGGGTAGGAAAGGTAGCCGAAAACTCCGGACTAGACCAAAACTCGCAGAGAGGCGCTCTCTAAGCATCCGAAAGACGCCGCGACGCGCCCGACGCGCCCGACGCGGGGATGACAATTCGAGGAGAAACCATACCCTAGGCACTCGTTGAAGGCTCACGTGTATGATTCTCCAAACACGACCCGCGGTTCTGCGCGAAATCGTGAAGGAGCGCCGCTCCGTGAGCGCCGACTCAGCCGAGCGCCTGGCGCGCCACTTCGGCGGCGACGCCGCGAGCTGGTTGGCGCTGCAAGCCGACTACGACCTGCGCACGCTGCCGACCCGCAAGGACATTGAGCGGGAAATCACACCCCGCGAGGCCGCCGCCTGATCCGGACCCCGCCGCGCCTACCCTGCCGTTGATCTCGAGGGTGAACACCGAGATTCCTGACCCGGCTGGCGCGGCCGCTCTCGATCAGGAGCGCCACAAGAGCGAACCATGCCGAGTCGCAAGCACAACGCCACCAATGGCTCTGTAATCGCCTTGAAGCCGGGAACGCTTCGAGTCGAAATCCAAAAGTTCCGCGATTCATTGCGAAGGCCTTCTACCCGCCCGAGACCTGCAACCATCCGTCGACCGTTAGCCATCTGATCAAGGTTGTGAATGGCAATAGTGCCCCCAGTTCTTTCGACTGAGGCCTCTGTCACCATTCAATGACCGTTCGGGCACCGCAAGTCTGGCGCACTAGGGCCTAGAGGGCTCTGCGCTGAACAGCTTATTCGCTGAGCCGCCGCGACCAATTCGAGCGCGTGAGAAACGGCAGCTAGTCGGCCACGGGAACAGCCTCGCGCACAACGGACTGTGAGGACAGCAGCGTAAGTTTTGGATTTTATGATGGGGCGTGACGGAATCGAACCGTCGACCAGCGAATTAAAAGTCGCAGTTGGTGTTCGTTCCTCCTCCAACATGCACCCTCGACCGTCTTGCAAGCGTTTGATTCATCCGAGTCGGATCTCACGCAAAATGCGGCAAGAAGTGTGCCAGTGAGTGCCGACGAGTATGTCACTGCACTGAATCTGCACTGAGCGCGAGCGAGCTCAGACGGTCTTCGGCCCGCGAGTTGTCGCCTCGATCGGGTCCGGCGGATCCATCGGATAGTGCTCAGTCTCATAGGCCTCGATGAGAGTCGCAAGCCTGTCGAGGCGGTCGCCTTTGGGCGTGCCGGCCTTTGCGCCCCAGAGTTCTTCGACCTCTGCGAGCGCACGGTCGTAGTCCCTCTCATTGCGAATCGGCTTCAGGTCTTTCATCGGTTAGCGTCTTCACGTCAACGCGATTTTAGATCTCCGCGAGACGCCGTACGGTATCGGGATAGCGCTGCACGAGACGAATGAGCAGCGCCGCTTGCGCATTTGGCCTGGCACGGCCCTGCTCCCAGTTCTCGAGCGTGCGTACGTTGGTGCGCAGATACCGAGCAAAGAGGCTACGGGAGAGCTTCATGTCCTCTCGAACCTTCGTGAGCTCGTCAGCGCTGATCTCCGGTACCGGCTTTGATTTCACGGCATGCGTCCGAAGCGTTCGTTTGCCGGCACGCTGATCCGCCAGAGCGTCAAACCCCTCCATTAGCTCATCGAACAAATTGCGCTTCTTTCTCATGTCTTGCGCCTCGCTTTCAGCTCGTCTT
>DAHUZH010000222.1 GCA_027306695.1 Acidobacteriaceae bacterium
CCCAGCGGCAGCGGCGCGCTGCGCGGGCGTCGCGGTAGCAAGCGTGGGATCGTTGGCGGCAGCGAGAGCGGCCTGCTGCTGTTCCTTCAACTGTTCGGCCTGAAGCTGACTCTTCAAATCGGCGACATTGTTATCGGTATTGTCCTGCACCGTCGGCTGCGGCGGCTGATTCTTCCCCGCCTGCGTCGCAGGCTTTTTGCCACCGGCGCTGAAGATCGCCGCGACGATCACCAGTACGCTGGCTCCAAGGTAAAGAAATATCTTCAGGTTTTTCTGGAGCACGCCCTTCGGTTCCACGAGCCTGCGGCGCAGTTCGGGCAGATCGGAAAAATCAGGGTCTGCCGGTGGTTTTGTTTCTTGGTCAGACATCGCCATTACCCCTTGCGCGAAAATTCCATGCGCTTCTTGCCCAGTTCCACATAGCCGGAATCCATGACCTTCGGGATGATATAGGTCCCATCGCGGAGGTCGTAATTGATAAGGTTGGGCTTGCCGTCTTTCATTTCATACACACTGAACTTTTCCGGCGCATTCGTCTTGATATAGGTGAATTTATCGTCGTGATAGATCGACTGGATATTGAACGGGGCCTCGTTCGCCTTGTAGGTATAGTCAAACTTCAACTGCAAGGGATAAGCACTTTTATACGCATCGACGGCCTGCTCGACATGGGACTGCAGCGCGGCAAGCTGCTGCTTCAACTGCTCCAACTGGGCGGCGGGAACATACCGCGCGGGACCGGACGATGCGACGATGGAGGAGCGATCGGCGGGTACAATCAATACCTTCAGGTCGGGAATTTCGGAGGTGCCGGATACGTCCTGCAAGGTGAAACTGTAGATATTGCCCTTGTCTGTAATGAGATTCAGATTGGAGGAAATACCTGCTTTGGCCGGATGTACAAAACAGAAGTTACCGACAACATCCACCACCCAGAAATCCTTGTCGCCGGTCGCCGCTTCCATGATCTTCTCGGTCGGCGGCACTTCGATCAGCGTCGTGTACTTCAGCTTGGCATGGATGGGAACGATGTCCTGCGAGTGATACTGCACGGTGCGGGCCGAAGCATCCTGCGCAATGGCCACAGCAGAAGTGAAGGCCACAGCAACCCCAGCGATGATAGTCAGTGTGCGGTTCATACAAGTGCTCCTTTACGGTTGTCAGTAGCAGCTACGGAAAATGTCCGGGGCCGGAAGGGATGGTCTTCCGCAAGTTGACGTAGCCCTTCGGCAATGCCGAAACGCGTGAAGTATTCGCGCTTCTTCAGGTTGTCGCGGGCATTGTTGGTCGCCATCCAGTGCGAAACGGAATCCACGTTCAACCGGACTCTCTTGGAAGACTGCGCTTTACGGATGAGCATCTGGCCGGGCGGAACCAGCCCGGCAATCAAGTCGAGTTCGGTGTCGTTCAGATGAAAGGCGTCGCGGTACACCTCGCGGTCCATCTCCGGGTTCGCCAGGAATATTTTGGTCGGACAGCTTTCTGAGACGATCTGCAACATGCCAGACTCCTGAAGCTCCTTGATGGATTGCGTGGCCAGAATCATGGCGGCGTTGTGCTTGCGCCACGTCTTCTGCGCCTGGACGATGTAATTGCGGATGGTTTCGTTCTTGATAAAAAGCCATGCTTCGTCCAATAGAAACATCTTGAATGTAGCCAGCTTCTTCGGGTCGGCGATTTCATTGCTGGCCCGGTGGAGCACATAAAATAACAGCGGCTCCAACACATCGGGGGCATCGCTCCAGCCGTGGAAGTTGAAAGTCTGGAAGCGCGAAAACGAGAGTGTGTCTACGGCGTTGTCGAATAGAAACCCGTACTGCCCGGCTACTGTCCAGCGGTGCAGACGATCTTTCAACTCGCCGATGATGTTGGCGAAGTTGGAAATGGTGCGTTGGTCTGGCTCCAGCATGTACGTACGCTCGATGGCATTCCACAGCTTGCGTTCCTCCTTGAAGTCGAGCCGATAACGCTGGGCGTTACCATGACCTTGGCCCTCAATCAGCACGCGAAAGAAGCTGAAGAGAAATTGCAGATTTTCCTTGGTGGGTGATAGCGAGAATGGGTTGATGGTGAAATCCCGCGCCTCCTGGCCCACATTCAAGTAGCTGCCGCGAAAGATGGTCGTGAGCGATTGGAAGCTGCCACCGATATCGAAAATAAACGTGAGCGGCGCGTATTTCTGCGCGTTCTGCAGCAAGAAACAGCAGAGATAGCTCTTGCCGCTTCCGGTCATTCCGAGAATCAGCGTGTGGGCCACCTCGCCGTTATGCAAATTCAGAAAGTACGGCGTGCTGTTATCGGTTTCGAGCACAGCAAGATACTCCGTACCGAGATGCAGGTTGGTCTTTTCCCCCGGCAGGATCGTAAACAGAAAGCTGAGGTCGGCGTAATTGGAGTTCAGCAGATACAGCTTGCGGAGATTCAGCGCATAGTTTCCGGGCACACAGGCGAAGTAGGCGTTGAGCTGGTTGTAGGTCTCGGCAAAGAGGTTCCCGTCCGAATTGGTGAAGACGCCGGTGAACACGCCCACAAGTTGCTCAAGGTCAGCCTTTGATTTGCCGTACAGCACAATTGTGAGTGAGAAATCTCCCAGCGATTGCCCGTCTCCCAAAGCGCGCAGGCAGTCGCCCAGATTTTCAATGTCTGCTTGTTTGGATTCATCGACCAGCACATCGCGGGGATTCGTCTTCGTCGTGTCGTTGCCGATCTGCGAAACGAAGCCGGTCTTCGACATATTGAAGTGACGCCGCCGCTTGTTTACTTCCTTGCGCGCCTTGTCCGTCAAAAGCGGTGTCCATTCGGTGACGACGTAGAAGTTGGCCGGGATCTTCAGCAGCGCGTCCAACACCAAGGGCCGCGTCTCCGTGATCGCCTCTTTCATGGTAAGTACGCGGACAAAGTGCTCGCCCACCCGCAGATGGTCGCGCTCCGCTTCGATATTGCTGTTCACCACCTGATAATCGAGAAACTGGGTGGACTGCGGCTTGCCCGCAACACGCCAGTCATCATAGTTGAGCAGTCGGCGCAAGAAATGAAGCTGGCCTTGCTGGTTCTGCACTCCAATCTGCACGAAATCGGCGAGTTGGCGAATGAATGCCTGGACGCGCTGTTCCAGCCGTGCAAGGTCATGTTCGATCTGCGAACGCAGCAAGGTCTTCATGCTGCCGTTGGTAAACTGCGCCTTCAGCTCGCCAATTGCTCCAGAGGGATCGCGGAAAAGCCTGGCCAGCGCCACGCCCAGGCCGGTCTTCGACCGCGCGCCTTCGAGCAGTATCGAGTAGTAGATTTCGACCTGGTAGAGATGATCGCGTTTCGCCTCGAAAAACTGCCGCCGCT
>DAHUZH010000223.1 GCA_027306695.1 Acidobacteriaceae bacterium
TCATCGAGCAACAGCGGCACTATGGGGCGAAGGAACGGAAGGATCAACTCGAAGCTCATAGCGGGAACCTCACGAAGATTGGAAGCCCAGCGAATCGCCGGGCTTCCACAATTGAAGAGGAAGAAGCCTATGCGGCCTCTTCCTCGGGGTTTGGGGCATCATCTTCCTGCTCTTCCGGGCCGGCTTTTTCAGCTCGGTCGAGCTTCAGGATTGAATTCACCCGGATTTCCCAGATGCGATGCTTTGCGTCCGCCTTCTTGCTGGTGTACTCCCGGCTGCGCAACTCGCCTTCCACCTGGACGTGTGCGCCCTTGGTGAGGGTCTTGGCGAACTCCGAGAGCTTGCCGAAGACGACGCAACGGTGCCATTCGGTATGCGAGACGTACTGGCCGCTCTTCTTGTCCTTATAGGAGGACTTGGTAGCCAGCGAGAGTGTAGTGAAGCTGCGATTGTTGGCGGTATGGACTTCGGCATTGCCGCCGAGGAATCCGATGAGATTGACTTTGTTCATAACTGGTGTCTCCGTTTGTTGAATTTCCCGATCTGGATCGGGTCACCATAAAGCGAGCGGGCCATGCTCCCAAGCGCCGAAGCTCTGCATTTACGGAGGGTCAGGAGAAATCTTTTCGGTGTACTTCCCGAACAAGATTTGGAGGGAAACCGTAACCCGCAGGGCGGCGAATGTCCGGGGTCCCCGGCACGCGATTGTTGCGTGATGGGGTGGTGAGCCGAAGCAGAAGAGCGAGCTGCCGCAGGGCGCATGAAAAGCCCCGAAGCGGTGACCGAGCAAAAGGCGGGATACAGAACGGCAGACACATGCCAGAACAAAGTTTTCATCTGCGCCTTGGTTGAAGAAGTTCGCCGCCATTACAGCTTGATTCGAGATACCGAAGACTCCAATAGAAGAGTGCAGTCCGCCACCGTCGGTGCGTGCTCGAAGGCCCCTGTTCGCCTGCCTCACAGTGCGTGGAAGCAAGTCGGATATGTCAGCCGAATTGTCAGCAAGATTGGAATGCGCATCGCCGTGAGATGCCGTCCTTTTCTTAAGCTGCACGGCTGGTCGGCCTGGAGGATGCAGGCGGAGATACAGATGGCATTGGGAACGGACAGCGGGTATCATCATGACCATGGCAATTGTCCACATCTCAGAAGCCGATGCCCTACGCGATTTTGCCGGCGTTCTCGCGCGTGCCCGTGCGGGTGAAGAGGTTGTGATCGATTCGGACGCCGCGCCGCTCGTGGTGGTGCGTTCCGCCACAACTTCGTCCGGGCCGGGCCGCCTGTTATCGGAGGCCATCGCATCCGCCGAATCACACCGCTCGACGGCGACTCTGGACGGCGACTTTGGCCGTGATCTTGAAGCGGTCATCAACAGCCATCCCGAACCGTTGCGGAATCCATGGGATTGATCCTCGATTCCAGCGTAGTGATCGCGGCTGAGCGTAGAGGAGACACGGTGGCGCAGCTTTTCCGGCAGATTGCCTCTGTTGCCGGAGATCAGCGGGTTGCGCTGTCTGCAGTGGGCCTCACCGAACTGGTTCACGCCATCTGGCGCGCACAGACCCCGCTGATCCGAGACCGCCGTCAGCAATACATTGACGACTTGTTGATCGAGGTGGATGTTGTGCCTTACACCAAGGCGACAGCCCTCCTTGCCGGAAAGATCGACGGCGAGCAGAGTTCGCGCGGCGTCATTATTCCTTCCGTCGACCTTCTGATCGGAGCCACAGCGCTGGAGCATGGCTACTCTGTGGCAACGATGAATGTGCGTCACTTCAGGCTCATCCCCGAATTGACGATAATCACGATCTAACACGGTAAGCAGTCGCCGCATCGTCATTCCCCAAACGCCTGATCAGCCCGGAAGCGCACGATGGTCAGCCCCAGCGGATTCACGGCCAGTTCGTTGTTCTTCACATTTTCGCGGAAGACATTAGGTGACGCTGGCGGTCCATCGTTCCCGCTTAAGTTCGGTGTGGTCCGCCGGATTCGTGTATACCTTTTCAAATTCAATCCGCGCCGAATAGGGTGACTGCCGGAGGTCGTCCAAGACAATGTTCTTGACCTCTACATCGACATAGGGGAGCGTGCTGTCGTTCCTGTACGTCTGGATGATCTTGTCCTTCTGCTCCTCGGCAATCACGGCCCGCTGCACGTCGCCATTCAGGAAGTAGAGCGAATCGGTCTGGTCGCGCTCGATCGTGAAGCGGTTACGGCTGAAATACAGTTCCGCCCAGCGGGTGAGGTAATACTTGTTCTCCGCTTCCTGCGGGCGGTACTGGAAGTTGCGATAGTCGATCGCTTCCGCCCGGCCCACATCGTTGATACGGATAATCAGAGGCCGCATCGAGGCAAGCGCCTTCTGGCTCTTGAATACGAGCGCAGCCAGCGCCAGACACACCGCCACAAGGCACAGGATTGTGATCTTGAGATATGTGTTCATGACGAGCGGGTCGCCATACTGCTCCAGATACCGCTCCGCGGCGCGGGTGATTTCTGGCGTTGCTTTCGTAGCGGTATTCATCGGTTTCTCCAAGGGCTATCTCCGCTCTATATGCTTCGAAAGAGAGCAAATGTGAGTAGGCCCATACCGCCGTCGTGTCCGCCATGTGCGCCTGAGAAGATGGTCGCGGTCATGACAGGAACTTTAAACAGAATGTAGAGATTGACCATAACCAGTAGGATCAGCAGGGGCAGCGATTTCACCATGTTGCCGGGGTCAGTAAAGTTGACGATGGTGGTGTAATACTGCGCCAACAGGTGTCCCAGGATACTGAGCACGGCGGCGGCCAGCACCTTGTAAAAACAGAAGCCGATAAAGGCGCGTAGCCATCCCCAAAAAAGAAAGTCCAACTTGTCGAAGACAAGAAAGGGAATGAAAACGGGGCCAAGCAGACCGACCACTGCAAGTCCAACCGCGCCGTAGGCAACGATGGCGCTGACCGCCGCGCTAAAGATCGCCAGCAGCACCTGAATAATGACGTAGACCAGGGAGTAATAGGGGCTCATCAACACCTTGACAATGCCAGGGCCGCCGTTAGCGGACGCCTGGTCGAGGGTCTGTTGAATGCTCGTCACACTGTCGTTGCCGATGACCGTGACGAGGTTCTGTGCGCCGCCGTCGATGAAACCCCGGAGCGAGTAGCCGACGCCTGGAATGGCGCCGTCATAGAACTTCACCATGACGTAGGCGAAGGTGATGAGCATGAAAAAGTTCAGGAACTTCCCCATGTTGAACCCCGGCCCACCTTGCGCGGATGCCAGCGCCTCCTGCACGCCGAACCAGACCATCAT
>DAHUZH010000224.1 GCA_027306695.1 Acidobacteriaceae bacterium
CGTACTGGTGATCATCGCGGCGATCTTCAGCGCCGGTGGCAAGAAGCCTGCGACGCAGGCCGGGAAGAACCAGCCGCAGCCGACGGTGCAGGACAATACCGATAACAACGTGGCCGATTTGAAGAGTCAGCTCCAGGCCGAACAGTTGAAGGAACAGCAACAGGCCGCTCTCGCTGCTGCCAACGATCCAGCGCTTGCGTCTGCGACCCCCGCGCAGCGTGTCGCTGCCGCTGCCTATGGTCCTACAGGTCAGTCTCTCTCATGTGTTCCGGGGCAACCTTGCCCGCAAGCCGCAACAGGACAACCGAACAGTGGTCAACAACAGCTCACTCCAGAGCAACAGCAGGCCCAACAGCTCGCCGCCAAGGAGCGGGAGCTTCAGTACAACTCCCGGTTCGCATCGAACCTGGTTTACACCCGGCCTGCCGATCCTTCCCCGCAGCAGGAACAGGCAACGCAAGCGGGAACCGCGACAACCGGCTACGCTCCGCAGCAGAACCCATATGCCGCGCTTTCAGGTCATCCGGGAAGCAGCTTAATAGCTCCCCGAGCGGCAGGCGAGCCACCAACGCAGCCAAAGCGTGCGCCGGAGATCAATTTGGATTCCGCAGTGGGCCAGCCGTATGTGATCTATGAGGGTACAACGCTCGACACGGTCCTTATGAACCGTCTGGACGGCGATGCCGTTGGCCCGGTCAAGGTGCTTGTGTCGAATCCTTTGTATTCGCATGACCATCAGCACGTCCTCATTCCCGATGGAACCATCGTGCTGGGCGAAGCGAAGAAGATTGGGGCTGCCGGATTCGGCCAGCAGCGCCGCCTAGCCGTCGTCTTCCATCGCATGATTATGCCGGACGGCTATTCGGTGGACCTTGACCAGTTCCACGGGCTGGACCAGATCGGCGAGGAAGGACTCAAGGACAAAGTGAACAATCACTATCTCCAGATATTCGGGACGTCGATTGCTCTCGGCGTCATTGCCGGAGCCGCCGAGATCACGCAGGGCGGAGGCGCTTTCACTGGTTCCGGTTCGCAGGAATTTACCAACGGAGCGGCTGGCAGTGTGTCCGAGTCGGCAACCACGGTACTCGACCAATTCCTTCAGATACCGCCAACCATCACCATCCGCGAAGGCCATCGCGTGAAAGTCTATTTTACGCAGGACATGTTGCTGCCCGCTTACGGCAACCACACTATTGACCAGACGTTCTAGGAGACCGGAATGAAATATACTCACGCGCTTGTTGCAATCGGACTGACACTCGGAAGCTTGGCCATTACCGGATGCGTGAGCAAGCAGCACAAACTAACCAGGCTGCAAAACGACTATGCCAAAGCCCACGCGCAATACTACACAGACTGCATTGCTCCCGCCACGGCTGGAGATGGCGGTTACATATCAGAGAAAAAACCCACACTTCCAACCCCGGCACAACAGAAAGCACAGCAGCAAAAATGCGCCGTGGAAGGCGCGAAGGCAGGCAAACTCTTGGACCAGATCATGACCGCCGAAACCAAATAACCGTGAAGGAGAACGAACATGAGACGCATCCCCAATAGCATCGCAACTCTGGCGATCCTTCTTGTCAGAGCCACCGCAGCCCAGGCACAACTCGGGGGAGTCGTCTTTGATCCCACCCAATCGATTCATGCGGTCCAGCAGATCATGCAGGCCAGCCAGCTCTACACCACGACCATGCAAACAACCGAGAATGTAATCGCTGACTACAACTTTGTGAAACAAATGGCCAGTTCGCCCGCGAGCCTTTATCAGCCCTATATTTCTCCTTCCACCTATTGGATGGCGCTGGACCAGACTGCGAACACCTACGGCAATTCCCAAGCGGTCATCAATGCCGCGAACACCGGAGTTAACGCGCAGTCCGCCTACCAGTTTTCGAGCGTTCCCCGCGCAGGAATCGTCCCAGATTACAGCACCCTTAGCACGCAGGGCCAGCAGCAGATCGCGGCGCAGGCTGCTACCACCGACCTGAGCGATGCGGTCGTTGCAAGCAATCTGCAGACGCTGGGCACCATGCGCGCGAATGAAATCGAGCGCGAACGGGACATCTCCGCGCTTGAGAACGCGAGCCATTCGATGGACCCCGCCCAGCACACCGACATGGCCACTATGCAACGCATGAATCAGGCAATGCTGCTGCAACTTCGACAGCAGCAGGAAGCCAATCAAATTCAGCAAGCGGCCGCACTGCAACAGATGATTGCGTTGAAGCAGCAGCAGGACGTGATGAAGCAGGGGTTTCAGGACGCTGCCGGGTACAGCCAGTATTACCAGACGAACATTGCTCCGGCCTATAACGGCGAAGCCCAAGCTCTGATGTACTAACCGATCAATCGGGAGCGAGGAAGCGCATGAGCACCAGCTTTTTCAACTGGATCACGCAAGGCTGCGACACCTTGACCGCCACCGCATCGCCCGGTGTCGATGCAATGGGCCTCCACATTTGCATCGCGCTGGCCACGATCATGCTCGTCTGGTTCGGCGTGCAGGAGGCGCTGGCTTCCGCGCAGGGAGGGCCGGGGTTCAATATGGGGAAGTTTCTGAGCTTCTTCATGCTCATCACATTCGCCTACGTGATGGTGAAGTTCTACGACAGTACAATTCCGGGCATCGGCTACTCGCTCCGAGGTTTTATCAACGGCGGCGCGCAGAACCTGGTCACGATCATCGGCAACAACAGCGTAACCACCATCCAGCAAACGTTGGATAAAGCGCAGAAATCCGGCGGCCCGGGGATCGTCAAAGCGTTAGCGAGTCCCTATTACGCCCTGGTCTACGTCATCATTCAGATGCTGCTGGCGATTTTCAGCGCGGCAGTCGCCGCCATTGTCGCCTATGGCGCGATTGGAGTAGCCGTGGTCGGTCTGCTTGGCCCCGTCTTCATCCCCTTTTTGGTATTCGACAAGCTGGACTTTCTTTTCTGGGGATGGTTGCGGGCCTTCATCGGCTTCTGCTTCTACAAGGTCTTGGCCGCCGCAGTGCTCAGTATCCTGGGCCACCTGCTGGCGCAGTATTACACCACCATCGTCAACTTTTCCGACCCCGGCACGATGGTCGAATCGCTGCCCCTGCTTATCCTGCTGGTGACAGTAAATATCTACATACTGTTCAAGGTTCCGGTCATGACCGCGACGATTTTCTCGGGCGGCCACGGCGGGCACGACGGCGGTATGGGCCTGCTCACATTTGCTCTCTTGCGAAGCATATAGAGCGGAGATAGCCCTTTGGAGAAACCGATGAACACTG
>DAHUZH010000225.1 GCA_027306695.1 Acidobacteriaceae bacterium
GCATTAACGGGAATGATTGTCATTGCCAGAATATTTACCAATACAACAGGCCAACTTACCACGGTTGGAATTGCAGCAATGCTCACTGACTTGTCGCTGATGGTTCTCCTACTACCATTGCTTGAAAGCGGAGCATTTCTATTCTTACAACGACCAATACCAGAGGACGTGTTTCTGAATCGCCTTCAGCAGAATAACGCAACGGTTAATACCCAAATCGCAATCCTGGTCAGGCAAGCCCTGGCGCGCACCTGCCGGTGCTCAGAACACATCATACGTACGGACGAAAGTTATCTGTCATGCTGGCGCAGTTCTGACGCAATGTTGCATGAATTCTGTGCCTATTTCTCCCAGGGGCTTGCTGACGGACCAGGTCCGATGAAACTGGCGGAAACGCTGCGCACCTGCGAACGCCGAAGTATCGAGGATCTCATCACGGCAGTCGCAGCGGCGCTGGCGACACCCGATGAAGACCGTTCGCCCTTTTTCGCCGCAGCATCAACTAACAATCAAGGAAAAGGATTTCATGGAGGGCCGCCTCGGGCGGAAGCCTCCAGGCAAGGCTCCCCCCGTCCGGTCCAGGAGAGACATTGCTGTGGGCAGGTGCTTTGCTATGAATCGTTCTTTTACCAGCGGCGATACCTGCCACAATGGCGCATAATACCTTCACAGGCGAACATCCATCTGATGCTCCGCCCGATGCTTCGCCTTACGATTGTTTCCATACTGATTACACTGCCGGTCCCTTTCCTCATCATGACGTGCTTCCCATTTGTAACATCCCCCTGGCAGACGACCGCAGGCGTTTTCGTTGCGTTTTTGCTGGGTGCCATCATGCTCTGCCTCGTTATACCGCTTGTCGCGTATGGACTGGATATGCTGATTTTGCATCCCGTTATTCTGGAAGAACGACAAATTGTGTTTGCTGCTCCCGCGCAGCGGCTACTGCTTTCCGGTATTGAACGCGTCGAACTTGGTGATCAAAAAGGTGGCCGCAGGCAAGTAACTTTTTATTCCAGCCATGCGTCACGGACAATCGCCATGCCGGAAAAAGCAGATGTCGTACGCTTGCAAGCCGTATTACCGCCGAACGCCATGATCACGTCGCAGTCACGCGGATGGCATCCGCAACAGGATATCGTGAAAGACCATGCGGGAATTCTTCAATGGCCGGAGCCGTTTTTTCGTGGCTTCTGCCTCGGTGCGGCGGCGAGGTTTCTGGGGCAAGTATTTACAATGGGCACCTTGGCTTTTGCACTTTTAATTGCTGACGCGATGGCCCTTGGTGCGATAGCTCATCGGAACCCCCCTGTTTTATTGGCCTTTACCTCCATTGCGGCGGCGCTCTTTTTTGCCATCAGTTTCATCGCCTTGTGTCTTGCCGCGTTCCAGCGCTTTTGGCACCCGGAAACTTTCCAATTGGCACCTGATTGGATCAATGCGGGCACTCGCGGATTTTCTCTCTCGGATGCGGAGCAAATCACGCTTAATATACACCCAATTCGCGGCCCAATGCTACGCATTGATTTTCCCAATGATCACTTAGATATGGCGCTGCCTAATTCGCCGGAAATCGTCCAGGAACTGCAGGCCATTCTGCAATCCGGCCCCGCTGGCGACCGGATAGTCGTGCACTGAGTACCCGGATCGCTAAAGATGAAGAGCAGGTTGTGGGTGGCGCGCGAACGGCCAATTAGGGGCCGTTAAAAAATAACATTTACATTTGTACGGCAGTTGCCCTTGGCTTCAGGGTGTAATTCCACTCCCCGTGGAATGTGTCCCGCTCCAAATTCAATGTGGCCATCTCCTGCTTTGTGACTTTGATCTTCGGCGGATATTTATTGAGATCGGCTTGTGCCCGCACCTTCAGGCCGGTCCGGGTGGTGGTGCTGGCAATCAATTCGATCACAGCCTGATGGCTGGCCAGCGGCTTGCCGCGCCAGT
Source organism: Acidobacteriaceae bacterium (assembly GCA_027306695.1). Classification (GTDB taxonomy): domain Bacteria; phylum Acidobacteriota; class Terriglobia; order Terriglobales; family Acidobacteriaceae; genus JAKAAZ01. The sequence goes on from DAHUZH010000225.1 coordinate 1,945, forward strand.
TCTGGCTGATGAAGGAGAAGAGCCGGTGTTCGATTTTATTCCATTTGCTGGTCCCCGGCGGATAGTGGCATACAGAGACAGTAAGGTTTAATTCGTCGCTCAATTGCTGCAGTTCCCTCTTCCACAAGCGAACACGCGAGCCGTTGCTTCCCCCGCCGTCAGCACAGATCAGCAACCTCTGAGCGTGCGGGTAGACCGTCTGCCCCATTGCATACCACCATCGCCGAATGCTCTCGACGGCAAAAACCGCCGTATCATGATCCCGACCCACATTAACCCAGCCCTGGTTGAGCCCCAAGTCATAAACCCCGTAAGGAACCGCCTTGCCTAAAGACTCGTCAATAAAATCATGCACTTTAACCTTTTCTGGCTGGCCCTGCCGATGCCACTCCCTTCCACTGTTTTTATACAGCCCCACCAATTCCTTCTTCTTGGCATCCACCGAGATCACCGGCTGCCCCTGGGCCAGACATTGCGCCGCCAAAGCGTTGATGTGCTCGAATTGCGCATTGCGGTCCACATGATTGCTGCCCTCCTCCAACGCCTTGGCATTGGCTTGCAGGCTGTAATGTAATGCCGCCAGCCGCCCGGCCACCACAGGATGACTCAAATGGTAGCCCTGCCGCGCTAACTCCCGCGCCAGTTGACGCGTGCTCTTGATTGTCCATCGCAATGGGTTCATCGGATCGCCCCGACTGGTCGGACTCACCAATCGCTCCAAGGCCGCATCCAAATCCGGATGCTTTTCCACCAATGTCTTGCGCCCGCCTCCTTCACGACGTACCCGTTCCGGGTTGGGCTTGCCATCTTTCAATTCCGCCAAAGCTTTATAGAGTGTCGGACGAGACAAATTCGCCGCACGAGCCACCAAGGCCACACCGCCGCGCCCCAAAGCCTCGGCGTCCGCCGCCGCCAACAGACGCCGTGTGCGCTCATTAAGGTGAGGCCGAAGCTTCGCGTATTTGTCCTGCAAGGTCACCATATCCATGTCACCAGTATAACATCCCAAGCTGATATGTAAATGTTATTTTTTAACGACCCCTTAGTTCAAATTCGTCATAATCCGTCCCTTGGTACGTATCCGTCCGCCTCCTGCGCGGTTGCGACAGCGGCAAACGCGCATGAACTGCGGAGCGAACTTGGCATATTTCCGTGATGGACGTATTCTCGACGTAGATTTCGGCGATGCGGGGCCACGCGAGGCCCGGTTGTTTTGGTAGCGAGCATAAAGGATCACCGAATGGCACAATCGGAATTGCAGGCAGCCCAAATCCAAGTCATCCGCGAGCCTGGACGCACGCGGTTT
>DAHUZH010000226.1 GCA_027306695.1 Acidobacteriaceae bacterium
ACAAAATCAACTTCCATGCCCTCGTCGCTCTCGCTTGTACCTGGCTCCACCTTCAGCTATATGTCGATACTGCCTAGGTTATTGCGCAGATTTCATACTTCAACCACTTATTGAACCTTCCCAAACACCGTATCGGAAGGTTTAAGTTGTACTCTTGCGCTCACGCGGTTCCCTTTAGCAAAATCGTGTCCTGGCGTGTTTTTTGAATTTATACTTGACCAAAAGGGATTATCTGGTTCCACTATGTCGCTAATTCATGTGATCATTCTCGCTGTCATCCAAGGGATGGCCGAACTGCTGCCTGTCTCCAGCTCCGCCCATGTCGTTGTCGCGGAAAAATTGATGGGGATGGACCCGACCTCCCCGCCGATGACGCTGCTGCTGGTCATGCTGCACACGGGGACGATGTTCGCCGTGATTGCCTATTTCTGGAACCAATGGCGCAGAACTTACTTCCAGAGCATGGAGAACTTCAAGACAATCTTCGTCCAGGCAGTTGTCGCTACGTTTTTTACTGCGCTGATTGGCGGTGGCTTGATTGAAGCCATCGAGAAGCTCGCGTTTCCCCACGCCAAACATGCGGAGATCGAGCAGCTCTTCGGACGGTTGGATTTGATCGCGCCTGCTTTGGCGCTAGTTGGAATCTTAATTCTGATCGCGGGCCTGAAAAAAACTTGCTCCACGCCAACGCAGGAAGAAGACAGTACCGGTTTGAACACTAAACAAGCGGGCTGGATTGGAGCGGTGCAGGGACTATGCCTGCCGTTCCGCGGGTTCTCCCGCTCCGGCGCGACGATATCGACTGGCATGCTGCTGGGTGTGGCCAAATCGCGGGCGGAGGAATTCAGCTTCGCGCTGGCCGTTATCTTGACGCCGCCAGCCATCGCCCGCGAAGCGTGGAGGCTGGTGAAGGCCGAGCACATCACCGGGGCCAGTAGTTTGGCTTCTGCGATGATGCCCAGTGTTCTCGGCGCATTCTTCGCATTTGTCGCCGGACTCCTCGCGTTGAAGTGGCTAAGCAAGTGGCTGGAAAGCGGGCGCTGGTATTGGTTCGGCATTTACTGCTTGGTGGCGGCGGGGGTGGTGGAATATCTGCACCATGTCGGGTATTGATCGATCTTTCGTCGTGGATATTCTCAGCCCGCAAAGCCTGTCATCCTCGAAGCGAAGGATCTTGCGGTTCCTGGAAAACGCGAGATCCTTCGGCTGCTACCGCGACCTCAGGACGACAAGCCAATTTCATATTTGTTTTTTCCAGTCTGGCTCAAAGCCTGTATTTGACCCTGTAAAAATGCTGGTGCTACCGTAGAAGGTTCGCACTTCGTCCGGTAAGGATTCCGCCTATGTCTGCTTCACCCGCCCCTGCCTCCGTCCTGAGTAAAACTGCTCTCAACGCGACGCATCGCGCGCTGGGCGCGAAGATGGTGGACTTTGGCGGCTGGGACATGCCCGTCGAATACTCCGGCTTGATCGCAGAGCACATGGCGGTGCGTACTCGCGTGGGCCTGTTTGACGTCAGCCACATGGGCGAAATCCAACTGCGCGGGCCGGAGGCGCTCGATGCCGTCCAGTTTGTGTCGATGAACGATGCCTCGAAGTTGGCCGAAGGGCAGGCGCATTATTCCGCGCTGCTCACCGAACAAGGGACCTTCGTCGATGACATCCTCGTCCACAAATTCAGCCCCAACGATTATCTGCTGGTGGTCAACGCGGGTACGCGGCCCAAGGATTACGCCTGGATCAAACGGCATGCGCAACGCTTTCATTGCCACGTCAGCGATTACAGCGACCACTACTCGCAGCTTGCCATTCAAGGGCCGCAGGCTTTGGCACTGTTGAAAAAACTGACCAGCGTCGATCTCGAAAAGATCAAGAATTACTGGTTCGTCTGGGGCAGTGTTTGCGGCCTCCATAATGTGCCCATCTCTCGCACCGGCTACACCGGCGAGGATGGATTTGAAATTTATATTCCGTCCGACGAAGCGACGACCGCGCGCGTGTGGAATGAAATTCTCGAAGCAGGACGCGAGTTCGATATTCTGCCCTGCGGCCTTGGCGCGCGCAACACGCTGCGGCTGGAGGCCTCCATGGCGCTCTACGGTCACGAAATTACGGACCAGACAAATGTCTTCGAGGCAGGACTCGACCGTTTTTGCAAGCTCGATAAGCCGGAGTTTCTCGGCCAGCAGGCGCTCAGGAAAGTGCAACAGGAGGGCGGCCCGCAACGCAAGCTGGTCGGCATGGAGATGATTGAGCGCGGCATCGGGCGCGACGGCTATCCGGTATGCACGCCCGATGGTGAGGAGGTTGGAGTCGTCACCAGCGGGTCGCCAGCACCGTTTTTGAAAAAGAACATCGCGCTGGCCTATGTTCCCGTTGTACGCAGTGCCGTCGGCACGGAATTGGCGGTGAAAATTCGCGGGCAAAATGTACGCGCCAGTATTGTTCCGCAGCCGTTTTACCGTCGTCCGAAAAAACAAATCTAGACGTGGATGCCACGCAAATTTATTCGCAGGTGCTGGCATCTCAGCCCTGTATTTTTCCGGCAACATACAATAGAAAGAGACCAATTCTATGGCATATCCTGCTGCTTATCACTACACGCGCGAACATGAGTGGATTCAACTCGAAGGCACGACCGGCACGGTCGGCATCACGGACTATGCGCAGAACTCACTGGGCGATATCGTTTTTGTCGATGCGCCCAAGGTCGGCGCCACCGTCGAGGCCGGGAAGGTCTTCGGCAGCGTGGAATCCGTCAAGGCCGTCTCCGATCTTTACTCGCCTGTCAGCGGCACCGTGACTGCGGTCAATGACGAACTGAATGCAGCGCCGGAAAAAATCAATACCAACGCGCATGACGCCTGGATCATCAAACTCCAGCTATCGAAGCCTTCCGAGGTAGATGGTCTATTGAGTGCCGCCGATTACGAAAAATTTATTGCAGAAGAGACCGGATCGTAGGTCTCTTCAAAAACTTTGTTTGACCCGCAGAGAAGACCAAGCCATGCGCTATTTGCCAAAATCCTCCTCCGACCGCGTCGCCATGCTGGACGAGATCGGCGTTGCGTCGATCGACGATCTGTTCGCCACCATTCCCGCCGAATATCGCCTGGAACAGGACCTGAAGATTCCGCGCGCGATGAGCGAGCAGGAGATTCTTGCGCACTTCCGCACCGCAGCGGCGCAAAA
>DAHUZH010000227.1 GCA_027306695.1 Acidobacteriaceae bacterium
TGGACAACCTCCTCTTTGCGAAAGGATGCATGATGCGCCCCCATTTTTTTTGGTTCCGAGTCGCGTCCGTCGTATGTGTTTTGTCCCTGGTCTGCGCCGTGGGATGCAGTTCCGGCAATTCCAGTTCGAGCACGACCTCCACTGGCGGCTCGGGTGGCGGCAATGGCGGCGGTGGAGGTGGCGGCACAACTCCCGCCTTCCAGGTATTGACCTACCACGATGACAACACGCGCAGCGGCCAGAACACGCAGGAGACCACGCTGACGACCAGCAACGTGGTGACAGCTACCTTCGGCAAAGTAGGCTTCTATTCCGTGGATGGCAAAGTCGATGCCGAGCCGCTGTATGTGCCGGGCGAAACAGTCGCGGGCGCGACCCACAACGTGCTCTACGTGGTGACGGAGCACGATTCCGCGTATGCATTCGATGCCGATACGGGTACTGTGTTGTGGCACGTCTCAGCCCTGGGCACGAATGAGACAACCAGCGATTCGCGTGGCTGCGGACAGGTTGTGCCGGAGATTGGCATCACCTCGACGCCGGTGATCGACCCCAAAGCCGGAGCGCATGGGACCATCTATCTGGTGGCTGCGTCCAAGGACAGTTCCGGCAGCTATCACTATCGCCTTCACGCTCTCGATTTGACTACGGGTGCGGAGGTGTCCGGCAGTCCAGTCCCTATCCAGGCCACCTATCCCGGCACAGGTGCGGGAAGCTCCAACGGGCAAGTCGTTTTCGATCCGGCCCAGTACAACGAGCGGGCTGGACTCCTGCTGCTGAATGGCGCGGTGTATCTCGGATGGACTTCGCATTGCGATAATGGCCCCTATACCGGTTGGATCATGGGCTACAACGAAACCACATTGGCGCAAACCACCGTACTGAACCTGACTCCGAATGGTTCTGAAGGATCGATCTGGCAGGCCGGGGCCGGCCTTGCGGCGGACAGCAGTGGCAATATTTACTTTCTGGATGCCAACGGAACCTTCGACACCTCGCTCAACTCCAGCGGATTTCCTGCCAACGGAGATTTTGGCAACGCCTTCATGAAACTCTCGACTACCGGAAACAAGCTCGCCGTAGCGGACTATTTTGTAATGTTCAACACCACGGCAGAGTCGAATGCCGACCAGGATTTTGGCTCGGGCGGGGCCATGCTGCTGCCCGATGTGACCGACGCCTCCGGTAACGTGCACCACCTGGCAATTGGAGCAGGGAAGGACCAGAACATCTACGTGGTCGATCGCGACAACATGGGCAAGTTCAATGCCAGCACCAACAATATCTATCAGGAACTCAGCGGCGCTCTGGCCGGCGGAGAGTTTGGCATGGCCGCCTACTGGAACAACACGGTCTATTACGGCTCGGTGGGAGATGTGCTGCGCGCATATCCCATTACCCAGGCCAAACTGGCCACCACTCCCGCCTCGCAGACAGTCCATATCTTCCCGTATCCCGGAGCTACGCCGAGTGTTTCTTCCAATGGGACTTCAAACGGAATCGTATGGGCTGTGGACAACAGCAACCCTGCGGTGCTGTATGCCTATGACGCGACCAATCTGGACAAAGAACTCTACGACAGCAGCCAGGCTGCCAACGGACGCGACCAGTTCGGCCCAGGGAATAAATTCATAACGCCGATGATTGCGAACGGAAAAGTCTTCGTGGGGACAACGAATGGCGTGGCGGTGTTTGGGGTGTTGCCATAGAGTCGCAGAGAGGCTGGCCGTTGCGATATGTTTTCAATGATTGCTTTCCAGGCGGGGCCTTTTGTGACAAAACTCGAACGCCACAAAGTGCGGAGATGGATATCCAAACCCTGAAAGTATAATTCCGTTAATTATGCCAGAAATTTTTCGTCATCGCGGTTTCAGATTTTTCTTCTATTCAAACGAAGGAGCGCCGCGTGAGCCAGTACACATTCACGTTGAGAAGGACGATCTGGAAGCAAAATTCTGGCTGCAACCGGAAGTGCGAGTGGCCTACTAATGACGGCTACGATGCTCGGACCCTCCGGGAGATGCTGGAAGTGGTCGAAGTCAATAAAGACAAGATCGAGAGGGCATGGAATGAATTTTTCAGCTAGAGCGACGCGTGTGCGTTTCGATCAGGATTCTATATGGGTCGACCTGAGTGATGGGCGCGTTATCGGCGTGCCGCTGGCATGGTTTCCCCGGCTTTTGCATAGCACTGCGGAGCAACGCGACCAAGTGAGGATCAGCGGTCGTGGTCTGCATTGGGAAGCATTGGACGAGGACATTTCCATTGCAGGCTTGCTGGCGGGCCAAGGAGATCAGTCCACGAGTCACACAACTTCCGCTGCCTAATCCCTGTGGAACTGTATTTGGAACTCTCTATTCCGCCAAGCGGCGGAAGATCAGCGACCCGTTGGTTTCGCCGAAGCCAAAGGAGTTCGACACGACTCATGCTTACTCGGAGAATTTCAGCACCTGAAACAGATTGTTTGAATCATCCGTCCAAGGCCTAAGATCTGCACGCGATTGGATCGGAACTGCCTCCGCCTGAATTGCAGGATTTTCGAGGATGCCTCTATTCTTACTGACCAGCACCCATGAAGAAGCGAAAATGTCATCCTTCACACTCGCGCGATTCTTGAACAGAACCGCTTGATAGCCAATTTCTTCTGCCAGCTGCTTAACAACAGGTGAGAGGTCAAGGTATTGGTTGCTGAGATGAAACGCCAAGACTCCACCGGGCTTGAGGTGCTTGCGATAGAGAGCGACGGCTTCTCTTGTCAGTAAGTGGACCGGAATCGCATCACCGGAGAAGGCATCCAGGACAATTACGTCGTAGACTGGCCCATGTTCTCGTTCAATAGATAGTCGCGCATCCCCTTGCACAATTGACACGATAGCCCGCGAATCCCTGAGAAATGTGAATTGCGCGTTTGCGATTTGAATGACCTGGGGGTTGATCTCGTAAAACTCGAAACTGTCGCCTAACTTGCCGTAGGCAGCAATTGTTCCCGCTCCTAAGCCAACGACTCCCACCCTTTTGGATTCAGGAAAGCAATTTTTCAGAAGGACCCCAATTCCGGATTGTGGGCCGTAGTAAGTAGTCTCGCGTGAGCGCAGCTCCGGCGAGAGATACTGCATTCCGTGCTCGATTGTTCCGTGAAAAAGAAT
>DAHUZH010000228.1 GCA_027306695.1 Acidobacteriaceae bacterium
GGAACGGTGAAGAACCTGACCGAGTACGGCGCGTTTGTGGACCTGGGCGGCATCAATGGCCTGCTGCACGTCACCGATATGTCGTGGGGGCGGCTGACGCATCCGCGCGACCTAGTGAACGTGGGCGACGAGATCCAGGTGAAGGTGCTGAAGTTCGACCGCGAGAAGCAGCGCATCTCGCTCGGGTTCAAGCAACTGACGCCCGATCCATGGCTGGACGTGGCGGAACGCTATCCCATTGGCGCGCGCGTGCGCGGACGCATCCTGAGCGTCACCGACTACGGCGCGTTTGTGGAACTGGAACAAGGGATCGAGGGCCTGGTCCATGTGTCCGAGATGACCTGGTCGAAGCGCATGAAGCACCCGACCAAGCTGGTGAAGCCGGGCGATGAAATTGAGACCATCATTCTGAACGTGAATCCGTCGGACCGGCGCATTTCACTCGGCATGAAGCAACTGATGGAAAACCCGTGGGAGCATCTTTCCGAGCGCTACACGACCGGCAGCGTGGTCGAAGGCCGGGTGCGGAACCTGACGGAGTTTGGCGCGTTTATTGAAATCGAAGACGGGATTGACGGGCTGGTGCATGTCAGCAATATGAGCTGGACCAAGCGCATCAAGCATCCGTCGGAAGTGGTGAAGAAGGGCGACAAGGTGAAGGCGGTGGTGCTGGGAATCGAGGCCGAGCATCGCCGTCTGTCGCTGGGCATCAAGCAACTGCAGCCGGATGTGTGGGAGTCGTTCTTTGCGCAGCACCAGGTGAACGATGTGGTGCATGGCAAGGTGCTGCGCATGGCACAGTTCGGCGCGTTCGTGGAGTTGGCGGACGGAGTCGAGGGCCTATGCCATGTCTCCGAGGCCACCGACCTGCACGGGGCGCCGCTGAAGCTGGACGTGGAGCAGGAGCACGACTTCAAGATCATCAAGATGAACGCGGACGAGAAGAAGATTGGCCTGAGCCTTCGCGCCGTTGGCGATGAAGCAACACGGGCGGATGTGGAGCAATACAAAGCGCCGAAGGCAAAGGAGCATGGACACGGGCATTCGCCTTCCGGCGGCGCACGCGAATCTTCCTCCTCGCAATCTTCCTCGTCCACCACGCTGGGCGATCTGATCAACTGGAAGAAGCGCGAGCGCGAAGAGTAAGCGGTCGAGAAGGTCCGGAGAACTCGTGAAGCGCCGAATGCAATGCATTCGGCGCTTTCTGGAGTTTCTACATTTTTTAAGCGGCAGCGGCGGCAGTGAGTGTCTGCGGAGAGGTATGCAGGCCGAAAGGCGCGAGTAATTCGGGGTGTTGTGCCATTTCCTGTCGCAGGAGCGTGACAAGGTCCAGGCAGGAAGGCCGCTTTGCCTTGCGGCGCCACCTGGGAAGCTGTGCAAAGGCCGCTCCTCGGGCGGGTCCGAAGGCCTGGAGGCCGGCCAACAACAGAGCACTGTAAGCGGCTACGGCAAAAGCGGGCTGTTTGGGAACCGAGATGGGGTTCCATAGCTGCGCCTGGCCCACTCCCAAGGTGTCCTTCTCCTCGCGGTGGTTGACTTCTATTTGCCAGCGGTCAAGGTAAATCTGCAACAGAGCGCGGGCGTGATGGTGAGTGATTGAGGTCAGCAGATAGGCCGGGTCGCGGTAATAGAGTTTGCGGCTCTGGGATTTGCGATAGGGCGTGGGGGCGATCAGGAGCAGGCGCAGGCGATGGCGTTTGGCCCCGCCCTGCCACAGCACCTCGGGCACTTCCTTGTAGCGAATCGTGCGTCGTTTGCCGCCATAGAAGAGCTTGGTGGTCTTCCAGGGGAGGGTGTCATCCTTGCGCACCTGTTCGGGGGTGAACTTGGCCGCGTCGTAGAAGCGATGGCTGCCAGGTGCGGCGGGATGGCACAGTACCGCATCCTTGCGGGTGCGGGCGATCAACTCCACGCCGGGGAGCTGAGCGGCAAAGACGGTGCGATTACAGAAGCTGCCGTCGACGGCCAACACCAACTGCTTGTTTGCGCCCCCAGCCTGGTCCAGGTTAGCGCGCAGGATGGGCATGGTCTGGACGAAACGGGCAGACAGGTTGTGAAGCTTGCGCTCTCGGTGAAACTGCTTCCAATCCTCTGGCTTAGCCCGTTTGCCGGGCTTCTTGACTACCGGAACCTCTTCGAAACGTACCGGCAAAGCCCGGCAGGAAGCGTTGGCGCCACGGTGCAGCGGCAGCAGGAGCGAAGTCTGCAGAAAGCGCAGGCCCAGCATGAAGTTGGTATGGAAGGGCGGCGACAGCGGATCGCGCTGATAGCTGGCCCCAGGAATGGAGCGGCCAGTCTTACGCAAACGGGTATCGTCCACAGCCATGCCCACCAGGCGTCCCGGGCACCAGGGGAGAGCTTGGCGGAGAATCGGAGCAAACAACTGCTGCGGGTCCCACTGGCATCGGGAATAGAGAAAGTAATGGCCGCTCCAACTCCGTTGCTGACCGCCGTTGGTCCAGATGATGCGCGACAGGCAGCGCCTCCCCAGACAGGCCAGTGAGCCGAGCGCATGCTGCACGGCGCGCTGGTAGGTGCGCTGCTGGGGAAAGATGGTGCGCCAGGAGGAGAGAAGGTCGAGAAACGCTGCCAGCAACATCGCAAGTCCCCTTTCTAGTTTCACTACTATCGATGAAACACACCGGGCACAAAAAAAAGAACTATTCCTCTGACCGCAATAGCTGCTGGTTCAACTCGCAAATCTCTTCCAGCCTGGCCTTTAACCCCTGATAGTTCTTCAGCCATCGTTCCACCTGTTCTCGTTGCCCGGCATGCAGGCTGATCTGTTTGGTCTTGCCTCCGGCATAGCCAACCGTCAGCACCGACACCGGATGTCCTTCGCCGCGCGCGCACTTGCGGCATCCCTGGCGGTGGCGGATGGTTCGCTCCAGCAGGGAGCCGCGCACGATTTCAGCGGCCGAAGGCAGCTCCCGAGCAAGCCGCTCCCGACGACGAATAATCTCCTTCTGTTTCATCAGTACCACTGAAACATATTCCGACCGCACAAGCAAGCATTTTCTTCGCCTTGCACCGGAAAAATGTAGAAACTCCAGGCCTCCGGCTTTGCCGGAGGATACTTACTTCGTAGGTAATGACGGCGCGGACGCTGATCTCGATCCTGTCCAGGGCTTCGC
>DAHUZH010000229.1 GCA_027306695.1 Acidobacteriaceae bacterium
AATACCCTTCCAGCGATTTCTGCCCGCCTTGCCGATCGATATGTTCTCGTGGTCGGTGTTACCCACCTGGCCAATCGTCGCCATGCATTCCACCAGCACCTTGCGCGTCTCCCCGGAGGGCAGCTTCAACAGGGCATATTCGCCTTCTTTCGCCACCAACTGGGCCGCGGAACCTGCCGAGCGCACCATCTGCGCGCCTTTGCCGGGCCGCAATTCCACGTTATGCACCGTAGTGCCCGCTGGAATGTTGCGCAGCGGCAATGCATTGCCCACCAGAATGTCGGCCTCCGCGCCGCTCATGATAGCCTGACCCACTTCCAGACCGATGGGCTGCAAGATGTAGCGCTTCTCGCCATCGGCGTAGTGGATCAACGCAATCCGCGCGGAGCGGTTGGGATCGTATTCAATGGTGGCGACGCGGCCCGGAATCCCGGACTTGTCGCGCTTGAAGTCGATCAGGCGCAGCTTCCGCTTGTGGCCGCCGCCATGGTGACGGATCGTAAGGTCGCCCGTGTTGCGGCGTCCACCGGTACGTTTCCGCGTCACCGTCAGCGGTTTGTGCGGGCGGTCCGTCGTCAAGTCGTCGTTGACGACCGTGGACGTAAAGCGCAGCGATGGAGTGATCGGTCGATATGTCTTGATCGGCATCGGTCCTTCTCTTCTTCACGCCAGCATCCCATTTCCTACGGGACCCGGCGTCCAATTCAAATCTTCAAATCTTTAATTCTTAACATCACGTTTCAAAATCGTTCGATCTCTGCTCGCGGCCTTGGACCGCTGGCAGGTTCGCTTACAGGTTGTTGATGTACTCCGGCATTTTTTGTCCGGCCTTCAACCGCACATACGCTTTTTTCCAGTCCGAACGATAGCCGCTGAAACGGCCCCGGCGACGCTCTTTCCCGGCAAAGTTGGCAGTGCGCACCGCATGCACCTTCACCTTGAACAAGGCCTCCACGGCCTGCTTCACTTCCGTCTTGGTGGCCCCGGGAGCGACCTCAAAGACCAGCGTGGCTTCCGTTTCCTTTGCGCCCAGTCCCTTTTCGGTAATCAGCGGACGGCGAATCACTTGATAGATATCTGCCATTAGGCCACCTCTGCCGCAGACGCCTGCTTGCGCCGGGAGACTGTCTTCTTCAACGCTTCCTGCAACTGCTCCATCGCCGACCGCGAAAAGATCGCGCGCTCGTAACGCAGCAGATCGTAGGGATGGACTTCATTGCCCAGCACCAGCTCGACGCCGCCAAGGTTGCGCGCGCCCAGAACCAGGCTGCGGCTCAGCGTGGCGCCGCTTTCAACCAACAGAGCGGTCTTCTTCGCGTCCAGAACATTCAGCGCATTGCGGTAAAGCCTGGTCTTCGGTTCTTTGATCTCCAGACTTTCGACCACCGTCAGATGGCCGTCGGCCAGCTTCGACGCAATCGCAGCGCGCAATGCTCCGAGCAACTTCTTGCGCGGAAAAGCATAGTCATAGGAACGCGGCTGCGGTCCATGGACCGTGCCGCCATGCCGCCAAAGCGGCGAGCGGATGGATGCAACGCGCGCCCGGCCTGTACCTTTTTGCTTCCAGAGCTTCTTGCCGGAGCCTGAAACCAGCTTGCGATTTTTGGTGGCGTGCGTGCCCTGCCGGAGCGCGGCGCGATAGTGCTTGACCGCCTCCCACAACAGCGCCTCGTTCACCTCGGCTGGACCGAAGACCTCATCGGCCAACTCCAGCATCCCGACTTTTTTTCCACCCAGATCGACTACATCAATGTTTGCCATTGCTCGACTCTCTTCGCTACTGACTCTTACTTTTTCTTGCCTGCCGAGGCCTTCTTGGAGGCCTTCAACGGATCGACCGTCGATGCGCCACTGAATCCGCGACGTTCCCGAGGCGGCTGCTTGGCCTTGGTAATTAGCAAATATCCGTCCTTGTGACCGGGCACCGCGCCTTCCACCATCAACAGGTTCTCTTCCGTATCGATGCCGCGAATACGCAGGTTCCGCACCGTCACGCTATCGACGCCCATGTGGCCCGGCATCCGCATTCCCTTAAACACGCGCGAAGGAAACGATGAAGAACCGATCGACCCCTGCACCTGAAACATGTGCCCGTGCGACTTCGGACCGCCGCCGAAACCGTGCCGCCGGACGACGCCCGCAAACCCACGCCCTTTGCTGGTTCCCAGCACATCGACAAACTTTTCCTGCGCGAAGATATCGACCAGGACTTTGTCTCCGGCCTTTATGCCGTTCGACTCTTCGCCCTCTGCCGCAGCCGGAGCGATTTCAATCGGCACCTCGCGCAGCACCCGGACAGGAGGGACATTGTTCTTGGCGAAGTGACCGGCCATCGCCTTATTGATCTTTGAACTTTTTACAAACTCGACCAGACCGATCTGGGCCGCGTCGTAACCGTCTTTGGCCTGCGTCTTCAATTGCGTAATCACGCATGGACCGACCTGCAGCACCGTAATCGGGTGGATGTCGCCCTTCTCATCGAAGACCTGCGTCATGCCGATCTTTTTTCCCAGAATCCCTGATACTGCCATCTTCTTCTCCCCTCATCATGCGCAGACCGCGCACTGCCGGATATTTCCGTTGTTTATTTCTCGAACGCCTTGATCTCGACATCGACACCGGCTGGCAGATCGAGACGCATCAGTGCGTCCACCGTCTGCTGGGTCGGCTCCAGAATGTCGATCAGACGCTTGTGCGTGCGGATCTCAAACGCCTCGCGGGACTTCTTGTCCACATGCGGCGAACGAAGGACGCAATACTTGTTCTTCACCGTCGGTAGCGGAATCGGCCCGGCCACCTGTGCTCCGGTGCGCTTGGCCGTGTCCACAATCTCGCCAGTCGAGGTGTCCAGCACGCGATAGTCATACGCCTTCAAACGGATGCGAATTCTTTGTCCAACCATGGCTTTTTCTCTTCTTTCATTTCGCCTCCGACGCGGCCTTCTATCCGCCGCTTCGGAGGTTCCTGCCGTTTTCCGCTAAAAGATTTACTTCAAAATCTCTGCAATGGCGCCGGCGCCGACGGTCCTTCCGCCTTCGCGGATGGCGAACCTTAGCCCCTTTTCCATCGCCACCGGAGTAATCAGCTCAATCTCCAGGCTCACATTGTCCCCCGGCATCACCATCTCCGTGCC
>DAHUZH010000022.1 GCA_027306695.1 Acidobacteriaceae bacterium
GGCAACGTGGCCCTCTACGGGGCGACCAGTGGCACACTGCTTGCATCCGGCGGCGCGGGCGAACGCTTTGCCGTGCGCAACTCCGGTGCGATGGCGGTGGTCGAAGGCATTGGCGACCATGGTTGCGAATATATGACCGGCGGCGCGGTGGCCGTGCTGGGCCGCGCGGGCGTCAACTTTGGCGCGGGCATGACAGGCGGTATTGCCTTCGTGCTCGATGATGACGGCAGCTTTCTTGCCGGCCAGCGCTATCACACCAGCTTTCTTGCGCCACAACCCTACGCGCAGATGACGGAAGACCAGCAGCGGCAACTGGAAGGCATGGTCCGCCTGCATCAGGAAAAAACAGGCAGCGTCAAAGCGCAAACTCTGCTTGCCGACTGGCCGGTGCATGCACAGAAATTTCTGTGCTGCGTGCCGCTGCCGCAAGCCTGAACCGCAATTCTGATATAACGGGCTTGCATTTCGGTGTCCCACCCTAGCCACGCCGTTAGCGACTAGGGTGGGCGCCAGATCGGGAGCAGCCTGACCTATGAAGTTTGACCTCAAAACAGTCAACGACGTGTTCTTCCGCGCCTGTAGCGGCGGCGAGGAACGTGTTATGCAATGGCGCGATGCCGCTGGCAAGTGGCAGCCGATCGCTGGCCGTCAGCTTTATCAGCGGGTCCGCGCATTGGCGGCGGCATTGTCCGGCTGGGGCATCGGTAAGGGTGACCGCGTTGCGCTGCTCGCGGAAAATCGCTGGGAGTGGGCGGTCACGGATTTTGCCGTGCTCGCGCTGGGCGCGGTCGATGTGCCGCTCTATTCCACGCTCACCGCGCAGCAGGTCGCTGGCATGCTGGCCGACTCCGGTGCGCGCGTCATCTTCGTTTCGACAGCGGCGCAGTATGAAAAAGTTGCCGCCATTCGCGCGCAGACACAGATCGAAAAAATTGTTGTGATGGATCGCGAACCCGCAGTGACCCAGGCGGTCTGGTTCGGCGAGTTACTGTCTCCCGACGAAGCCAGCGCGGAGCGCGATGTCAACTTCGACCGCCGCGCGTATGATGTGCAGCCGGACGATCTGGCCTCCATCATCTACACCTCCGGCACGACCGGAGAATCCAAAGGCGTGATGCTGACGCACGGCAATCTGGCGTCGAACCTGAACGCATCGACCGCGCCCTATTCCTGGGGCCGCCAGGACTCCTGCATTTCCTTTCTGCCGCTTTCGCACATTACCGCGCGGCATGTGGACTACGCTCTCTTTTGCCACGGAGCGACCATTGCGTATTGTTCGCAGTTCGATCTGCTGCCGCAGATAATGCGCGAAGTCCGTCCGACGATTTTTGTCGGCGTGCCGCGCGTGTACGAAAAAGTCCGTCAGGAAGTTTTACGGCGTGCTGGCGAGTCGAAGATGCGCTTGTCGATGCTGCAATGGGCGCTGCGGCGCGGGCGGAAACAACACGACGCCCTGCTCGCTGGTCGCAAGCCGCAGAGCGCCTCGTGGAAGCTGGCGGACAGGCTCGTCTTCCGCAAAATTCAACAGGGATTTGGCGGCCGCGTCGGCACATTTATCGCCGGGGGAGCGCCGCTCGGGCCGGATACGGCCGGCTGGTTTCTAGATGCTGGAATTCGCATTCAGGAAGGCTACGGCCTGACGGAAACCTCGCCAGTGATTGCGCTGAATTCCGGCCTGCCCTGCCGCATGGGCAGCGTGGGCCGGCCGTTGTCGAATGTTGAATTGAAAATTGCCGCCGATGGCGAATTGCTGGTGCGCGGGCCTTCAATTTTTAAGGGCTACTGGAACAAGCCGGAGGCGACTGCGGAGAGTTTCGATAGTGAAGGCTGGTTTTATACAGGCGATGTTGCCCGTATCGACGAAGACGGGTTTCTTTTTATTACCGATCGTAAAAAAGATTTATTGAAGACCTCCGGTGGCAAATTGATTGCGCCGCAGCCGATTGAAAACCAGTTGAAGGCGGATGCGCTGGTGGCCAATGCCGCCGTCGTCGGCGACAAGCACAAATTTGTTTCCGTGCTCATCTCGCCCAACTTCCCTGCGCTGGAGACCTGGGCGCGCGGGCAGGGAATTGCCTTCTCCAGCCGCAAGGAACTGGTGGCCAACCCCGCCGTGCAGGCGGCCTATCAGCAGGTGGTGGACCGCGTCAACGCGACCTTGGCCAACTTCGAGACCATGAAGCGCCTGTGCGTTGTCGCTGACGAATGGACGCTCGACACCGGCGAGTTGACCCCCAGCATGAAGCTGAAACGGCGGTTCGTCGAGCAGCGCTATGCCGCGGAGATTGCCTGCTTCTACGCTGACGAGGCGACCTCGCACCGCTAAAACCATTCGCTGGGCAAAGTACAATTATCTGAGAGAAAAATTTGCATGCCGAAATTGCGTTTTCTATCCACACTTGCTGTAGCACTGCTGTTATGTTCCAGCTTGATGCTGCGCGCCGATAATGTGCACGGCAAGAAGGTCCATCTGCACGGCACATTGATCGACCTGACATGTTGGAATGATCGTACCGGTGACGCTGCCACTCTTTTGCGCGAACACACCAAGCGCTGTCTGCAAATGCCGGACTGCATTCGCAGCGGCTACGCGGTCGTCACGCCGGACGGCAAGGTATACAAACTGGATTCAGCCAGCAACCAGACCACCACTCAGTGGATCGCAGCCACGCAGCAGGATGCAAACTGGCGCGTGGATGTGAAGGGTCGCATGCAGGATGGCTTGCTGGACGTGAGCAAAATTCAACTGCAAAAGTAATGCGCTGTTCCCATAGACGAAGAGAGTCATTCTGAACGACGCATAGCGGAGTGAAGAATCCAGAGGACGATAGCGGCACTTACGAGGCGAATATAATCTGGATTCTTCACTACGGTCGCAATAGCGACCTCCGTTCAGAATGACTCCCTCTAACCATCCAGCTACACTAACTATGGAAATTTTCTAGAAGCCGAATAGAAATCACAATCACTTTGAAGGAGACAGCATCATGCGGGTTGGTATTTTGACGGGCGGCGGGGATTGCCCCGGTTTGAACGCGGTGATTCGCGCGGCGGTACGCAAAGGGATTTTTCATCACGGAGATGAATTTGTCGGCTTCATCGAAGGCTGGCGTGGCGTGCTGGAAGACAAGACCATGCCGCTGACCATTCAGACCGTGTCCGGCATTCTGCAATTGGGCGGGACCATTCTGCGCACCTCACGTACCAACGCGCGCAAAAAGGAAGGCGGCATCGAGCAGTGCATTGCGACCATCGAACGCAACAAGCTGGATGCCATGATTACCATCGGAGGCGACGACACGCTGGGCGTGGCGAGCAAGCTGGCCGGCGAGGGCGTGACGGTGGTAGGAGTCCCTAAGACGATCGACAACGACCTGAGCGGCACCGATGTCTGCTTCGGCTTCGACACGGCGGTCAGCATTGCCACGGAGGCTGTGGACCGGCTGCACTCGACCGCAGAGGCGCACAATCGCGTCATCGTGTGCGAGGTGATGGGCCGCGATGCGGGCTGGATCGCGCTCTATACCGGCATTGCCGGGGGAGCGGATGCGATCCTGGTCCCGGAGAAGCCGATCGATCTCGATGCGGTTTGCGCCGTTATAAAGGAGCGTCGCGCGCGGGGGAAGTATTTCAGCATCATCGTCGTCGCGGAAGGCGCCAAGATGCCTGCCAGCGGCGAGTTGGCCACCCATGGCTCCAAGGTGGACGAATTTGGCCATGTACGGTTGGCCGGAATCGGCCAGTTCGTGGCGGACGAAATCGAAAAGCGCACTGGCTTCGAGACGCGCTCCGTAAACCTGGGCCACACCCAGCGCGGCGGCACACCCACTGCGTATGACCGCATGCTTGCGACCCGCTACGGCTCGGCGGCCATCGACCTGGTGCATGCGGGCAAGTTCGGACGTCTGGTGGTCCTGCGCGGTACAGAGATTACCGACATCCCACTGAAAGACGCCATCGCCAAGACGCGGACTGTACCCGATGAACTGTTGGCGCTGGGCGGGGGATTGCAGCCTGTACTCAAGAAGTAGCTCACACGCCAGAACCGCAAGCCACGGCCAGCCTTCGGGCTGGCCGTGGCCTTATGCGAAGAGCGGGAACCCGCGCGGGCGACAGCCCCACAAGTTGGGGTACATTCCAGCATGACCCCACGGAATCGCGGTTTGGAGAGATTTTTGCCGCGCCAGGGCGTCGTGGCGCGGTCATTTCCTACAAAGCCCGAAAAAAGCCTGTTGAAATCCGATAAAAAGCAGCCTATAACCAGATTCCCAGGGATTTTAAGATTGAGCGTTTTCGTGCAACCCGGAAACGTGGAAGAAAAGCGCGGGAGAGAACCATGGCAGGCTCGACACATACCAGAATCACCGGCATTGGAACCGCAAAATCCGAAGCAGCAGGGCCGCTTCCGGCGCACTGGGCCGTGCGCGAAGTGATGGACATTCGCCAGGCTGCGGAGTATCTCGGGATCAGCCCCGATAGTTTGTACAAGTATGCGTCGGAAAACTTTATCCCCGCATTCAAACTGGGCAATCGCTGGCGCTTCAAGCGTTCTTTGCTGGAGAGCTGGATGGAGCGGCAAAGCTCCATCGGCCCAGGGAAAACGCCGGAAAAGAGCGTGAAGCCGAAGCAGAAAAAACCTGTGGGCCGCGCGCGATAGGGGATAGCATCTTCGTAAAGCGGTAGATGGGAACGGCGCGCACTGCCATCCGCCCGCTGTTTGCAGCCCTTCTCAGGAGCCTATTTTGCAATCCCGATTTCCGAAGTTCTCTCTTCTGCATATAACTGTTTGGGCCATCAGCCTCTCCTATGCATTCCTGGACTGGGGCTTTTATAAGACGATGTTTTTCGGCCATCCCGATGCCTGGAAGCTCTTTCTCCACGGCGGCATCGACGCACCCGAGCAGTACCGTGTTGGCGTATGGATCATTGTCGGCTGGATGCACCGCCTGTTGCACCTTAAGGCGTATGACACACTCACGCTGATCGACCTTGTCTGTCTGGCGCTTTCCTTGTTTGTGTTGCTCCATGTGCTGCGCGGACTTGAGCGCTACAAGACCGCTTCCAACTCCACCCGCTGGCTGGCGACGATGAGCTTCCTGTTTCTAGCGGGCTATTATCTCGCCTGGGGCCACTGGTTCCAGGAGCCAGAAACAATGCCATCCGTTCTGTTCGTCTCCCTGAGTGTGGCCCTTGTTCAGTGTCAATTGGTGCAGAGCCGCTGGATGACCAGTTTGTCGCTGGTCGGGTTGAGCTTTCTGCAAGGCTTCCTGCGTGCGGATGTCGCGGTGGTCCTCCATGCCGGATTTTTTCTGGCAATTGTGTTGGGCTGGAAGCGCAAGTTGACTCAGGAAAAAGTTTGGCTGGCGCGAACCAGCCTTCTGGCGGCCCTGGTTGCGGGATGCGTGCAGCTCTACCTGATGTTTGAAATGTTTCCCAATGCAAAATACGGGTCGGATGGCGTTATCCGATTGTCCTGGAACCTGCACCCTTTCCAATGGATGACCATGCTGCTGGCGTTGTTTCCATTCTGGCTGCTGCTGGGCTTGGTTCTCAACCGCAGCTATCGCCCAGACCATGAGACCGCGATGCTGTTGATCGCGTCCAGCCTGTATCTCGCAGTCTGGGGCACAGTGGGCCTGCTGGGGGAAGTGCATATCTTTCTGCCGTTTGGCATGGCACTGCTGCCTGCCACCTGCGTGGCATGGAGCGAAAAATTCGATAGGGCTTTGTAGCCTTTCGCCTATGGAGCCTATATATTTCGCAACGTCCGCCAAATTCCGCGCATGGTTGGAGAAGCATCATCCTGCGTCCTCCGAAATCTTGGTAGGGTTCTATAAAAGGGATTCTGGCAAGCCCAGCATGACTTGGCCGCAGGCCGTCGATGTGGCCTTGTGCTTTGGCTGGATCGACGGCATTCGGAAGCGTATCGATGCGACCGCCTATACGATCCGGTTTACGCCCCGCAAGTCCGGCAGCATCTGGAGCGCCGTCAATATCCGGCGCATGCAGGAACTGACGCGGCTGGGACTGATACAGACTGCGGGCTTGACGGCCTTTGAACGGCGCAAGGAAGAAAAAAGCGGTGTTTATGCCTATGAGAACAAAAACAGCGCGGTATTCCAGGCTGCGCACGAGAAACAATTCCGGGCACACAAGAACGCCTGGAAATTTTTCCAGACGCAGGCCCCTTGGTATCGGCGAACCGCAACCTGGTGGTCATTAGCGCGAAGAAAGAAGAGACTCGGCTGAAACGGCTGGAAGCGTTGATCCAGCATTCAGAAAATAATCGCACCCTTCCACAACTGACTCGCCTGCCGAAGACGTAGATCTGCATTGCCATTTCGACCCCTGTTATCCAAACTTGCACATGCATTCCACCGCAACTGCACCACTCCTGCGCCTTGCGGGTTGTCTCTGCAAAAACCTACACTGGGCAAAGACCGGAGGAATTCCGATCCGCGCTGGGTTCAATTCGGTTGCTGTGTTAGATTTCCCGGACGAATCTGGCTTTTGTAAAGCCCTGATTTTGCAGGGAATTCCAAGAGTAATACAATAAGTAGTGGTATCTGCTTGACACGCACAACCAACAGCGGTACTTTCCCTCTACGGGCTTTCGCACACTTGGCAGTGAACTGATCCCTTCGGAAGCATTCCGGCAATCTCGGAAAACCCGATCGGCATGGTTTCTGCATAGCCCGATGTGCAGGAAAATGTGCAGGGAATGGGACTCTCCTTCGGGAGCGTTTGACCCATCCCACAGTATTGGCAACGGTGTTCGATAGTTTTAGAGATAAAAGCCGTCAGGGCCGGAACCGAATCGCTTAAATTCCGACACCAGCGGCCGAATTTAGTACCAGGAGACATCCCCAGATGGCCGAAATCAGCAAGACGCAAACCACCCACGCAACCGGCAAAGCCGGACAGATCCCAACTGTTTCCGCAAAAGCGGCCACCCAGACTGGCCTGCAATTTGAGCGCTTTTTCAGCCGCCCGGATATTTCCCCCTTCGATGAAATCCAGTGGGACCGCCGCACCGCGTCCATCGTGGACTCCAAAGGCAACAGCATCTTCGAGCAGAAAGACGTCGAGGTCCCCATCGACTGGTCGATGACCGCGACCAACATCGTGGCCAGCAAGTACCTCCATGGGCAGATCGATACGCCGGAGCGCGAAACCGGCGTCCGCCAGTTGATCGGGCGCGTGGCCGAGACCATCCGCGACTGGGGCATGGCGGGAGGCTACTTCCGCACGCCGGAAGATGCGGCCATCTTCTTTGACGAGTTGTCCCACATGCTCCTGAACCAGAAAGTGGCCTTCAACTCGCCCGTCTGGTTCAATGTGGGCTGCGACCGGCTGGAGCCGAACTCCGACGCGCAGAACTGGCACTGGAACCCGCACACCTGCGCGGTGGAGTTTTCCGTCACCGGCTATCGCAGTCCGCAGTGCTCGGCCTGCTTCATCAATTCCGTCAAGGACTCGCTCGACTCCATCCTGACTCTGGCCAAGACCGAAGGCATGCTGTTCAAGTGGGGGTCCGGTACGGGGACGAACCTTTCCACCATCCGCGGGTCCACAGAGGTCCTCTCCGGCGGCGGCACAGCCTCGGGTCCCCTCAGCTTTATGCGCGGCTTCGACGCCTTCGCGGGCGTCATCAAGTCCGGCGGCAAGACCCGCCGCGCGGCCAAGATGGTCATCCTCAACATCGACCATCCCGACATCGTCGATTTCATTGAGTGCAAATCCAAAGAAGAGGCCAAGGCCTGGACGCTGATGCGCGCCGGCTACGATGGCTCCGGCCCCGACTCCGAGGCCTTCACCTCGATCTTCTTCCAGAACGCCAACAACTCCGTGCGCGTGAACGACGAATTTATGCGCGCGGTTGAAAACGACGGCGAGTTCTCCACCCGCTCAGTCAAGGATGGCGCGCCGTTTGCGACCTACAAGGCGCGCGACCTGATGCGCAAGATCGCGGAAAATACCTGGCACTGCGGCGACCCCGGCATGCAATATGACACCACCATCAACAAGTGGCACACCTCGAAGAACACGGGCCGCATCAATGCCTCGAACCCCTGCTCGGAGTACATGTTTCTCGACGATTCGGCATGCAACCTGGCCAGTTTCAATTTGCTGAAATTTGTAACTCCCACGGGCACATTCGATGTTCCCGCCTATCGCCACGCCGTCGATGTCCTCATCACCGCGATGGACATTCTGGTCGACAACTCCGGCTATCCGACGGAGGCGATCGGCCGCAACTCGCACGACTATCGTCCGCTTGGATTGGGCTACGCCAACCTGGGCGCGCTGCTGATGGCCTGCGGTCTGCCTTACGACTCCGACGCTGGCCGCGACTTCGCCGGCTGCCTGACGGCGATCATGTGCGGTCAGGCATACCTGCAATCCTCGCGCGTGGCGGAGCAGTGCGCGTCGCTGGCCCCAGCCACGCCACTGACGCAATCGACCGACCGCTCCGGCGGCGCGTGCCCTGGCTTCTACGTCAACCGCGAGCCATTCCTCGATGTCATTCGCATGCACCGCGCGGAAGTCAACAAAATCGGCCGCTCCAGCACCAGCGCGGAGCCGTTCGAGGTTCCGCAGCTCGACGAACTGCTCGAAGCCAGCCGCGATTGCTGGGACCAGGCGCTCGCGCACGGCGAGAAGCACGGCTATCGCAACTCGCAGGTCACAGTCCTTGCGCCCACCGGGACCATCGGCTTCATGATGGACTGCGACACCACCGGCGTCGAGCCGGACCTGGCGCTGGTCAAATATAAGAAGCTGGTTGGCGGCGGCATGATCAAAATCGTCAATAACACCGTCCCGGCAGCGCTGTTCAAACTCGGCTATAACAATGACGCTGTCGACGCCATCGTCAGTTACATTGACGCGACCGGCACGATTGAAGGCGCGCCGGGGTTGAAGCCGGAGCATCTGCCGGTCTTCGATTGCAGCTTCAAAGCGTCGAAGGGCACGCGCAGCATCCAGTACATGGGCCACGTCCGCATGATGTCCGCCACGCAGCCCTTTCTTTCCGGCGCAATCTCGAAGACCGTGAACCTGCCCAACAACGCCAGCGTCGATGACATTGCCGAAGCCTACATGGAGTCATGGCGGCAGGGCCTGAAGGCTGTCGCCGTCTATCGCGACGGCTCGAAGGGCACGCAGCCATTGAATGTGACGGACTCGGAGAGCAGCAGTGGCAACTCCGCGCTGGATGCGGTCGCCGAGCAGTTACTCAGCAACATTGCCCGGCTCCCCATGGATGCGGCGGCGGTCGAAACGCTGGTGGCGCAGCTTGCCGCCAAGCCCTCGGAAAAAATCCAGATGCCAGCATCGAGCCTGGAAACGCTGGCCCGCGCCACCCTGCAGAACGCCTCGGCGGTCGTGCTGACACAGCAGGACCCCAACGCGCCGCCGCGCACCGTGCGTCATCGCCTGCCGGAAGAACGGGCCTCGCTCACGCACAAGTTTTCCATCGCCGGGCATGAGGGTTACATCACCGTCGGCCTGTATCCCAACGGCCAGCCGGGAGAAATCTTCATCAAGATGGCCAAGGAAGGCTCGACCGTCAGCGGCCTGATGGATGCGTTCGCCACTGCCATTTCGCTCTCGCTGCAACATGGCGTGCCGCTCAAGGTGCTGTGCGAAAAGTTCGCGCACACCCGCTTTGAGCCCTCCGGCTGGACTGGAAATGAGCAGATCGGATTCGCCAAGTCGATCATGGACTACATCTTCCGCTGGCTCCAGTTGCGCTTCCTGTCGGGCACGCAGCTCACGCTGTTCGCCGGAATGGCGCAGCAGGCCGCCGTCGCAACCGATGTGCTGCATGCATTCGCGCCGGAGCAGCACCAGCCCACACGCGGCATGGGTGCGACCTCGGCCCCGCAGGGCGGCATCCTGCCGGAGTTGCAGGCAAGCCGCGCTCAGACAGAAGAAGGCAGCCTGCGCATGGAAGACCGCGGCCTGCTCCACGCCGCCGATGCCATGCGCGAATTTGTCGACATGGGGGACGCGCCCAGTTGCCACACCTGCGGCGCCATCATGATTCGTAACGGTAGCTGTTACAAATGCGTGGAATGCGGTTCCACCAGCGGATGCAGCTAATTGCAAGTTGGACCCAGTTGTTTTACTGACTGGGTCCAATTTTTATGGAGTGACAATATGGTAACGAGAAAATGTCCGGCAGGCAGACGATTGTTAAACAGGAGTGCGATCACTGGCAGGATTGTCAGACGTTCTACTGTAGTGAGGCACAAACGCACCACAGTTACGGAATGTACCCGGATCAAAAGTCGAGCGCCAAAGCGTAGTTCCTCGAAGCGAGGCTACTCAAAGCGGTGAGCACAACTTTGGCTAACTGTGGAATGCACCAAGATCAGAGGATTGGTGTGTTCAATGAGCCAAAATAGTGTAGACATCGGGGTAGTTCGCGAAGCGTTCTTTGATTGGCTGCGTAAGCCGTACACAAATACAGCAAACTACAGACAGCTTTCTAAGGATCTGTCCAGAAACTAACGAAAGGAACCTGGGAAGGAATATGCGGAGAGGCTTTCGGTCGATAGGGTAGGGGCATGTACCCGGGCGATTTGACGGACAGGCAATGGTTCCGGCTCTCGCCGCCGTTGAACGAACCACGCGGTGGGCGTCACGCTGGAGGCCGGCCACGGAAGCATGCGCAGCGCCGGGTGGTGGACGCCTTGCTGTATGTGGTGAAGACGGGCTGTCAGTGGCGTCAGTTGCCGAGCGATTTTCCTCCCTGGAAAACAGTCCATGAGCATTTTCGCGCCTGGCGCGACAGCGGAGTGTGGGAACGCATCGGACAGACGCTCCGCGAACAGGGCCGCAAGGCAGGCGGACGAAACGCCAAGCCCACCGTGGCGATTATCGATTCGCAGTCTGCCAGGACGGCGCTAAAAGGGGGGCGGCGCGGTTACGATGCGGGCAAGAAAATCGAAGGGCGAAAGCGGCACGTCGCGGTAGACACGCAAGGCAACCTGTTGGCGGTGATCGTGCATTCGGCAGGCATTCAGGACCGGGTGGCCGCCCGCGCCGTGTTGATGCGCCTGTTCTGCCGCTTCGACTCAATCACCACAGTCTTCGCCGACGGCGGCTACACCGGCAAACTGATCGAATGGGCGAAAGATATGTTCGACTACTCTGTCGAGATCGTACAACGCAACGAACAACACACGTTTCGCATACTGCCAAAGCGCTGGATCGTCCAACGCACCTTCGCCGGGCTCAACTGGTCACGTCGTCTCAGCAAAGACTACGAACTTCGCCACACTTCCGCTGAAACCATGATCCATATCTCATTCGCGCACCTGCTCCTGCGACGATCTCCTTAGTTTCTGGACAGGGTCTTAGGGAATTGGCCATCTCCCCATCTCATCTCAGCTAACACGCTCCGTATATAGCAATTAAGATGCGTCTGCCCTGCCCTTTTCGGCCCATTGCTCGACTTCTTTTAGGTACTGTTTTATGATCTCGAAGCGACAGCAGATATCTCTCGAACAAATTGGTGTGCCGCGTGGGGGATTTGATTCACGGTAAACAGTATGTTTCATAAGGAGGCAGCCATGAAGCGGCTTGGGATTCTTCTCCTGCTTGCGGTCACTTCCGCGCATGTAAGCCATGCCCAGAACTCAAGTTGGCAGCCGGATGTTACCCGCCAACAGACGTACTCTCCGCATCGTGCTTCCAGTGCAGACCCCAAGGGCGCGAACGCAGACTTTCGCAGAATTGCCTTGGGTGCGACGCTGACGGTGTTGGATACGGACGGTCCTGGAACGATTTCGCATATCTGGTTCACCATTGCGGATGGCGAATCCTACAGCCTGAAAAAGATCGTCTTGCGCATGTATTGGGATGGAGAAGAGACGCCCAGTGTGGAGACTCCTATCGGAGACTTCTTCGGCCTGGGCCTCGGTTACTACTACCGCTGGCAATCTGAAATGCTGTCTGTCGGCAGCGATAAAAGTTTGAACAGCTTTTTCCCTATGCCCTTTCGACGGCATGCGCGCATTACGATCACAAACGAAGGTCAGCAGCCCATAGGCAGTTTCTACTACAACATCGATTATCAGATCTACTCTCATCCGCTGCCCGCGGATACTTTATATTTTCACGCGCAGTATCGTCAGGCACAGCCCAACCATGGTTGGACCAACAACTCAACGGGCAATGGCGAGCGGCATGGGAATAACAGGGTGAACCTCGATGGGCAGGACAATTATGTTTGGATGGAGGCCAGGGGGCACGGGCAGTATGTTGGCGTCACCATGTCCGTCTTGCAGAACCAGGATGGCTGGTGGGGAGAAGGAGACGACATGTTCTTTATCGACGGCGCAAAAATGCCTTCGATCGCAGGGACCGGTTCCGAGGATTACTTTCTTGGCGCATGGGATTTTGGAGGCAAGCCATTTTCATATCAGCTTTACGGAGCGCCTGTTGTCGGTAAGGAATTGGCAGGCAGCCGATCCAGCGTCTATCGCTTCCATCTCGACTCTCCAATCCCGTTCACCACGTCTTTCAAAGCCACCATCGAGCATGGAAATACGAACGACCGCTCGGACAATTTTTACTCTGTCGCATATTGGTATCAAGCCGAGCCCCACGCACCATTCCCTCCTTTGCCGCCTGTCGAACAAAGACTGCCCGCACTGCAACCGGTAGGTGGTTCCGGGAATGCATCCCCGCTTGCTCACTAGACAAGTTCCTTTTCATAAATTCCGCAATCAATGGCCTATTCGTCAAATCGCATTTAGCCGTGCCTCCGCTTGCGCAACATAAACGTGCGTCAAGCATTTCCTTGCCGTCACTCCATCGGCTCGACATGCTTGGGCCGGTAGCGAGGTTTTTTCATCAGATAGCCAATGGGGATAAGGCACGCCGTCAACAACACCAGAACATGCACGGTGTCCACGTAGGCCAGAGTGCGCGCCTGCCGCAGCATCATGTTGTAAATCTGCGCCATGGAGCCTGCGGTTGCGTCCGCGTGGGAGTAGCCGCCATTCTCCAGCGCGCCAGTCAAGCCCTGTTGGAGCGCAAGATATTTCATCGACGCCGGGTAGACATGCGCGGCCAGAAACTGCTGATGGGTCAGGGAGCGCCGCGTCAGCATGGTGGTGATAAACGATATACCGACACTGCCGCCGAGATTGCGGGCCAGAGCCGTCAGGCCGGAGACTTCATTGTTTTTCTCCTGCGGCACGCCGACGTAGGACATCACGCTGATGGGCACGAAGAGAAATGGCATGCCCAGCACCATCACCACGCGCCAACTCGCCGCGTCCCAAAAGCTGATGCTGAGGTCCAGGTCGCCGATGCGCCAGATGCCAAGCGTCAGCAGGCAGAAGCCAAACGTAATCATCAGGCGCGGATCGATCTTCTGCCCGATATAGCCGACGACGGGAAACAGCACCATCAGCACCAGTCCGCCGAGGGAGAGCGCCAGGCCGGCCTGGGTCGCCGTGTAGCCGAGCAGTTCCTGCAAAAACTGCGGGATCATCACGGTCGTCGAATAGAGGGCCGCGCCAATCAACAGCATGACAAGTTGCGTCATCGCGAAGTTGCGCTTGCGATAGAGCCTTAGATCGATGATGGGATGTTCCGTCGTCAGTTCGCGATACAGGAACACGATCAGACCGATGCCAGCCGTCCAGGCGCACGCGACGATAAACCGCGAACTGAACCAGTCGTCCTCCTGGCCTTTGTCGAGCATGAATTGCAGAGAAGCGATGGTCAGGGCAAGCAAGCCGAGCCCTATGCCGTCGATGCCGCCAACTTTCTTGCGCATCTTTTGTAAATACGGCGGGTCCTGGACGATACGGCTGGTGAGCAGCAGAGACAGAATGCCAACGGGGATATTCAGAAAGAAAATCCAGCGCCAGGTGTAGTTGTCGGTGATCCAGCCGCCGATGGTGGGGCCAATGGCAGGCGCAAGAACGACGGCCATGCCATAGAGAGAAAACGCGAGGCTTCGTTTTTCTGGCGGAAAGGTGTCGGCCAGGATGGCGCGTTCGCTCGGTTGCAGACCGCCGCCGCCAATGCCTTGCACGATACGAAAGAAAATCAGCATGGGCAGGGAAGTGGCAAGGCCGCAGAGAAAGGACGAAAGCGTAAACAGCGCGACGCAGATCATATAAAAACGCTTGCGTCCGATGCGGTTGGAAATCCAACCGCTGATCGGCAGCACGATGGCGTTGGAGACTAGGTACGAAGTCAGTACCCAGGTGGCTTCGTCATAGCTGGCGCCGAGCGACCCAGCGATGTGTGGCAGCGCAACGTTGGCGATGCTGGAATCGAGCGATTCCATGAACGTGGCCAGCGTCACCGTAAAGGTGATCACCCACGGATTGAATCGCGGCTTCCAGTGTTCGTAGTGAAACTCGCTGTCGTAGTCCTGCCCTTTGGAGGCGGGAACAACGGAAGACTGCGCCATGCCTGCTCCCCAAGGTTTTTACAAAATTTTCAAGTCAAGATTGAAAGGATGTGAACTTCAAGAATAATTCACAGCGCGGCAGATCGAAACATCGAACGTACGTTCCATTGTCATTCCGTTGCTATTTCTTTGATTCCCACCATTACGTCAAGATGCAGGCAATGTTTTCTCTGGACTTTTTCCATGCACTTCGCAATTTCATGCGGCCCTCGAACGCGATATCATCGCAACGAGTATGGCGACTTCAACGACCACTGGGGCGGCATCACTGGAAGACCCAAAGACACTCATCGCACGCCTGCGTTCCGGCGATGTTCGTGCGCTGGCGCGGGCCATTTCCCTGGTGGAGAATGACGCCCCCGGCGCGGCGGACGTTTTGTCAGGCTGTTTTCCCTATACCGGCCAAGCGTTGCGCATTGGCCTGACCGGCGCTCCCGGAGCCGGCAAGAGCACGCTGGTCGATCTACTGGCGCGACATTATCGCGCGCAGTCGGAAAGCGTCGGAATCGTGGCAGTCGATCCCACCAGCCCCTTCACCGGAGGAGCGATCCTGGGCGACCGCATTCGGATGCAGAGCCATCACGCGGACCCCGGCCTGTACATCCGCAGCATGGCAACGCGCGGATTTCTCGGCGGCCTTGCATCGACAACGGCGGACATTGCCTCCATCGTGGAAGCCAGCGGCAAGACACGCCTGATGATTGAGACCGTCGGTGTTGGCCAGGATGAAGTGGATATTGTCCGGCTGGCCGATGTGACGGTTGTGATCCTCGTGCCTGGCCTGGGCGACGATGTGCAGAGCATCAAGGCCGGCATTTTGGAGATTGCGGACATTTTTGTGGTGAACAAAAGCGACCGTGAAGGCGCGGACCGTGTGGAGCGCGAAATTCGCGCCATGCAATCCCTGGGCGACCACGCAGAAGGCTGGGTCCCGCCGGTGGTGCGGACCGTCGCCAGCACGGGCGAAGGCACAACTGCACTGGCGGAAACGATCGAACGCTGTGCCCAGTGGCTGCGGGAGAGTGGAAAGCTGGAGCAGAAGCGCACCGCTGCATGGCAGCAACGCCTGTTGGAGATGGTCCGTCAACGGTTGACGCGCGAACTGGTGCAGCACCATCTGGGGACCTCCGAGCTGGCAACGTATGCGCGGGCGGTTGCCGCGCGAGACGAAGATCCTTATGTTCTGGTAGAACGTCTGGTGCGTGGTTTGGTGGATTTGCACAGCGGCGAATCGCGGCCCTCCATCTAACGGATGGTTGCGCCGCGCGGTCGAAGTATCGTGTAAGCCACGCGCGCATGAGGAAAGGGTCAAAGGTAACAAATATGTTTCGCATCGATCATTTGGGAATCGCGGTCCGTGACTTGCAGCAGGCCCGCAGTTTTTATGAGCTGGTTGGAATGCAAGCCGGGCCGGAAGAAATTATTGAGCACGAGCAGGTGCGTACGGTGATGATTCCTGCGGGGGAGAGCCGCATTGAGTTGCTCGAACCTACTTCCCCGGACTCTGTGATTGGCCGCTTCATCGATCGCCGCGGGGAAGGGATGCATCATGTGGCGCTGCATGTGGATGACATCGCTGATGTGTTTGCCGAGATGAAGGGTGCTGGGATGCGATTGGTCTCAGATGAATTGAAGATCGGCGCGGGCGGCCATCTCTATTTCTTTGTGCATCCTTCATGCACTGGCGGAGTGCTGGTGGAAATCTGCCAGAATGCCGACGCGGACGTGCCCGCCTGATGCGGATTCTGATGATCGATACCGCCGGGCCCACAAGCGGCGTCCTGCTGGCAACCAGCGAGAAGGACGAAGCTGGCCGGCAAGAGACGCAAGTGCTGGGAGCGAGCGAAATCCAGGCACGGGAGTTTTCCGCGCAACTGATTCCGGCCATCGACCAATTGCTGCAAGCCCATTCTCTGTCTCTCACGGAGATGGATGCATTGGCAGTCGTGTCTGGCCCCGGCTCCTTTACCGGACTGCGCGTCGGACTGAGCGCCGTGAAAGCCATGGCGGAAGCGACGGCCAAACCGGTAATTGCTATCTCTCGGCTGGCCGTGCTGGCTTCGGTGAACGAGGCTGAATTAAAAAATACTGAGGACAAGCCGATCCACGCTGTGCTCGACGCCGGTCGCGGCGAGTTCTATCACGGCATCTATCGAGATGCGGGACGGACGCGCGCGGCCGAGTCTCTGCAAACGCTGGCGAGCCTGACTGCGGCATTGGAAGGCACGCCGGGTCTGGTGGTCGCTTCGGAGCCGGTCGTTTTGAGCGCTCTGGCCAACTTTGGGCCGCTTCAGGTCCCTTCTGTCAGCGTTCGGGATGCATTGCCGCTGGTGCTGACGGCCTGGAACGCACATTGCTTTTGCGACGTGGCTTCGCTCGACGCGAACTATCTGCGCCGCTCGGATGCTGAAATCTTATGGAAGCTGGCCCATCGAGCGGAATCCGCCAGCCAGCCAAGATGACGTCATTTCAAACAGGGCAAAACAAGGCAAATGATCGACGACAGAATCATTGTTCGGCGCGCAGGGCCTGCCGATGTGGATGCCGTTGTTACGCTGGCCGAAGCAGCCTCCACGGCCGCGCACTGGCCGCGCACGGCCTATGACGCGTACGGTATGGCTCTGCCGCAGGAGGACAGCATCCCGGCAAAAGCGTTGTTTATCGCGTGCATGTGCGCATGGCCCGGCCAGATTGCGGAAATCGTTGGTTTTATTGCGCTTTCCGCTCTTTTGACAACGGATTCGGCCCAGATAGCCAGCGAGTGCGAGCTGGAAAATATGGTAGTTGCGGAGCCATGGCGTCGCCAGGGCGTCGGACAACGGCTGGTGGCGGCGGGCCTGTTATGGTGCGGAGCGCAGCTCGGTTCTGTGCTGCGGCTGGAGGTGCGCGCCTCGAATGTTGCAGCAATTGCGCTGTATGAACTAGGCGGTTTTGCAGTCGCCGGGCGCAGACCTGCCTACTACTCGCAGCCGGTCGAAGATGCGGTGCTCCTGCAAAAAGCGTTGCACACTTCCCCCGGCAAAGCCTGACGCAGACTGTTGAAATCTTCCAGTTGCCAGACAGTAAACCCACATGATACTTTTCTCGTCTATATGGAATAAGAGGTGCTTTCCTATGGAGATTTCAATCCAGCAGGCTCCTCGCACCGGCCCCAATCCTTTGGTCCGCCTGGTCGAGGAACACCGTCAATACTCCCGCAAACTTGAAGCCATACTGGCCCAACCCTACCTCAGCGAAAATGAACAACTCGAAGCCGTCCGACTGAAAAAACTCAAATTGAAGTTGAAAGATGAGATGGAGGGATACGCGCGACCCTCCCGAACCAATCAGCAGAACGTTTAAGCGCCGATCGCGCGGCCACATTTTTTAGGCCGTCGACTGGGCTGGATGGGTTCCGTTGATAGGCGTATTGTGCGGGCCGAATAGGATTCTTTCCGCGAACCGTATAATCTGTCATACGAAATGGTACGCGACGGATATTTTTACGGAATCGGTTTTGGGGTGGTGGCCGTGCTGGTATGGGCCGCAACGCACTCCTTGTTTCTCGTATGCATACCACTGCTGCTGGCGGCTTTTTTCCTTTGGTTCTTTCGCGATCCTGAACGTCCCATTCCAGAAGCGCCCGGCCTGATCGTTTCCCCCGCCGATGGCAAAGTGACGGCCATTGAAACCATCCGCACCGCAGCCGGACAGATGCGCCGCATCAGCATCTTCCTGAATGTTTTCGATGTTCACGTCAACCGCTCTCCCATTGCGGGCACGATTCAGACCGTTTCTTACAAAAAAGGAAAGTTCCTCAATGCGATGAACCCGGACTCGGCCAGGGAAAATGAGCAGAATTTCGTCGAGGTTGTGGGCGAGCTTTGCACGGTGGGGTTCTGCCAGATCGCCGGCCTGCTGGCGCGGCGCATCGTATTTCAAAAGCGTGTGGACGATTGGGTGCATCGCGGCGAACGGGTGGGGCTGATAAAATTCGGCTCCCGTGTCGATGTCATGTTTCCACTATCGAGCGAAGTCCAGGTCAAGCTCGGAGACCGGGTGCGGGGCGGCGCGTCGGTCCTAGCCGTAATGCCGTCCCTCGATGCCGACGAAATGCTGGCCACCGCCTCTTCTGAAGATCTGTTGCCGGAGATGTTGCGATGAGCGCAGTCCCGGGCCAAATGCGGCGGCCAACGCGACGCGGCATGTACATCCTGCCCTCGTTATTTACCTGCGGCACCATCGCCGCGGGCTACTACGCTATTACGCAGAGTCTGCAAGGCACACCGCTCGAACCCCATCATTTCGACTATGCGGCCCTGGCCATCGGCATAGCCATACCCTTCGATGGCCTGGATGGCCGCATTGCACGCATGACGAACACGGCGAGCGACTTTGGCCGAGAGCTGGACTCTCTCGCCGACGTGATTACGTTTGGGGTCGCGCCAAGCATCCTGGCCTATAGCTGGGGTTTTCGCATGCTTCCCGTTACGATGGCCCCAGTGCTGCGCCATCAGTTGATGCAGGTGGGCGCGATCATTTGCTTCCTCTTTCTCATCTGCGGGGCCAGCCGCTTGGCGCGCTTCAATATCAGCTCCGATGCGAAGCCGAAAAATCCTGGCCGCCCGGACCGAAAATACTTCGTGGGCATGCCGATTCCCGCTGCGGCGGGTGTAATCGCAGCCATTGTCCATTTTTTCGGCGGTACGCCGGTATTCAGCGGGGCTGTCGCCGTGGGCTGGATTGTGCTGATTGGGCTGGTGGGTTTTTTAATGGTCAGCACATGGCGTTTCTGGAGCGGAAAAGAAATCAACCTGGCCGACCGGCATCCTTTTCAGTTGCTGGTTCTGATCGGCGCAACCGTTGCCGTCACCATACTTTTTTCTCAGGTATTACTTTTTATTATTGCGCTAAGTTATATGTTTTCCGGGCTGTTAGCGCGTGGCGCTTACTCGTGGTCTTTGCGCCATCGACGGCATGACAAGCCAGGTGGCCCCATTCCCGATACTTCCACCGGTTCCGTTAAGAGCTAGCTCATCATTGCATTCGATGCAGCGATTCAGCCCGGTCCAGATTTTGTTTCTTTTAGAGCGGATTGACAGATGGTGCAGTTATTTGTGAAAAGGGAGTCATTCTGAACCCTTCGACTTCGCTCAGGGTAAACTCCGCGTAGCGGAGTGAAGAATCCAGACGATATACGCCGGGTCATTGCCGCCGTCACCCTCTGGATTCTTCACTTCGGTCGCTTCGCCGCGGGGAACGACCTCCGTGCAGAATGACTCCTTTTGTCATCCATCTGCACTCACGATGAATTCGCTTTAGACAGGTACAGCAACCATGGCAGAAAAATCCTTACGCATCGCGCTCGTCGGAGCAGCCACTCTGCTGGGCAAGGCCCTCAACGATGAACTGGCGGCCTCCAGCTTTGCCTCCGCCGATTTTCAATTGATGGACGATGAGGACGCACTGGGCAAGCTGGCCGCCACCGCCGATGAAGTGACCTTCGTGCAGAAGATTGAACCGGAGTCCTTCGATCACTGCGACTTTACTTTTTTCGCCAGCACTCCAGAGATCACCCGCAAGCATTGGCGTCAGGCACTCAAGGCCGGGTCGAGCATCGTGGACTTATCGGGTGCGCTGGAAGAAGCGCCTGGCGCGATGGTGCGCGCGCCGTGGGTACAGGAGGAGGCGGTTCGCTTGATGCTTGCTGCTGGCTCGAACCAAGCGGTAGCGCCGGACCTCCACACACGGGCCGTGGTCTCGGCGCATCCCGTCGCTGTGCTGTTGGCTTTGCTGACGGCGCGCAGCCAAAGCGTGGCCGCGTTGCACGGGCTATGGGTGACGCTTCTCCAGCCTGCCTCGGAGTATGGCCATGCGGCGCTGGAGGAGTTGCATCAGCAGACCGCGAATCTGCTCTCCTTTCAGCCCATGCCCACGGAGGTGTTCGGCGGACAGGTGGCCTTCAATCTGGCCGTCTCTCTGGGGGCTGGGGGACGCGCCCAACTGGCGACCGCGTCGGACACGATTCGCCGCCACTACGCGAAGATCGCATCGCAGCCGACCGATGCGTTGGCGCTCCAGATCATTCAGGTCCCGGTCTTTCATGGCTATGCGTTCTCGATTGCGCTGGAACTGGAGCAGCCGGTGACGGTGGCCGCCCTTGCGGAGGCGCTGGCCGGGCCGCATGTGCATATCGTTGGCAGTCCCGCTGAATTTCCGGGCAACGTGCAGGCGGTGGAAGAAGAAGAGGTGCAGGTCCTGATGCAGCCGGTCTTTGCGGGGCAGGCGCAGCCCGGAAAACAGCCAACCAGCGCACAAACGACAAGCCGGTTCTGGCTCTGGATTGTGGCCGATAACCTGAAGTTCGCGGCCCAGAATGCCGTGGCCTGCGCGGCAGAGCTGAACCGCCTGCGTCCGCGCGGAAAAGTGCAATAAAGGTGTCTGAAATCGAGCAGCGCTCGCACCATTATGTATCTTTTGGCAGCGCAGCCAGCCGGGGCAGAAGCGCCGTCAGCAGTTTTGTGAGACGCGCGCTCACGCGCTCTCCGGTCTCCATCACTTCCGCATGGCTCAGTTCCCCTTTACCGATGCCCGCCGCAAGATTGGTCACGCAGGAAATCGCCAGCACCTCCATCCCTATGTGGTGCGCGGCAATCACTTCCTGCACGGTGGACATGCCAACCAGATCGGCCCCCACGGTGTGGAAGAAGTGAATTTCCGCTGGGGTTTCAAAGCTCGGCCCAAGCACGCTGAGGTAGACCCCCGCATGCATCTGCCAGCCTTGCTCGCTCGCAGTCTGTACTGCGAGCTGTCGTAAGCGCGGAGAATACGCGCGCGTCATATCGAAAAAACGCGGGCCAATCTGCGCATCGTTGGGGCCAATGCACGGGTTCATTCCAGAGAAATTGATGTGATCGCTGAGCGTGACAAAACTTCCGAGCGCAAATTCTGGCCGCAGACTTCCGACGGCGTTGGTCAGGATGATTTTCTCTGCGCCTAAAGCGCCGAGAACGCGCGTGGGAAATACGACTTCATCCGCGCTGTAGCCCTCGTAGGCGTGGACGCGCCCCTGCATTACTGCGACTGGCACTCCATCGATGCCGCCGAGCACCATCCGGCCCTGGTGTCCGGCCACCGTGGACTGCGGGAAATGGGGAATCTCCGCATAGGGAAGGAGCAGCGGATTTTCTACCTGCTCGGCAAACGCCCCAAGTCCAGAGCCGAGTACCAGAGCAATTTTTGGCAGCGGCTGGCCAGCCTGCGCGATCCGCCTGCGCAGAAAGGCGGCGGCTTCTTCCATGTGCTTGCGGACGTTCCGATTCACACTGGCTCCTCAGCGAAATGCAGGGAAATTTTGAGCGTACGCGAGGCTGCGCGAACAACGCAACGGGCATTTTATAAAGAAGCCGACGAGAAGCCAAAGGGCAGCAGCGCGGAGATGGGCTGCATGACCTCTCCATTTGCATCGGGAAAATATACGGGCACGTCCGCCGCAGCAAACTCCGCCAGAAACTGGCGACAGGCCCCGCAGGGAGAACTGGCCGTCTGGTTCAGGTTGGTCACAACGACGGCGCGCACCCGCACTCTGGGTCCAAAGCGCGCGATGGCTTGCACCATGGCAGAGCGCTCCGCGCAAATCGTCAAACCATAGCTGGCATTCTCCACGTTGCAGCCGCTGACGATGGAGCCGTCCTCCAGCAGCAGCGCCGCGCCAACGCGAAAATTGGAGTACGGTGCGTAGGCGTGCTGGGCCGCATCGATGGCGGCCTGTCGTAGCTGAATCAAAATGGAAGCGTCAATAGGGTCAGGCAACGGCATTTCATTAGCGTATTCGTCAGGACGCGCTCCGTAAAGATGGGACCGAGTAAGTTTCCGTATTGCGGTAGATTGTTTCTATGACTGGACGGCCACAGGAATCGGAAGCAGCGCCCTACTATTTCATCTATATCGACCAGGTTGTCGGGGACGATGCGGTTGAGGTCCTTGAAAGCCAAAATATTGAGATGCTGCCTTTTTTTCGCCGGAATTTCCGAAGAGACTTCGCTGTATCGCTACGCGCCGGAAAAATGGAGCATCCGGCAGGTATTGAATCATGTCACAGATACCGAGCGGGCCTTGGCGTTTCGTGCGCTCTGGTTTGCCCGCGGCTTTGATGCTCCGCTGCCCAGCTACGACCAGAACATCGCGGCTTCCGGCGCAGAGGCGGACAGGATTTTCTGGGCCGATCATATCGAGGAGTTTCGGCGCGTACGCCTCTCCACCCTTTCGCTGTTCAGGAACATGCCGCCCGAAGCGTGGATGCGAAGCGGCATCGCCAGCGACAATCCCTTCACTGTGCGCTCGGTCGCTTATATCGTCGCTGGACATCTCACCCACCACGCTGCAATTCTGCGCGGACGATATTTGAAATAGCCGTGCCCTGCCTGCATCCAAAACATACGAGCAGGCCCGGTTCCAGCCAGATATTCTGGAAGAGCAAGGTCCGCGATCGGATGCAATGGCTTGAAACCGCTCACTCCAAAACGCAAAAGTAAAAAGTCATCACTGGCCAAGCGGTCGCCAAAGCCGCCTGTCGCGTCCACTTCCACTACGGAGGAAGACTTCGACCCGCTCACGCTGTTTCATCCCGTGACGGCGGCGTGGCTGCGGGCTGTTTTTGAGAAGCCAACCACACCGCAGCGGCTGGGATGGCCGGCCATTGCGCGCGGCGAGTCCACGCTGGTTCTTGCGCCCACCGGCAGCGGCAAGACACTGGCGGCATTTCTCTGGTGCATCGACAAGCTGATGCTGCAACCGCCGCCAGCCGAGGCCGAGGGTTGCCGCGTCATTTACATCAGCCCGCTGAAAGCGCTGGCCGTCGATGTGGAGCGCAACCTGCGCTCGCCGCTGGCCGGAATCAAGCAGATGGCGGAGCGGCTTGGGATTGCCGTGTGCGAACCGGAGATCAGCGTGCGCACCGGCGACACGCCGCAGCGGGAACGCGCGCGGTTTCGCCGCCATCCAGCAGAGATTTTAATTACCACGCCAGAGTCCTTGTATCTCCTGCTGACGAGCGACGCAGCGGCTTCGTTGCGCTCAGTGGAAACAGTCATCCTCGATGAAATTCACGCGCTGCTCCCCACCAAGCGCGGCGCGCACCTGGCGCTATCGCTGGAGCGGTTGCAGGCCATGGTCGGCCGCCCGATTCAGCGCATCGGCTTGTCCGCGACCCAGCGGCCGCTGGAAGAAGTAGCGCAGTTTCTTGGCGGCGTGGACGTGCCATTGAACGCAGAGCACCCCGCCGCTTCTGAAATTTCCGAGCCGAGCGATCTGCCCACAGAAAACGCACTTGCATTGGAGGAACTAGAACCGGACTGGCTGGCAAATTCTTCGACGCAACGGTCTGCCGCGCCTCGTTTTCGACCGGTCACGATCATCAACGCCAGTGAACCGAAGAGGCTCGATCTGCGGATTGAAGTGCCGGTCGAGGACATGGCGCGACTCGGCCAGCCCGAGGAGATGCCGAGCGGTCCGGCCTCGCAGGGGCCAAAGCGCACATCGATCTGGACCGCGATCCATCCGCGTCTGCTGGAACTGGTCCGCGAAAAGCAATCCACGCTGATCTTCGTCAACAGCCGCCGCGTGGCCGAGCGGCTGGCGGGTGCGTTGAATGAACTGGCTGGCGAACCGATTGCGCGCGCCCACCATGGCTCGCTGGCCGCGCCGCAGCGCTCGGAGATTGAAGAACTGCTGAAGGCCGGACGTATCCGCGCGCTGGTCGCGACCTCCTCGCTGGAATTGGGCATCGACATGGGCGCGGTCGATCTGGTGATCCAGATTGAAGCGCCGCCCTCCGTCGCCAGCGGCATGCAGCGCATTGGCCGCGCTGGCCATCACGTCGGAGCGGTGAGCGATGGCGTCATCTTTCCCAAGTTTCGCGCCGACCTGATCGCGTGTGCTGCCGCCACCCGCGCCATGCATGAGGGGCTGGTCGAGTCCACGCGCTACCTGCGCAATCCGCTCGATGTGTTGGCGCAGCAGATTGTCGCCATCGTCGCCGAGCCGCCGCAGAAGCCGCGCGCCAGCAAGCCGGGTAAAAAAATTCGTGCAAGTCAGTTTGACAATAAAAGCGATGAAGTCATCGCGACCGACTGCGATGCGCTCTATCGGTTGATTGCAAGTGCTGCACCTTTTGCCACGCTCAGCCGAATTGCGTTTGAGGGCGTCCTCGATATGCTCTCCGGGCGCTATCCTTCAGATGAATTCGCCGAGCTGCGTCCACGTATTACCTGGGACCGCGTGCGCAACACGCTGACTTCCCGGCAAGGCGCGAAAAGTCTGGCGATTTTGAACGGCGGGACCATTCCAGATCGCGGACTGTACGGCGTGTTTCTTTCCGGTTCCAAAGACAAGCCGGTGCGCGTCGGCGAATTGGACGAGGAAATGGTCTTCGAGAGTCACTCCGGCGACACCTTCATTCTGGGCGCGACCACCTGGCGCATCGATGAGATTACCCACGACCGCGTGCTGGTTTCGCCCGCGCCCGGCGAGCCGGGAAAGATGCCGTTTTGGCATGGCGATGGACCGGGACGTCCGATTGAATTTGGTCGCCGCATCGGCGCGATGGTGCGCGAACTGCGTGGCATGGAGCGCAATGCCGCGCTCAGTCGATTGACGCGCGAGCACGATCTGGACCCGCGCGCAGCGGACAATCTACTGCGTTTTTTGATCGACCAGGAGATCGCAACCACTGCTGTTCCCGACGACCGGACAATTGTGATCGAGCGCTGCCGCGACGAGCTGGGCGACTGGCGGGTCTGCGTGCTCACTCCCTTCGGCAGCCGCATTCATGCGCCCTGGGCGATGGCCATCAGTGGAAGGTTGCAGGCCAGCGGCCACACTGACATCGAAACCCTCTGGGCAGACGATGGTTTCGTCCTGCGCTTCCCAGAGACGGTCGAGCCGCCGGACACCGATGTGTTGCTCCTCGATCCGACAGAGGCGACCGACCTCGTCCTGCGCCAGCTTGGATCGACCGCTCTGTTCGCCGCCAAATTTCGTGAGAGCGCGGCACGTGCGCTGCTATTGCCGCGCCGGCGCGCCCAAGGACGCGCTCCGCTATGGCAGCAACGCAAGCGCGCCTATGACCTGCTCAGCGTGGCCTCGCGCTACGCGTCGTTTCCCATTTTGCTGGAGGCATACCGCGAGGTCCTGCGCGATGTCTTCGATATGCCGGCCTTTCTTGAGGTGCTGCGCGGCATCGCGTCGCGGCAGGTCCGCGTCCACGTTGCGGACACACGCACGCCATCGCCATTCGCAGCATCGTTGCTATTCAGTTACGCGGCAAATTTTATTTACGATGGCGACGCTCCTCTGGCCGAACGGCGCGCGCAGGCGCTCACCATCGATCAGGAACAGTTGCGCGACCTGATGGGCGACGCCGACCTGCGCGAGCTGCTGGATGCGGCGGCCATCGAAGAAGTCGAAGAGCAGCTTCAGGCGCTCGCGGAAAATTATCGCGCAAAAAATATGGACGGCGTGCATGATCTGCTGCTGCGGCTGGGCGATGTGACCCGCGCGGAGCTGGTCCGCCGCAGTGTCGGTATCGAAGTCGATGCAGTGGTCGACAGGCTGATTCGCGCGCGGCGTGTGCTGGAAATTCAAGTGCTGGGCGAGAAGCGGCTGATTGCCATGGAAGATGCCGCGAAGTTTCGCGATGCGCTAGGCGTGCCACTCCCGCCCGGCGTGCCGAAGGCGTTTCTGGAAGCTGTACAAGGGCCGCATCTCGAATTGCTCAAGCGTTACGCGCGGACGCACGGCCCGTTTACAGTGGACGATCCGGCGGCGCGCTTCGGCTGGAACCCGCAGTTGGTGCAGGGCTGGCTGCGTGCGCTGGTCCATGCCGGACGGCTGGTGGAAGGCGATTTCCGTCCGGGAGGAATTCATCGTGAATGGTGCGATGCCGAAGTGCTGCGCACCATTCGCCGCAAGTCTCTGGCGCGGCTGCGCAAGCAGGTGGAACCGGTTGAGCAGCACACGCTGGAGCGCATGGCGACGCACTGGCATGGCTGCCTGCATCGGCGCAAGGG
Organism: Acidobacteriaceae bacterium; assembly: GCA_027306695.1. Taxonomy (GTDB): domain Bacteria; phylum Acidobacteriota; class Terriglobia; order Terriglobales; family Acidobacteriaceae; genus JAKAAZ01. Next base: position 26,494 of record DAHUZH010000022.1, read on the forward strand.
CCTCGATGCCGTGCTCGATGCGGTCGATCAGTTGCAGGGCGCGCCGTTGCCTGCCTCGTTGATTGAGCGCGAAATTCTGCCCGCGCGCGTGCAAGGCTATCAGCCAGGCGATCTGGATACGCTGATCGGCGCGGGAGAAGTGATCTGGTGCGGCGTGGAACCGATCGGCGAGGCGGACGGGCGCATTACGCTGTATCTCGCGGACAAGCTGCCGGAGTTGCACGCGCCAGTTGTACCGCAAAAGCAACCGAGTCAGTCGTCGAATCCGCTGGAGGAAAAGCAGCGCCAGATCCTCGAACTGCTGACCACGCGCGGAGCAACGTTTTTCGCCGCGCTGCATGAGGCGCTGGGCGGCGGCTATCCCGGCGAGATGCTGGACGCATTGTGGGGCCTGGTGTGGCAGGGATTGGTGACCAACGATACCTTCCATGCGCTGCGCGCATACATGGCCCGCAAGGCGAGCATACGCTCCACGCACCGCCAGCACACGCAGACGAATTTTCGTTCGCGACGCACCCTGCCGCCCAGCGCGCAGGGCCGATGGACACTGGTGGAATCGCCGAATGCAACACAGCCCTCTTCCACCGCGCGCAGCCATGCCACGGCATTGCAACTGCTCAAGCGGCATGGCATCGTGACGCGCGAATCGATGGCGCTGGAAAACATCCCTGGCGGCTTTAGCGCCGTTTACGACGTGATGAAGGCGCTGGAAGAATCGGGCCGTGTGCGGCGCGGATATTTCGTCGCCGGGTTGGGAGGTGCACAGTTTGCGCTGCCTTCCGCAATCGACCTTCTGCGGTCGTTGCGCGCGGACCGCGAGCCGGACAAACCGGAGATGCTGTGCCTGGCTGCCACCGACCCGGCGAATTTGTATGGGTCTGTGCTGCGCTGGCCTGCTGTATCGAATTCCGCCGCACAACCGAGCGGCGAAGAAGAAGCGGGCAGCGAAGCCAAAGGACCCAGCCCGCGCATGCTGGCACGCGCTGTGGGCGCGCGAGTGATTGTGCGCAATGGCGAGCTGGTCGGTTACATGCGCCGCAATAATCCAAACCCGACTGCATTTTTGCCCGCCGATGAGCCTGCCCGCAGCCACGCCGCGCGCGATCTCGCGAATTTTCTGGCCGAGCTTGGCCAGCAGGAACTGCGCGTGGAAGGCTGCGGACGTCCGCACGGCATGCTGCTTTCGACAATCAATGAAGTGCCAGTGAACGAACATTTTCTGGCGCGCTTTCTGCTCGACGCTGGCTTTCAGCCCTCGCCGGTGGGTTGGAATCTGCGTCGTGTGCCGATGCCGGTTGGAAATAAGGGAACAGCCAGTGGCACGCTATCGCGGGAAGTGCAATAACGAATGCCCGAAGGCGACACAATTTTTCGTTCCGCGCGGGCGCTGCATCGCGCGCTGGCGGGTAAAATCATCACCCGGTTTGAAACAGGCTACGCCCATCTGGCGCGTGTCCATGATAACCGGACCGTGACCGGACGGACCGTCGAGCGCGTGGAAGCGCGCGGCAAATGGCTGCTGATGTTTCTCTCCGACGATTTGATTCTGCTGACCCACATGCTGATGAGTGGGAGCTGGCACATCTACCGCGTGGGCGAGCGCTGGCAGCGCAAGCGGCAGGACATGCGCATCGTGATTGAAACGGCGGATTGGACCGCGGTCGCCTTCACCGTGCCGGTGGCGGAATTCCATTCGGCCACATCGTTACTTCGCAAAACGGTCGTCCCCGCGCTGGGGCCGGATTTGCTGAAGGAGGACTTCGACGCCGCGAAAGCGCTGAATAAAATCAGCGAGCATTCCGCCGAAGAGATTGCCGTCGTGTTGTTGAACCAGCGCGTGATGGCCGGAATCGGGAATGTCTTCAAGTCGGAAATCTGCTTTGCCTGCGGCGTAAACCCATTCCGGCATGTGGAAACGCTCAGTCAGCGGGAACTGGAAGAGATCGTCCATACCTCAAGGAAATTCTTGAAGTCCAATGTAACCGACAACGCCGAGGGGCAGATCGTCACGTATACCGGCCTGCGAAGGACGACGCGCAGCGACGACGAATCCGCCCGTTTGTGGGTGTATGGAAGGCCCGGCCAGCCATGCCGACGTTGCGGAACCGCCATCGAGATGCGCAAGCAGGGCGTGCAGGCGCGCACCACTTATTGGTGTCCGGCCTGCCAGCCGCTGGAGCGCAGCGCGGGGCCATTCCGCTAATTGATGGCGAGGACGCGCATTTTGGCGGGCAGACCATTTATCGTAAACAATAACGACTATGAGCCAGATCAAAGCGGTGCGCGGCACTCGCGACCTGCTGCCGCCGGAAACCGAACTATGGAACCACATTGAGGCCACGGCGCGCCGCGTCTTCGCGCGGTATGCCTTCGGAGAAATTCGCACGCCAATTTTTGAAGACACGCAGTTGTTCGCCCGCGGCGTCGGCGAAGAGACGGACATCGTCTCCAAAGAAATGTATACGTGGGAGGACCGGGCGCGCGCGCAATCGGAAAAGGCGCAGATGCTGACGCTGCGCCCGGAGAATACGGCTGGCGTGGTGCGCGCGTACATCGAGTACAAGCTGGGCGACGCCGGGCTGTTGCAAAAGCTCTACTACATTGGCCCGCAGTTTCGCCGGGAGCGTCCGCAGAAAGGCCGCTATCGGCAGTTTTTTCAGATCGGCGCGGAGGTGATTGGTCCTCCAAGCGCGGGTAGCGAGTCTCCACTACGCGATGCGGAAGTGTTGGAGATGCTGGCCACGCTGCTCGAAGAGCTGGGCATTACCGGCTGGACGCTGGAGATGAACTCCGTCGGCTCTGCTATGGACCGGCCTCGCTATGTGCAGGCGCTGCGTGAGGCACTGGTCGATGTAGCGCCGACGCTCTGCATCGACTGCCAGCGCCGCGCGGTGACGAACCCGCTGCGCGTGCTGGACTGCAAAGTCCGAGAAGACCAGGAGAAGATCGACGCACTGCCGAAGATTGCGGACTTTCTCGACGAGGGGTCGCGGGCGCACTTCGCGCAGGTGTGCGCGGCGCTCGATGCCTGTGGCGTGCTGTACACAATCAATCCGCGGCTGGTGCGGGGACTCGATTACTACACGCGGACGACGTTTGAATTTACGCACAGTGGCCTGGGTGCGCAGAACGCTTTGCTTGGCGGCGGTCGCTATGACGGCCTGAGCGAGGCCATCGGCGGCCCCAAAGCTCCGGGGATTGGATTTGCCATGGGCGCGGATCGGCTCGTTTTGACCTTGCAGGCGCTCCCTTCGCAAGCAGCGAATGACCCTGGATTGGCGGACGCTTACATCGCCCCGCTGGGCGAAGCGCAGCAGGCGGAATCGCTGGTGCTGGCGCGGGAGCTGCGTCGCGCGGGTTTGCGTGTGGAGTTGGGTGACGGCTCGTTCCGCCTGAAAAAATCTTTTGAAATGGGAAATAAACTGGCGCGTGCGATTGTGCTTTTCGGAGAAGATGAAGCGCGCTCTGGCATCGTCACGGTGAAGAATTTTCAGACCGGCGAGCAGACAAAAGTTCCGCGCAACGAATTATCGAGTGTTCTACGCAGGGATTAAAACCGCTTGCAATCTGTATCGCACGCAAAAAATATTTCACTCTAAGAAAGTAATCGGGAACCAATGGAGCTTGATCTTTTAGGAAATCTGCAACGCACACATTCCTGCGGGGAACTGCGGCCCTCTGCGGACAGCCAGTCTGTTGTCGTGATGGGATGGGTGAATCGCCGCCGCGATCATGGTAATTTAATTTTTCTAGATTTGCGCGACCGCTCCGGCATTGTGCAGATCGTCCTGGACAAAGAGCTATGCCCAGCAGCGCATGCCAAGGCGGAATCGGTCCGGCCCGAGTATGTCGTTGCGGTGCAAGGTAAGGTGCGCCGCCGCGATGCCGCGGCCGTCAATCCAAATATGCCGACGGGAGAAATTGAGATCGATGTCGCCGAGCTGCGCATACTGAACGATGCGAAGACGCCGCCATTTTCTCCGGCAGAGGACGCAATTGGGAACGAAGAGGTGCGGTTGAAGTATCGCTATCTCGATCTGCGCCGCCCGGCCATGCAGCGCAACGTGGTCCTGCGCCACAAGATCGCATTTGCCATCCGGCAGTATCTGTCGGACGTGGGATTTCTTGAGATTGAAACTCCCTATATGACGCGCTCGACGCCGGAGGGCGCGCGCGATTACCTGGTCCCCAGCCGCGTGCATCCGGGCGAGTTCTACGCATTGCCGCAGTCGCCGCAGATGTTCAAGCAGATTCTGATGATCTCCGGCCTCGACCGGTATTTTCAGATTGCCCGCTGTTTTCGCGATGAGGATTTGCGCGCCGATCGCCAGCCGGAATTTACCCAGATCGATCTGGAAATGACATTTCCCCAGCAGGAATCGGTGTTTCGCGTGGTGGAAGGCTTTCTGGCGGCCGCCTTTGCAGCGGCGGGAATGACGCTGCCCATTCCATTCTCGCAAATTACCTACGACGAATCGGTCCGTCGTTTCGGCAGCGACAAACCCGATATGCGCTTGCCGGAACTGGTCGATGTTCGCAGTGTGTTTGCCGCTGGCGATTTGGAAACACTGCTCATCGATCCATCGCTGCCGGTGATTGCCGTGCGCGTGCCTAAAGTTGGCGAGTTGTCGCGCAAGGAGCGCGAGGAGAACCGCCCCTTGTTCGATCTGCGCAAAGGCGCGAAGCTAATCGACGATTTGAAGCGACTGGAAAAAAGTTTTCCAGCGGCCGTTGCGAAGATTCGCGAACTGGCCCACGCCACGCAAGACGACCTGCTCGTAATTGTCGCAGGCGATACCTCCACGCGCATTGACGCCAGCGACACAAAGATTGCCGGCAGGCTCTCCGAGCGCGAGATTGCAGTGTATTCGGCTGCGGGCGGCCTGCGCATGGAGTTGTCGAAGAAATATGCGGAGCGCCACGGTGCGTTCATGGCGACCGAGCGCGCCGTACAAGAAGCAGCCAGCGTATCGACAAACTATGCGTATGTTCCCGTGGACGCCGGAGAAGCGTTCTTTCCCATCTGGGTCACGGATTTTCCCATGTTCGAACACGACGCGGAGACGGGGCGCTGGATGCCGTCGCACCATCCTTTTACTGCGCCGCATGAGGAAGACATGGAGCGGCTGGTGTCGGACCCCGCGTCCGTCCGCGCTCGCTATTACGATTTGGCTATGAATGGATTGGAGCTGGGTTCCGGTTCAATCCGCATCTATCGCAAAGACGTGCAGGCGAAGATTTTTCAGTCGCTCGGCATGAGCGAGGAAGAGGCGAAGGAGCGTTTCGGCTTTTTTTTGGAGGCGCTGGAGTACGGCACGCCACCGCACGGCGGCATCGCGCTTGGGCTGGACCGAATCGTGATGATTCTGGCGGGCGCGCAAAGTTTGCGCGAGGTCATTGCGTTTCCGAAGACGGCCAAAGCAGTCGATTTGATGGTGGATGCGCCCTCGCCGGTGAGCGAAACGCAACTGAAAGAGCTGCAAATTCAAAAGCGGCGTAGTTGAGTCGCGTCCTCCATCCGTGTACTAGGGGGCGGCATGGATTATCGAATATTTAGGAATTGGACTGCTTGACAAATATTGCAGAAAATAAAAATCTCCGGGATGAAAGCCAATCATCATGGAGCCGAATCTCTGCTCAGGAGTGGTTGCGTATGACGCCAATATGGCTCCGTTATAAATGTCATATACATCGAATCCAAACCGGGTCATCCGAAAAATTCCGCTCTTGGACTTGGCCGGATCAAGTATCCCGTATTGATATACCAACTGGTTTTGACTTTCAATCAGACCTAGAAGTTTGATAGGTCCCTCGTTGGCCTTTCGCGTGGAGATTAAGGATATCCGGTCTATTTTTCCGCTGTGGGAAACACGCAACACAACCTTCGGATTATCGGGATCCGCCATGTAGATGAAGTTGTCGTCACCGCTATCAGTGCGAAACTCGGACGCGGCTTTATCTAGCGTTTGCTCTGGAGAATCCGACGTGGTCGAAAGTGTTTCTTTGGATGGGGCAGAATTCATATTTCCTGTAGCACTGGAAGGGCTACCTGGCGCTCCTTTCATTGCCGCTATCTTTGGGGTATCCACCTTTGGAATCGTATGGCGCGCGATGATCTTACCGACATCGTCAATGATAACTATCTCCAAGGCCCCCATGCCTTCCTTGGGGCGTACCTCACCTACGATTAAGAAATCGCCTGAGTTGAAAGCGGCGATGTGAAACGGCTGAATGGCAAGATCAGGCTTGATGGACCACTGGTAATTTCCGTCGGGATCGAAAATAGCGATCGAATAAAATTGAACGGTTTGCACACTATAGTGTTTAACTTGAGTGCGCTTTACCCATTGGGTCAGAATCGCGGCCCCGCCATCGTCCAGCGGGGCATAGTCAACTACATTCGGCGTGAGAAGTTGGTTCCCAGGAGTTTTAGGGATTTTAGTCAAGTCAAATACAACTTGCTTTTTCCCGTCCATCGATATCCTGTGGACATCCTGTTCTGGGTCAGTGCCAGGCCCGAAAAATTGGGTATAAAAGCCACCAATGCTAGGACGCGGCAATGACATTCCATAAGGAAGGCCTGCGACCGGTATCTCATCAATGATACGAAGTGGGAGCGATTCAATCGGAGCTTGCGCCAGAGCAACACTCGCGCTAGACAAGATAGCTGGATAGAGAAATCTCCAAAATCGTCGCATAACTCACACTCTCCAATCCGGTATGCCAGTATAGAGATCGCTCTTACGATCCAGATAGGTTTCGCCCATTTGAGTGAGGCATGCAAATATTACATCCCTACGATTGCGGTATATGCCTGATCGATAAGAACACTATTTCCAGCACAATCCGGGAGAATTACGGGAGGGAGATAGCCTAATCCGAAGTTTTTGTATTTTTGCTCGTATGCATGCAGAGTTGCGTCAAACCCACAGGCTTGGGTGCCACCCTGGACAGCATTACCAACACAAAAGCATGAGCTTGGATAGTAGTACCAAAGATGATTACCACTTGATTGGGTTGTAGGGTTCGTCCAGGCCCCGCAGAAACTACCCCCGCACATTGCTTCTTTCCATGTTGCCACGCCGCACGCACCTTGAGGATGCGCGATACCTTGACAAAAAAAATAGAGCCACAATCAAAATGAATATTTTTGGAGAAAATGTCTGTGTCACTATATGCCCTCCTTAAAAATATCGCATCTATTCTATCACAAATAAAAAATGCCTCGAAGAAACGCCTAAATATTTAGGTTCATGCATGATTGGACGCGCCTTCACCGGTCAGCGAAACGCAATTGAAAGAGCTGCAAATCCAGAAGCGGCGCAGTTGAGTCATGGCTTGTCGTCCTGAACGAAGTGAAGGACCCTGCGGTTTGCCGGAACCACAAGGTCCTTCGCTTTGCTCAGGGCGACAGTTTTCTAGCGCCAGACTCTTGATTATAGAAAGCTCCCCTTCAATACGCCGGAATGCCGGTCACGCTTTGGCCGATGATGAGCGTATGCATGTCATGCGTGCCCTCGTAGGTCTTCACGGACTCCAGGTTCATCATGTGGCGCATCACAGGATAATCGTCCGTGATACCGTTCGCGCCAAGAACATCGCGGGCCAGGCGCGCGCATTCGAGCGCCATCCACACATTATTTCTCTTGGCCATGGAGATGTGTTCGTGACCGACAGTGCCGGCATCTTTCAAGTGGCCGACTTGCAGCGACAGCAGTTGGCCCTTGGTGATCTCGCCGATCATCCACGCCAATTTTTCCTGCACTAACTGGTGGCTGGCGATCGGCTGGTCGCGAAACTGCTTGCGCAGCAGAGAGTATTGCAGCGCCGTGTCGTAGCAGGACATGGCCGCACCCAGCGCGCCCCAGCCAATGCCGTAGCGCGCCTGGTTCAGGCACATCAGCGCCGATCTTAGGCCGTTGCTGCCAGGCATCAGCGCGGAGGCGGGCACGCGCACGTCCTGCATGGAAAGTCCGGACGTCACCGAGGCGCGCAGGGACCATTTGCCATGCACGTCATAGGCGCTGAAGCCGGGCAATTTGGTGTCGACGAGAAATCCGCGTACGCGGCCGTCTTCGTCATCCACTTTTGCCCAGATGACCGCGACATCGGCCTGCGTTCCGGAGGTGATCCACATCTTTTCGCCGTTCAGGATATAATCGCCGCCATCTTTTTTGGCGCGCGTACGCATGCCGGCGGGGTTGGAACCGAAGTCCGGCTCGGTCAAGCCGAAGCAGCCCAACTTTTCGCCCTTGGCCATCTGCGGCAGCCACTCATTTTTCTGCTCGTCGCTGCCGAAGGCATGGATGGGGTACATGACCAGCGCCGACTGCACGCTGACGAAGCTGCGCACGCCGGAGTCGCCGCGTTCTGTTTCCTGCATCACCAGGCCGTATTCTACGTTGTTCATCCCGGCGCAGCCATAGCCGTCGATCGTCGCGCCATAGAAGCCCAGCTCGCCCATGGGCCGGATCAACTCTTTCGGAAAGCGCCCTTCGCGATTGCATTCCTCGATGATGGGAACAAGATTTTCTTCGATAAACTTGCGCGCATTGTCGCGCACCATGCGCTCGTCTTCCGTGAGCATTTGATCGAAGCCGATGAAGTCGACGCCCTTGAACTTGAAAGCCATAAAATTGTTCTCCGCCTGCAAAGTGGCAAACTATTCAGCGTAGCAGAGAAGCGGCAAGTGAGGAACTGGAGGCATACCGCGGTAGTGTCCTAATTTGGGCAATAATTACCTTGACTCCACCACTGTTTTTGACTATAGTTTAGACAGTGGAGAGCGTTATGATTAACGAACCTAAGAGCCTTCAGGAAGCCATCGTATACTTCTCGAATCCCGACAACTGCATTGCTCATCTTGTGGCACAGCGTTGGCCCGATGGAGTTGTTAAGTGCCCTACATGCGGCAATGAGAAGGTTAACTATCGGGCGCATCGGCGCACTTGGACTTGCTCTAGTCATCACGCCAAGCGCGAGTTTTCCATCAAGGTTGGAACCATGATGGAAGATTCCCCTATCGGACTCGATAAATGGCTCACTGCGATCTGGCTTCTCACTAACTGTAAAAATGGAATCAGCAGTTACGAGATTGCGCGTGATGTGAATGTCTCGCAGAAAGCCGCATGGTTCATGCTGCACCGCATCCGTCTGGCCATGCAGGACGATTCCTTTGGAAGCAAGCTGGGCGGCGAAGTCGAAGCTGATGAGACTTTCATCGGCGGCAAGGCTCGCAACATGCACCTGAGTGTCAAGGCCCGTCGCATCACTGGTACAGGAACCAAAGACAAGACCGCCGTCATGGGCATCCTTGAGCGCGGGGGCAACGTTCGTACCATCGTTGTCTCGAATCGCAAGAAAGCCGTCTTGCAGGCGGAAGTAAAAAAACATGTCGAAGCGGGCGCGGCGCTCTATACGGACGCGCTTCTTTCCTATGAGGGTTTGGCGACTGACTACGCACACAAGGTCGTTGACCACGCCGTCGAATACGTCAACGGACGCATCCACACCAACGGCCTCGAAAACTTCTGGAGCCTGTTGAAACGTGGCATCAACGGAACCTACGTAAGTGTCGAACCATTCCATCTGTTTCGTTACCTCGATGAGCAAACCTTCCGGTACAACAACCGTGAGGACATGAACGATGCTGGCCGCTTCAATCGGGTAATCTCCCAGATTGTCGGCAAGCGGTTGACCTTCGCCGAACTCACGGGGAAGGGATTAGAAACGGCGACCTGCTAACCCTAAGCGGTTGAAGCGCGGGAAGCGGGCGAAACCTTAGCTCTCTTTTTTCGCGCCTGTTTGCGCTTCCATTCCTTCTCACGCTTCTTCAATTCCGCGCGTGGGACGGAAAGAATCTTTCGCAACACAGAGTTGAATTCTTCAAGCTCCGAATTCGATTTCGCCATCAAAATACCCCAATGTTATGAAGCATAGAACGGATAGGCCACATAGTTA
>DAHUZH010000230.1 GCA_027306695.1 Acidobacteriaceae bacterium
AGCCGGGTGCCACGAAAAAGTTACGGCTGGATGTCGATGCGTTGACGTACTGGATTGCCACTAACAACTCCCGCGACAACCAGCGCAAGCAGGAATATTTCGCCCGCTATGGGCCGGAGCAGGGATTGCTGCGTCTCGCCCAGGATTTCCCCCAACCAAACTTCCCAGGAGAGAAACAATGAGCCGTAGGTTCTGGAATTTTTACTTGATTGTTATGAGTCTGGTCGCGTTGCTGCTCGGCGCGCAATTGGGGCACGCGCAACAGACCGCTCGTACCGTCCACTATTACACCAACAACATCGTGCCCATCCGAGCACGGATGCGTTACACCACGTTGATTGAGCTGCCCCCTACAGAAAAGATTCTCGAAGTCGCCACCGGAGATAAGGACTTCTGGATCGTTGATGCTGTCGGCAGCGATTGCTTCCTTCATCCAGCGAAGGCTGACATCCACTCCAACCTGAATTTGATCACGGACAAGGGCAACGTTTATTCCTTCACGCTTGACGACGATGAGACCCAGATGCCCGATCTGAAAGTCGTGATTGAACCATCGGACGCATCTTCGCTGGCCGCCGCGCATGGCGCGATCACGCTGGTACAGGCATCGGAAGTGACCGCAGCCCAAGCGCGCGCACAAACAGCCATTGCCCAGGACAAAAAATTCGTCGAGCAGTTCCGCGCCAGCTACCCGACGGAGCAATTGCGCTTCGATTACAGCTATCGCAACAAAAAGCCGTTCGATGTGGAAGCCATCTATCACGATGGCCGGTTTACCTACATCCGTTCCCATGCGGCGGAAAAGTTTGCCGTCTACGAACTCAAGGATGCCAAACCCGACCTGGTCAGCTTTCAACTCGATGGCAATACCTATGTGATCTCGCAGGTGGTCGACAAGGGCTATCTCCAGATCGGCAAAAAGAAGCTCGCATTTGCGCGGCGGGTGCAGTAGCCATGACGGACAACAAGCAGGTTCCAGAAAATGTGCCGACTCCTCAGCCCGCCACTGTCAATGATCGGCGCACGCAGCCAGAAGGTGTGGTGCCGAAACAGGCGCAAACCTACGTCATCGCAGGACTCGCCGTACTGATTTTGTTCGCCGTGATGTTCTCGAAGAATCACGCCAAGCCCACAGCAAAACCACTGTCGCAGGAAGCCACCGCTGTCTCGCCGGAGGTGAACCGACATCGCATCGAAGCACTGACTGCAGACCTGAATCAGAAGCAACAGGCGATGAATGCGCAGCGAGAGCAAAAAATAGGTAGCGCTGAAGCTGAAACAGCAGAAGGTAGGTCGCAAGCTAACGTGCAGACCAGCCAGCCGCCGCGCGATCCTGAGAAGGATGCCGAACGTGAGTTGGAGTTCCGCTCCCAGTTCGTATCGAATCTGGTAGCGACGAGCAACACGCATGCAGCGGCACCGGAACAAGCGTTTCCTCTGCTCCGTTCTGAGATGGCGAATACTCCATCTCCGGTTTCTTCTTCCTCTGCGTTGTCCAATGAGACAGATGCGGAGCAACATACTGCCAACGCTGCAAAGCGAGCGCCAGAGGTGAGCATTAACGCTGCACACGGCCAGCCCTATGCGCTCTTTGAAGGCACAGTAATCGATACCGTGTTGGTGAATCGGCTGATTGGAGATTTTGCCGGGCCAGTCAAGGTCATGGTCACCAATCCCGTCTATTCACATGATGGCCAGCAGGTACTGATTCCTCAGGGAACCTTCCTGCTGGGCGATGTTCACAAGGTCTCTGGCACGGGCCAGCGGCGGCTGGCCGTCACCTTCCATCGCATGTTGATGCCGGATGGATATTCCGTCGATCTCGACCAGTTTCATGGTCTCGACCAGACTGGCGCGACAGGGCTGTCCGATCAAGTAAATAACCATTACTTGCAGATCTTCGGCGCATCGATTGCATTGGGCGTGATCTCCGGTGCAGCCGAGGCCACCACCTATGGCAGCGGCTACAACATCAGTGGCCCGGCGATGTATGAGCAGGGCGTGGCATCGAGCCTGTCCCAGTCGGGCGCGAACGTATTGCAACGCTTCATCAACATTCTGCCGACGATTACTATCCGCGAAGGCCATCGCGTGAAGGTCTATCTGACGCAGGATATGCTGCTCCCCGTTTATGAAAACCACGACATGCCAGGAGATTTCTGATGCGTCTGCTTGCCACCATTCTCTGCGCGTGCTGTCTTGCGACTGGCTGCGACGACACTTCGCAGCCGCCCAAGCCGTCGCCGCTGCACTACGCCCATATCCATTTAGGTCAATGCGCCTTGGGCTGTTGCCGTTATTCACGCAAACATTCCGTTCCAAAAATCGCAATTGCCAAACATCAACCGCACTCCCATTGATGAGTGCAGAAAAGGAAAGATGCCAATGAAACCACTCAGAATTGCGTGTTTTATTTTCTCTCTTGTAACGCTGCTCGCGCCTGCAGCGCAGGCGCAGTTTGCCGTCTTCGATGCCTCGAATTTCGTGGAGGCCATCCAGGAGTTCGGCCAACTGGAGCAGATGTACACCACGGCAGTCGAGACCCGCGACCAGATCATCACGACCTATAATCTCGCCCATCAGATGGCCCAGATGCCGCAGGATTTGGCTGCGCGCTATCAATCGCAAGTTTCTCCGTGGATCAACCTTTCCGCGCCGGACAGCTATGGCAACACCGGCGCGTGGATGAATGCGCTGAACCTCGGCGGACAATCTCAGGCGAACACCGCGTATGCCAGCGCCGTACTGCAAGCGCAACAATTTCCCGCGAGCGCTCTCGCCACGCAGGATGCCGCCACGCAGGCTGTCATTCAGAATCAATACGCCACATCCGAGCTAGGACAGGGCGTGATCACCAATGCTCTGTCCACCGTGGGCACCATTCGCTCGAACTCGGAATCGCTGTCGCAGAAGCTCGCAAACCTAGAATCGGACACATATTCTACCGACCCATCGCAGCAGAGCGAGATGGCCGTGCTGGGCAAGATCAACACCGCAACTGTCTTGCAAATTCATTCGCAGCAGGATACGAACCAAATCCTCGCCGCCTCGGTCGCGCAGCAGGCTCTAGCCGCCAAGCAGCGGATGGATGAACAGAACCGGCTGATC